>JAKAWN010000277.1 GCA_021827245.1 Acidobacteriota bacterium | reverse complement strand
AGGAATTTGAGGCGCGAGCGGATCGCTGGTTCACGGTGGTGGGCCGCCTACGTCCTGGGATGACCGTCGCGCAGGCTAGATCGCAAGCGAACACAATCGCCGGCCGTCTGGCGCTGGCCTATCCTGCCAGCGACAAGGGCAGAAAGTTCGTGCTCGAATCGCAGTGGGACCGTACGCGCAACACACTACCACTTGTCATGCTCGTGCTCTCCTTGCCGGGTTTGGTGCTGCTCATCGCCTGCGCGAATGTCGCGGGGCTCCTTCTGGCGCGGCATGAGCGACGACGAAGCGAGATTGGGGTTCGCCTGGCGCTCGGAGCGGGCCGCCGACGGCTGATCGCCCAAATGCTCGTCGAGAGCGGTGTACTCGCGTTCTTAGGTGGAGCAATAGGCACGGCGATCGCTTGGTGGCTGATTCGCCTGATGCCTTCGTTGGTGTCCACAGCACAACTTGGCGTCCACGTTGACGTTCGGCTGGATCTCGCAGTCCTGACGTTCGCGGTGGCCGCGTCTGCGATTGCGGCCTTGGCGTTTGGATTGGCCCCTGCCTTTCATGGTACGAGGTGCGACCTTGTTCCTATACTTAAAGGCGAGGCCCTTGAGCATGGTCGGCGGAAGGGAACCCCGGGTCTTCGTCAGGTGCTCGTGGCCGGGGAAATCGCACTGGCAATGACACTCATGGTGGGCTCGGCGTTGCTTTTCAGGAGCCTATTGAAGACGATGGCCGTGCCGCCGGGATTTGACACGCGGAAGAAAGTCGTTATTCTCACGATGGCGCCTCCCGAGCTTTACGGATACAACAAGAGCCAAAGCATGGCGCTTTACCAGTCGCTCGCCGAGCGGCTCCAGACGTTGCCCGGCGTGAGGCGCGCCAGCTATGCGCGCCGCCCTCCCCTGGCGAATTATGAGAGAGGCGAGATGAAGAAGGTGTTTGTCCCGGGAAGCCCGCTGAACGAAGCGGGTAAAGCTATCCTCATCCGCTTCAACATCATCAGCCCCGGATTCTTTCCGACCCTGGGCACGCGAATCGTCCAGGAACGCGGATTTGAGGAAAGTGACGGGCCTAACAGCACCAAGATAATTCTTGTCAATCAAACCATGGCCCGGCGCTTCTGGCCGCACGCGGATGCGGTTGGCCAATGGATCGACGTTGAGAAGACGCACTACCAGGTCGTGGGCGTGGTAGAGGACGGGAAGTACCTCAGCCTCCACGAGGCCCCTGAGCCGTACATGTTCTTTCCCTTTGCGCAGACGTTTTCGTTCGAGGCTTCAATCTTTGTCGAAACGGCGAGCTACGCGCCGACCCTTATGAAATCAGTATTAAGCACGGCGCGCTCAGTTAGCCCCAAGGTTCCGATCACCAGCGCCGTCACGCTCAGAAGCTACATGGGCTCATTTCTGTTTGCGGACCGTGCCGAAGCTCTCCTAGCGGCCGTGTTAGGGCTGCTGGGAATCTTTCTCGCGGCGGTCGGGCTTTATGGAGTGGTTTCCTATTACGCCGGCCGGCGAACGCATGAGATTGGGATTCGCATTGCGCTCGGAGCGCGGCCGGAGGATGTGACGCGCCTGGTGCTCGGACAGAGCGCGAAGCTAGTGGTGGCCGGCGTGGCCACAGGGTTGGGCTGCGCGCTTGGCGTTGGTCACCTGATGTCCGATTATCTTTACGGCGTAAAACCAACTGATTTGCCGTCGTTTGCCGCAGCCGCACTACTGGTTTCCGCAGTCGCTCTTTCCGCCAGCTATATTCCTGCCCGGCGCGCCAGCAAGGTGGACTCGATGGTCGCCTTGCATTATGAATGAAGGAACTCAGGGACCGACTGATTGCGCATTGGTTAGGAAGCATGCGACGGCATTGCGACTTGCAGGCCAACAAGGTGTTGCAACAAACGGGCGCGCATGAGTCGTTTATTCCTTCCGCTGAGCGGCCTGAGCACGCGCAGCCTGAAGGGCTAATTGGTCCGCGCGGGTCTGGTCGGCGTGATCGCTGTGTCCGGCTGTCCATTCCCACTCGATCATATGCTTCTGTGCCAGCTGATCGAGCTGGTCCCAAAGATCCTGATTCATTACAGGCTCTCCATTCCTCTTGACCCAGCCGTTGGCCTTCCATCTGGGAAGGAACTCCGTTATGCCTTTCTTCAAGTACATTGAATCGCTGACCAATCGCACGCGGGCTGGCACCCTAAGTGCGCGCAGACCTTCAATAGCAGCCATCAACTCCATGCGGTTGGAAGTCGTGTCCTGGTCGCTGCCGCTCAACTCGCGTTGCTGATCGCCGCACCGGAGAATGCACGCCCATCCGCCGGGACCGGGGTTAGCTATGCAACTTCCGTCCGTCACAATGGTTACTTCTTGCATTGCTCATTCACCTCCTCTCTGTTCGTCAGGTTTGTACCCATGTCGCCACTGCGACGCAGCAACACGTCACAACTGGTTGTGAGCTTGTCGCGCTCAACCATGCGCAGAGTCAGCACACTTCCTGCGGCCATCTGTCTGCCAATGCACACTTCTATGAACGGAGTCGAACCGTCACGGCCTGAGCGCAACGTGTCATTACGGTCGCATCGGTCAGCGCGAAGGTGCGCACACAACACAGGAGGATGATGCGACGCCAATCCACAATGCTGCGCACAACGGCGCGCGGAGCGAGCATAGTAGTCAGACCGGAAGCCGCTCGTGGGCGGGGACTTGCGAGCAGGCTCAAAACGCCGAGAAAGTGGAGTAAAAGCGGAGCAAAAGCGTCCGTATGTTTATTGGAGGGCCGCTTCGAGGGTTCGGAAGCGCATCTGGGGGTCCACCACACGCGTTTCGAGGAGGTCGCGCTCCAGTTCGTAGGTCAGGCCAAAGTACATTTTCCGACCCGTCTTCCGGAACAACCCATGCACAAACCACATGAGCTTGTATTCCGGGAAAAGGTAAAGAAAGCGGTCCACCCGCCGCTCCTGCTCGATCGTCTGCTGAATCCCTCCGTACCTTTTCTTGGCCTTCGGCTGGCGCTCGTATTCGAGTGCAACCTTGACCTCGTGGCCGTGGATGGCGAGCGTCATGATTGCGTCATAATCCTTGGCGAACCTGTAGCTCACGAGATCGTTGCTCGCGCGGACGTCGACCTCGGAGCGCCAATCGTTAAGAAGGCCGGCGCGCAGCAGGTGGAGCCGGATGTCCGTCACGTCCACGGAATGAGCGACGCGGGAAGCGTCCCGCACCGGAACGAAGCCGGTCGTCATGCCGGCGCACGAAACACCCAGGCCTGTCAGGTGCATAACGCCGCTCGGTCCAAGTGAATAGACGAAGTTCCTGCCAAAGCTGGGCACGTCGTGGCGCACGAGAAGCTCGCGAGACGCGAGGCGCTTCACCCGCCAGTTGAAAGCCTCCCGGCAGGACTCGATGCCGGCGAATTGCGCGAGCTCAAACAACTGAGCGTGCGTCACGAACCTTGCATGAAGCGCTTCCTTAAGCAAAGGGATGTCACGCTCCGCGCTCAGCTCGATGTATCCGGCTGGGTATGCCATCAATCTGTTACCTCGAATTTCAGGCGCGCGCGCCATGGATCCTGTTTATCGCGCACGAGAACAACCTTTCCCATCCTGGTGCGCACCCAGTTGCCGTACGGCATGAGCAACAACGCTTCCTGCTGGTCGCGCCATTCGCTAAAAGAGATCAGGAAGCTCGCTTCCGACTTCCAACCCGGCGTGCCAACATGAAGGCGGCCGAACTCTTCCGACTTGACAGCAACCAGGAAGCAGTCTGGCTCGACTGGCGCGCGCACAATGTGGCTGCAGAAAACCTTCGTCTGCCCATTCCATACGCAAGGCTCGTCGCACTCAAACACCTTGCCAATCATCCGGCTTGGATAGTTGGGGTTGAATCCGCCGGCGCCATTGAAGCGGACATGTCCCGCGATCTTGCGGTGGCGGACGATCTTCCCGTTTGCCATGACTCCGGTGGTGTTGAAGTACGCCGTACGGACACGGTGTCTCGAATCACTCTCGCCACCTTCGACGCGCAGTCGCCACACGCTTCCGAATCCGGATATGCCGATGAGCATGCCGCCTACCCGCCCTTAAGATTCTTGTTCCGCTCCCGCTCGGTGTAGACCTGTTCCTGAAGGTTAGCGATGTGGCGCATCATCTCCGTGCGGGTTGGCGCGTTTCCCTCTGCCGTGTCTTGGGCGGGAGTCGATCCGCCATTGCCTGTGCTTCGAAGCGAGTTGACCTTGAGCGACAGGTCTGCAATGGTGAACTTGACCCGGTCGAGTTCGCCTTTCAGCCTGTCTCTTTCTCGCGTAACCTCGTCCAATTTGTTGCGCGTATCCTCAAGTTCAGCGTGCAAAGACTCCGCGTCGGAACCAGCGGTTGTCGCAGCCACCGCCAATCCCGCTTCCTGGCCTTCGATGACACGGTTGCATTTCTCCATGTGGTCGTTGTATCGGCGGATGGCATCGCGGGCTGCCGCGCGCGCGCGCCGGTCGTGGTCCTGGGCGTCCGTCAGTTTCTCGGCGCAGATCCAATCTTTCTTGCACAGGTCATAGAAGAGCTTCGCGATGGTCCCCATTGAAAGAAACAGCAGCAGAGTGACCACTAAGCTGTACTTGAAGTAAGGATTCCGAACATAGGCGTCGAGGAAAGCCTGGCGGCGCTGCTCGATCCAGTCGCCCCAGTTCCGGTGTTCGGGGTTCACCCGGTTGAGCAGGGCGTCGTACCAGGTATTCTGGTACAAGCCGCGCGGCTGGTAGGGCCGAAGGCCGCGGCTCGGCTCGGCCGTGGGAACACGCGACGCTGAGGGACTTTGCATCTGGCCAAGAGCAGACGCCGCGAACGCAATCACCAAAAACACCACCAACCCGCACCGCTTCATACGACCCCCGAGCCCCATCCGACGTTTGCTCTTCTCGCGTGCCGGTTCGCCATTTCAAGGTTCTTGAACCTGAGATTCGCGCCTTTGGTTGAGTCAGCCCGTGACTGAAGGAGCCGCGGGAAAACCTCCGGCTTGAATCCATCGCCCCAAATATCAGCGGGCGGCCGGACGCTGAGCGTCGTGTGCAGCGTGCCCTCGACCTCGTCGGTCATGAGCAATTCCACCTGGCCCTTGGGCAGGTTCTTGATGTGCATGTCCATGGCCCGGGTCTCCATGTCTTCGCGCTCCGTGGCATGCCCGGTCGCTTCATATTTCTCATAGCCGAAGAATTTCAGCCGGCGCATGGAGAGGGTGCGCTTGGTCACCGGGTGCAAGGCTGAAGCCTGCAGGAAGTAGTCGGCCGTCGTCTCGTCATGGGTCTTGAAGGTGATGATGGTGTTCGCCGCCGATGTGACTTCCTCCTTGAACCCCTTGCCGACACGAAGCAGTTGCGGGACGCTTTGCATCGAGAATAGGAAGGAGGTGTTTGTGCCGCGGGCGGTCTGGAGGATGTGCGCGAAGTTCGCGTAGCCGAAGGGCGCGAATTCGTCCATGATGATGCTGGTCATCGGACGGCTTTCCGCGCCGTCGCGACCTTTCTCGTAGCGTTTCCCGATGACTAACTGAACGTTTTGGAGCAACATCTTCCCCAGCGCCTTGACCGGCTCGGTGTTTTTGTTCACGTTCAGACTGATAAAGAGAATCTGTCCCTTCTCGATCACTTCTTCGAGCGAAAGGACGTCGTCGTAAGGCCCGGTGATGATCGAGAGCTCGTCGTCCAAGAAGGTCATGCACTCGTTCAGCATCCCTTGAATCTTCTCGACGCGCTCCCGGTCCTGAAAGGACTGGTAGAGGTTCTTCACCGACATTTCGAAGTTGAGCCGCCGCTGCAAGGTGACGTTCGGCGTGCGTTCAATCTCGTGGATGGCCTTTTCGACCTGTTCCTTCAATACTTCGCGGTCAATGGCCATGACCAGGACGTCGTAGAAATTGAATTTGCAGCTCGTGTAGACCAGCACGCGGACGATATCCCCCAAATAGACGAGCTGATGTTTCGAGAAAAACTCGTCGTGGAGATTGAACGAACCGAAGACCATGTTGACGACGGGCATGTAGTCGTCTGCCGTGCTGTAGAACGGGTTATACCGCGCCGAGATGTCGGCGCGGGAGGGGTCAAGCACGTGCATGTCATCAAGCCGGCCCGCGCGATGTATATAGGGCAGTAATTCCTCGAAGAATTCGTGCTCACCTTTGCCATCGAGAATGATGATCGGCATTCGCCTTGGACCTTCGGGTGTGTCAATCACCCGCATCAAGTCCTGCGTGATGATGTTCTTGAGCAGCGTAGTTTTCCCCATGCCGGTGAGCCCAAGCACCAGGCCTTGCAGGACGCGAATGCGATCAGGCCAGAGCCAGGGCCTGCGGTGAACGTCATAGCCGAGCACGACGGAGCTCTCTTGCCATGCTTTGTGGCAAAGCCGGTCATCACGGCGCGGTGAGATGGTAAGGAAGGGATGCGGCCATTGCTGCTCACGCCGAGAGCGCGCGGTGGCAATGAGCCAGACCCCGCAGCCGGCGCCAACCACGAGAATGACGAAGTAACAGAGACCTTCTAGAAATTGCCGGTCGGTAACGAGATAGCGCGAATGTACGACGTACCAGAACAGGGTGATGAGTCCAAAGATGACAAAGGCCGCGATGGCTCCAGCGTCCTGGATCAAAGGCGGACGTTCGTTGCCGCGGTCAGTTTTCATAAAGCCATCCTTATTTATATGGAGCCCACAATGCGGCGAAACCCGCGGCAAGCCCGAAGCCAATCAGCAGGACCGTGGTCAGCGGGAGACGATCTTCAGGTGAGGTAGTAAGAGTCGAAGCGATATATATAAAGGATACGCCGATTCCTATGAGGACCAAGCCAAAGGCCGAGCCTAGAGGCAGGTAAGTTCCTTGAAGCATTACATTATGAAAGGCATAAAGGGGAGACAGCACAGCCATCCAAAGCGCAGCCGCCCCAAGCTTTCTCCCAACGAACCGCACCAGCCTTTGAAGTACTCGCAACGCCGGACGGCGTTCGCGGCAAACGCCGGGCAAGGTGGATGCCATCGTGTTGTAGGTCCTAACATCCATCATTGGGCCCCTGGGAAGATATTGAAGTACACAAAGGTTGCGACCAGCGCTAGCCCAATCAGCACGACGAGCACAAAGCCCTTTCTGAGCTTCCGCTTCCTTTTCGGATCAAAGGGATTCGCCGGGCGGAGCGCCAGGTTCAGAAGCATATTGCCGAGTCCCAAGTCTCGCCGGCTTGAAAAGTAACGAACAAGCCGGCCGCGGACTTCCGCCGTGGTTTCCTCCTGCTCCGGAACCGAGGTGTTGTTCTCAAAAGATTCCATCGTTGGCTTCCGCCATTCGAAGCGGCGTTAAAGGACAAACGCAGCCGAGATCTCTCCATGCCCATTGCCAGGCATGACGACCCGAAGAACAGCCAGACCAAGGCTGCTTCGAGGCGCTTTCACCTCGATAACTCCGACGGATTGGCCGTCCGGTCCCACTTGTCTGGTTTCGACTTCCTGATGGATGACATCGAGTGAAACCTGTCCATTGCTCTCAATCCTCTCGGAATCCGGAAGCTGGAAGTTGCGCTGCGCAATAAGGCTCATGCGGCTGCGTGGTGATACGAGGAAGAAGACTTGCGGGCTCGTAATTTCAAAAGGGTGGCTTGTCGAATTGGCGACCGCATAGCGAATGAAGAGTCGGCCATCCCGGCGGGCGGTGTCTTTGATCAACAGGTGGACACGGTTCGGATGAATTTTGTAATCGCTCGTCTCGACTGGCGTCGCGCCAAGCAATGCGGCCTCCATCTGCCATTCACCCACTGAAGGGTCGCTTTTTTCGGCAACGGGCTTCGCCGCCGGGCGCGGGACGGCGGCCTGATCAATGGCAAAGTCCATCTGGCCAACTTGCCCCGCTGGCTCAAGCTCGTAGTTGAGCCGCCCGGACTTTGTCCAGATGAACAAGTTCGTCGAAACGTTCGCTTCGGTCGGCTCGATGAAGACTTTGTTCCCGTGCCATTCGACCCTGAAGGCTTGGCTGCCTGAGGCGACAGATAAGACCGGCTCACGAAGCTCGACCACCGTTAGATGGTTGAGCGCCGTTTCGACGCGAGTAATGGCGGTGCTGCCCGGCTTTTGGGTCAAAACCTTCTGGCCGAAAGCGGGCAATGCAGCGGCCATGAGGACCATCAGCGCGTATAGCGTTTGTTTTTTCATCTCCGTACTTCCTTCCTCGGCTAAAAGTCAGGTCCAGGAAGCCCCTGTAAGAGGGGCCTCCTGGACGCTTGGTTAGTTGATCGCCCTTTTCCCCATGACCTTGGGTCGTTGCACCGTTCCGGGAAAAACGATTGTCCCGTTCTGGACAACGCTCCGGCCAGGCGCGATGGGGAAAGGCCGGACTCGTTCAACGATCACCGGCCGGCCCTTGCGGCCGAAATCCCGAAGCACTTCGCCCGTGGGGCTCACTTGCACCTCAAAGACTTCGCGCTCCTGGACTTGTCCGTCCGGGCCAGGGCATGGATTGATGAGGAAGACCCGGCCTTCTGAGTCAATCCTCACTTCGCCGTCGCACGCCTCCGGGATATGGACTCGGATAGGACGCCCTCCGGTGCGCGCGACGATCTGGTCAACGATTTCCTGCGGGAAGGCATAGAAAACAATCGAGCCATTGCCTTTGCCCGAGGTCGTGCGGTTGTAGAGGGCCTGAAGCCAGCCTTCGCGATTTTCGGTCTTCTGGCTCGCCCATTTTTGGACGAAAGTGATCAACGCCTTCACTTCCTGGCGCGAACGCTCCCGCTGGTAGAAGTTAAGCGCCGAAGCCGCCTGGTTGCGTTTGAAGATCGCCTGCTTGCGAGCTTTCGGGTCATCTTTCATCCCTTCAAGCTCCGCCTGCGCCTTCGCGAGCGCTTCCCGGTAGGTTTCAATGCGCTTGAGAATCATGCCGATATTCGCGGCATAGATCCGGTTGACCTGCGCGGCCTCCGTATCCATATCGCGCGTGAAGTGCCCTGCGGCAATCAACCCGCGAAAGTCTTCGATCGGCCGCACCGCCTCGTCCGAAAAGAATTCCTGAATCTCTTTTCGAACGAAGTTGTAGAGTTCGCCCACGGCGTCAGTCGGCGGGACATCGACATGGACCGGGAGCTCGCGCACCCGCTCCTTGTCCTTGAGACCGAGCCAGGGGGCCCTTGGAACCTCGGCGCGAATCGCCTGGATAACTTCGCGGTCCGGCTGGGTC
>JAKAWN010000276.1 GCA_021827245.1 Acidobacteriota bacterium | reverse complement strand
GTCACTATTATGGCCTTTCGGAAAGCCCCCACTGAAAACAAACCGTTTGCTGGCTAAAAAAATCAAAATCTCGCTTCCGAGCGCGGAAGTCAGGTTAGAACTCGTTGACCTCACTTCGTCTGAGGAGAAGACAAAGATGGCTATTCGGACTTTTCGGCGTTCCGTCAGTGCCTTCTGTCTGTTACTTTTCTTTCCCCTGCTCTCGCCTGCCGCCTCGACCGTGCGGAGCAATCCCTTCTGTGCGGACTCGGGTTGTCGGCAGACACGCCAGTTTCTCAGGCAGTTGTGCGATTATATTGTCAATAAAAAGAGCAATTTCTCTGTTATTTTTATCGGCGGCTACTACATGCGAACGCTGGTTGCTGGATATGAGATTTTCGGTGACCGGCAATACCTTGATACCGCCATTGCTTACGCTGACTCCCTATTAAAGAAGCAGATGCCGAACGGTTTCTGGCCGTCCGGTTACGGTACGGTCTACCTTGCTGATACCGGCAGCGCGCTCGGCCTGTTCATCGCTCTTTATGATCACGTTGATCATCAGCGCCAGAAAGAGTACTTCGACGCCGTCCAACGCTATGTCAACTCAATCGAGAAGGATGGCATGATCCACAAGAACGGAGCGCTCGGCACCGGCTGGCGGCATGTCAAAGATGGCGTGATGACCGGTCCAATTCGCGACCAATACACGATCTCGTCAGCGCTTACCGGCGGCGAGATCTTTACCTGGATGTATCACATCACCGGGCAGAACAAGTACCGGGAAGTGGCCTACCATGCCCTGAAGTGGATTCTCAGTACGATGCGCAGCGACGGCAACATCCCTTATATTCTGACCATGGAAGGCGCCGACTGGAATGAGCGCGGCAATCCCAAGGTTGACTACCACCTGTGGCATAGCTGGACCTACGATACTTCGTCGTATGTCGGAGAAGGAGCGCTTTCCTTTGACCTCTATTGCGGCAACCAAGCTTGGCGTCGTTGGATTGAGAGCGCAATTCGGCCGAACATCGAGTTCCTGTTGCGCACGCAGAATGCGAACGGCACGTGGGCAAAGCATGGGAGCTCAGACCAGGCCCGCAGTCCCGGAGTGATTAATGTTTTGACTTGGTATTACGAACATGTCCACCATGGTCCACGTGTGGCACAGGCCGTCCGGCGTTTCGATGCTTTCATACTAAATCCTCGGGAATCCAAGGCCTGGGATTTGCTGGGTGCCGGCGCCGCCCCAAACTCCTGGAATGAGATTACGGCCGATGTGGCCAGAAGCCTCACCGGACGCGCGGTTGCCGACATTGTGCAGCCGGGGGTCGATGCCCGTTGGTAGTATTGTTCGGCATCGAAGAGGATTGACGCGATCCGAAGAAGCGGGAGAACTGGGGCACACCGACCAGGCCTGGAAAAGCATCCCCAGATTGTGTGTCGCACTGATCAGTCAGCACTCGGCCTCCCGTCCCATTCCCGGTTTACACACTTTACGAGCCTGTTGCCGAGGGGCTTGTGCGAGTGCAAATGGAAGTTGAAGAATGAAACAGAGATTTAGGACGAGTATGGTCTTGGCGGCGGATTTGCTGCCGCCATCGGACGCTTGATATTCTGCACGGCCGCAATAGCTGAGCCTGAATCCTGGATTTCTTGAGCCCTCGATGGAGAGCCCGCTTTAAGCCGTCGAATCCCTTGGCCACGGCCACGATCCACTCGGTCATCGCCCTCGCAAATAATGCTCGGATCTTCCACTGGTGTCAGAGTTTGTCTTAAGGACAATGAAGGCCCGGCACAAACTGCGGAACCTTGAATCCTCATCGTCAAAGCTTCATCTAGCAAACTGTGCAAACCGCCTGGTACAGCTAATGGCAGTCACTGGCCCATAACCAGCCAGGACAACTCCGTGCTAAACCCAAAACAAGAAACCGCCGATTCCTAAAGGCAGCGGCCCGCGAACAGCAAGTGTGAGCCTTTGACAGGCACATACTGCCGTACTGCGAGCCGAAACCAGTGTCTGCCCTTTGGGGCAGCAGGAATGGTGGCGGTCTCTTGTCACTCCCACGGAAGTCACTATCCATCTTTTTTGCAACGTCCTTAATGGCGCAGGCTTTATTGCTCCTGGATTGCGCCGGTGGAAGTCCCGCAGCAATGGTGACGCCGACGGTTTCCGTCTCAATCGCACCGGAAACCGCTACGCTGCTCACGGGAGAGACTTCAACCTTCACAGCCACTGTAACCGGCTCAACCAGCCAAGGTGCCGTCTGGGCGGTGAGCGGCGTCACTGGCGGAAACAGCACCTTCGGGACGATCAGCGCGGCGGGACTCTACATTGCTCCAGATGCGCCGCCTTCGCCGAACATAGTTACGGTAAGCGCCACCAGCGAGGCAAATCCCAATGCCAGTGCGTCGGCTTCTGTCACCATAACGAATCCGGTCCCGGCACTTAGCTCCATCTCGCCGTCCAATCTCGCAGCAGGAAGTGGTGACAGCACGATCAGTGTGGCTGGCAGCGGCTTCGCCCAGCAGTCCGTTGTGGAAGCCAATGGCACGGAGCTGGCAACAAGTTTCGCAAGTGCAACCCAGTTGACCACCATTGTCCCCGCAGCCATGCTTACGGCTCCCGGAACGTTGTCCATCACCGTGATGAACCCGAGCCCGGGAGGTGGGACGTCCAGCACCGAAACACTGACGGTTTCGATTGCCGTATCGGTTACCTCGGAGACACAAACTTTGAACGTCGGTCAGACACTACAATTCAGCGCTAAGGTGGCAGGCACTACGGACCAAAGCGTCACTTGGTCAGTGAACGGAGTCGGCGGTGGAGACAGCATTTACGGAACGATCGATGCTGCGGGACTCTATGCTGCGCCAGGTGTTCCCCCTTCGCCGAACACGATCACTATCACCGCCGCCAGCGTGGCAGACCCAACCCAGGCGGGGACCGCGACGGTGACCGTCGTCAATCCCGCTCCAGCCCTCTATTCCATCTCGCCAGATGCCGCCACTGTTGGCGACCCTGATACCACTCTGACGGCAGGCGGAGCAGACTTTACGGCGCAATCCAAGGTCTATTTCAACAACACCGCATTGACCACGGTTTATGGAAGCTCAACGCAATTGACCGCCACCGTCCCCTCGTCGTTGCTGGCCAGCACCGGCACGTTCAACATCACCGTGATGACCTCCGCTCCCGGCGGCGGATTTTCTACTTCGTTGAGCCTGACCGTCTGGTCCGGCTACCCGCGAACCGGCGCCGGCAGTGTACTCAGCGGCCCTCCGCCAGCGCTCCGGCAGATTCCTCACAATGGCACGCTGGTCTCGGTGCTAGACTGGACTTCAAAAGACAACGAAGGGGACGCCGAGGACGTCATTTCCGCGGACCACCTGGTTACGGAGATGGGCATTCCCAATATTGACACCACCGATTTTGCCACCGCCGCCGCGAACCCCTTCATTGTCGTTGCAGGCGTCCTGAACACTGCTTCGAGCCTGTCGTCCGCAGACATCAGCAATCTCACGAGCTACGTTAGTAGCGGAGGGACATTGTATTTGTGGGAACCCAACGTAAGCAGCTTGCTGACGGCGCTCGGCATCCCTTCTCCCGCGAATGATTATTCCAATCTGACAGATGAACAACGGCCCCTCACGTTTGATACTGCCCAGAATGATCCCATTCTGAAGTACATTAACGCCCCGGAAGAAATCAACTGGGCGCCATTCTTTCCGGTCGACGATGTCACGCGCGGATATTCCAATGGATCATGTACGCCTCTGGCCACCTGGAGCACCGGAGACTACGCCGCCCTGAAGTGCGACATCGGAAAAGGCCGGGCCTATGTTTTCGGCTGGAGGCTTCGGCCCCTGCTGGAATTGCCGGAGCTCCAACTCGGCAACGATACCGGGCCTCAGGGCGTCAACGCAATCGTTCCTGACGCAGACGTTTGCCGCCTTATGATGCGCGCGAGCTACGAAGCCTATGCACCGAATCCCCAGGAGAGGCAATGGGCCCCGGGCGGCCGTCGTGCGGCGCTGATTATCACACACGATATCGACGCGGATGTCTCCTACCAGAATGTCCCCGCCTGGGTAGATTTTGAGAGCAGCCTGGGAATCAAGTCCACCTTCACGTTCACCACTAACCCTTATAACAACGGTTGGATCGATGGCATGTACGACGCCTCGGGGCACCAGGATGTCCGGTACGCGCTCGACCATGGATTCGATGTCCAGAGCCACAGCTTCGGGCATTTTCCGGATTTCGAAACCGCCCCATACAGCCTTACGAATCCTCCGTCGGAGACCGCCTCAAATTATGGGCCCATGTTCACGCTGATGTCCTCCGACCCTTACTGCTGCACCAGCGGCATAAGCGTCATTGGAGAAGTCGGAGTCAGCAAGTGGCTGCTTGAGAATGACTTCGGCATTTCGGTTACAGCCTTCCGGGCTGGCTACACCCTGATTCCTGCCACTTTCTTGCAAGCGCTTGCGGCTACAGGGTATCAACGGGACCTGAGCTACCTCAACGACCTGGCGCGAGGAGCTTTCCCGTTTGTAACTTTCACCCTCGACGCCAGCACCACCCCAACCACCGTGACCACATATCCCATCATGGAGTATCCAATGTCCATCTCGGACGATGCATCGCCGGCTGCCGGCCTCTCCGGTCTTGATTCTTCCACTGTCAGCCAGTATGTCCAGGCTTGGATGAAGGTCATCAAGTTCGACTACGACAACAACGCGCCAACCGTGCTGCTGCTTCACCCCATTGATACGACCGCGCGCTTCCAGGTCCTGCAACAGGTACTGGCCGATATCAAGAACCAAGGACTGGATATGTGGGTAGGCGACCTCACGACTTTCGCCAAATTCTGGGAAGCTCAGGGCGTGACGAATGCAAGGTGGCCCTGAACTGACCATCGGCCGCCTGGTCTCCGGCGCTATGGTCTACTGTCTCACGGATTTTGAATCCGCTGAGCAGACGGGCGCCGGCGACACTGACGCCAAGTAGCGGGATGCCGAGCACGATCAGGTCGCGCGGCTGGGGGTACCACATCACCTGGAATGCAAGGATCAACGCTGCAAGCAGCAACAAGGCCAGAGAGATGCCGCGATGGAAGCGGCGAATCTCCGACTGCACCCAGGAATTGACACGCCGCTCGATTTCGCGCCCTTCGTCGGAATCGGTGCAGTCGATCTTTTTGTGACAACAGTTGCAGACATGCGCCGGCGCGCGGTATCGAACGATGTTACGCTCATGGTCGATGGAATGGCGGTGGAGCAGCTTTCCCGTCGGGCATTCCCAGTGGTCGAACTCCCTGTGGTACTTGAAGCCGGTCACGCGCATCTGCTCCGAGCGCCGATGGGAGTTCCGCGCCAGCCATTCCAGCATCGCCGCAACAGCCACAAGGAACAGCGAGTAGCCTTCCGCCATCAACACTTCAACGTGGAAGCCGTCGATCATCATTTCACCCCGGAAGACTCCACGATCTCGGTAAAGAGACTTTCCGCTGGTTTTTCCGCCGTGATCTTCGGCGCCACATGTCGGACTCCAAGCCACGCCAGGTAAACCATGGGCAGTACGCCACCCACGATGAACAGCGCGTCGCCCGGCAGCCGCAGCCACTCGATCAAGGTGTTCAAGTGGCCCGTCAGGTACTGCAGCGTTCGCGCGTCATAATAGCCGTAGCGCACGGAGTGGTAAAGCTGGATGATGCCCAGAGGAAACAGCGAAGCAAAGCACATCCAGGCAAGGCCAAGGTTCAGTGACCAGAAGCTGATCCTGGCCGCGCGGTCGGACCAACGCTCCTGAGGAATCATGTAGCGCAGGCAGAACAGCGACAACCCCACCGCCAGCATTCCATAAACGCCCATCATCGCGGCATGCGCATGGTTGGCCGTCAGCGCCGTTCCGATTTCGTAATAGGAGACCACGGGCAGGTTGATCAGAAAGCCGAAGATGCCTGCGCCGAGGAAGTTCCAGAACCCGACCGCAGCAAGAAACATCACGGCCCAGAAGTGAGGAAATGGCGACTTGGACCTTGCACTCTGCTCCGCGCCCAGCTGCAGAAAGCTCCACGCCTCCAGCGTCAGGAAGGTGAGCGGGATGACCTCTGCGGCCGAGAAAAAGGCCCCGAGCGCCATATGGACGGCAGGCTCGCCGGAGAAGTAGAGGTGGTGCATCGTGCCGATCACGCCGCCGGCGGAATAGAGCAGGATGTCGAGGTAAACCATCGTCAGCGCCACCCGTTCATGAACAACTCCCAGCAGTACAAAGACGTAGGCGACGATGATGGTGGTGAACAGTTCCAGGAAATCTTCCACCCACAGGTGGACCACCCAAAAGCGCCAGAAGTCCGTGGTGGTAAAAACCTCATTTGGCCGGGCCAGGAGGCCAACCGCATAGAAGGCCGGAATCGACAAGGCCGAGAAGAAGAAAAGCCAGGGCAGGTTGCCCACATGCTCCGTGCTCAAGCGCCCTCGCAGTCCCCGGAAGAGAATGATCACCCAGAAGAGCAGGCCGATCGTCAGCAGGATCTGCCAAAAGCGCCCAAGGTCCAGGTACTCGAAACCCTGGTCGCCGAACCAGCTCCAGAGATGACGGATCCAACCTTCGATTCCCGCATACTCTCCAAACAAGCTTCCAAACACCACGATGGCGAGCGCACCAAGCAGGCCATAGGCCAGCCACTGTTGCCCCTGGGGCTCGCGCCTGGTGATCATGGGCGCCAGAAAAATGCCGGCGGCAAGATAAGAAGTGGCGACCCAGAAAATGGCAAGCTGAACATGCCACGTCCGGGCCACGTTGAAAGGAAGAATGCGAGCGAGGTCGAGGCCGAAAAAGCTGGAGATATCGGCGCGATAATGCTGCGAGGCGCCGCCCAGCAGCGTCTGCACCAGGAAGAGAACCGCCATCACCAGGAAGAAGTACGCCGTGGCTCGCTGCGCGGGCGTCAGGCTGATCGAGTCCGGAGGACGAAACGACACCGTTGTTCGCTCGCGCCCGTGCCAACCCAGGAAATTCCATCGGCCGAAGGCCGCCAGCAGCAGGCCGATTCCCCCCAGCAACGCAATCAACGAGAGCACGCTCCAGACAATCGCGTCGGCCGTGAGATGGTTGTTGACCAGTGATTCGGAGGGCCAGTTGTTTGTGTAAGAGTATTCGAGCCCGGGCCGCAAAGCGGCTGACGCCCACGCCGACCAACTGAAAAACGCTGTCAGCTTAAAAATCTGTTGCGGGTCCGTGATGGCTTTGGGACGCAGGCCGAACCGGGTGCTGGGCTGAGAGAAAAAGTTCCGGTAGTGAGCTTGAAGTTCCCTGAAGGCGGTGGCTTGAGCGGCCGTGTATTCCAGCGTGCCGGTCGCAGGGTCGTAACGGTTTGTCTTGAAGTCCTGGATGGTTTTCGCCCGCGCGACATCCGATGCTGCACCTCCGTACTCGTCGCGAACGATGAGTGCGGCGCGGTGGAGATAGTCAGCGGTAAAGTCCGGCCCAAGGTAAGCACCGTGGCCGAAGATCGACCCATATTCCATCAGCCCGTTTCGCAGAAAAGTCTCCTGCCCGCGGATGATATCCGAATGAGTAAACAGGATCTGCCCGGAAGGATCGACGACCTTGGCGGGAATGGGAGGTTCGCTGGTGTACGTCCGGTAGGCGAGAAGCCCCAGAACAAAGAACCCGAATAGAAAGACGATCACAATGGCCTGGCCCCATTTGCTGGAGACCATCAGGCCCCGCTTGGTCTTGGCATCCATTGGTCTGATCCTTGTGTTGGCGTTAACGCTGTGCTCGGAATAATGGTCAGATACCTACAATATGATTTCCGAAAACCTCGAAGTATGACTTTTGTCACCAGGATGCAGACTGCACACCTAAAATAAGGCTTCAGGATGGAAAGTCAACTGGCTAGTTAACTTGTCGCCTTGCTGTGCCAGGTCACCATCCGGCAGATCCGCGTAGTGGCGAACCAGTAGAAAATGGGGAAGCCGGTCATGGCATCAGACTTCGTAGATTTCGATTGGAAGGTCGTCGGGGTCCTCGAAGAACGTGAACTTCTTGCCGGTGGCTTCGTCCCCTCGGATGGGTTCTACTTCGATGCCCTTCCGCCTAAAGCGTTCGGCGGCAACTGCGACGTTGTCCACCTCGAAGGCGATATGGCGCAGCCCACATGCTTCAGGATGTGAAGGGCGCTTCGGCGGATCCGAGAAGGAGAAGAGCTCGATCTGATATTCGCCGCCGACCATCAGATCCAGCTTCCAGGAGCCGCGATGGCGGCGATGAATCTCCCGCACCAGCTCGAGTCCCAGCGTATGGACATAGAAGTGATTCGATCGCTGGTAGTTCGAACAGATGATTGCAACGTGGTGGATTCCTTTGAGCATCATATCTTCGCTGAGCGACCCCAGTCTCTGCGCGCGGCGCGCATGGCTATGGTAGCACCAGCACTGGGTTGTGGGGACGAAAAGGCAGCATGTGAGGAGAGCCCATGAAGAGGCATTGGAAACTGGCAATCGCGGCGGGGATTGTCCTGATTGTCATCGCGGTGGGATGGCTGACGCAAGATCGCCTGGGAGCTTCGATGCTGGGCAGCGAACTCGCTCCGAGCGTCACCCTTACCGTTGGAGTGCCCGCACTGGCGGCGGGCCCGACCAGCTACCGCGGAGAGTTGAGGGTAGTCGGCGTCGTAGCGGGAGTTAATCCAAAGGAGCACCTTCTCTCGCTGGCCGACCGGCACTGCCGGAAGAGGCTGCTGGCAGGACTTGACGCCGGATGCATGACCGTTCCCATTCGCTGGAAAGGCATTATGCCTGGGCTTTATGGCTACGTGCAGGTAGAAGGAAAGGTTGTGACACTACAGGGGAAACCCATGTTCGTTGCCGACGCCGTGGCGAAAGATTCCGGCGGTCATATGTCTGGTGCCACGAAGCGAACCAAGTCAGGACAGCAAAGCAAGCCCTTGCAAACTTAAAAATCACATTGAGAGTTGGTGCGGAAGGGGGGACTCGACTCAACACGAACTCGCAAGCCTTTGGATTTTCTGACAATCTCGGTATTTATCTCATTACACGCCATTTCGCTGTTGGCTATTAACCCGACTTTGACAACTGGGCGTTGTTTTCCGCGATTCTGGCTCGTTTGGGGCCGACAACTGTTTTCCCGTCAACAAGACTTCCCCCGGCAGGCGTTGTAGTGAAGACCT
>JAKAWN010000275.1 GCA_021827245.1 Acidobacteriota bacterium | reverse complement strand
GCAAGTGGAGGGGTTGCACGTGACTTCTTATCCATTTTTAGAAGGTCCATCGATGTTGCTCGCGAACGCGTGGGTGCGAACAAAGAAACCAGAACCAAAATTAACGCGGAGGATGTAAACATAGCATCCGGAGAATACGACAGTTCAAAGCGGGAAGAGTTTAAGCGCGACACTGCCTCTGACGACCAACAGAATCTTGACCAGCAATTTGAGCGAATCCGAGAGTTCTGTCTTGAGGAAGCGAAAACCAACTGTTTTTTACTGAACAAAGATGCCAAAGGAGTAGAAGTAACCCTGATACATGAACTTGTTGATTTGAAGTTACTCCACCTTGTGCGGTCGCGCGTCACTGTTAGTGGGCGGCCAGGAAAGATCTATGAAGCCTACATGTTAGATCTCAGCCAGTATGCCGGCTCTCGGAAACGTCGCGGCTTAGAAATTATTCAATTTTGGGAACCAGAATCCAAAGAGAGCCTCAGGAGAGCTTCGCTTATCTATAAGTAGGGGCAACCTACTCACCCCCGAGCCCGCAGGCCGGCATCCCCTCCCTCGTTTCTGCTTTTCATTAACGCTCAAGAAGTCAGTACGACGTAACCGTCTCCCCACCGGTGAAATTCCTAACCACACGGGCTCCGGCTGTGTCATCCTCGCCCGTCCTGCCGCACAAGGACAGCGCGGAATCCAGCTCTTTCGTGAAGAATCACTGCCCTTCCGCCAACTGGGCTTCGCGGCTTAACACTTCTTTGTGGATCAGGAGGAACCCCGCAACCAGCAGCACAATCCCGAGCATTTGCGTCGCGAGGTAGAAACGCGATGACCTGATGAAAAGCAGTGCAAACTCCGGCGGGTACAGGATAAGCTTGTCGACGTAGAGGGCGTAGCGTGCGAGCGCGGCGATGACCGATGCCATGAGCACGGCAAGGCCCCATCGGGCAAGCCTGGTCGTGAGCGCGTTTTTGTTCCGGAAACCCGCCCAGAGGGCAGAGAAGATCAAGACTTGCACGGGAACGAAGAAGAAGGCCAGGGAGGTGAGAAGGCTGAGGCGGCTCTCGACGGGATGCGCGGTCCAGTATTGAAGGCCGTAAAAGGCGAGTGCGGCAAGAAACAAGAGGGAAAACCAGATATAGGTCATCTTTCGGACGGGTGTGTGGGTGACATCCCGAATGCCCAGATAGATCAGCAGGAACCCGAGAAAGCTCAGCGGAAGGCTGATGGCAAACAGGGTATCGAAGCGGCTATAGACAAAGTGCTCGCCCGCGCCGAAAAGGGCGGTCGGAATCTGGAACCAGTCGAGAAGAAAGAGCCCCAGCGCCCAGGCAAGCATAAAAAAGTATTTCCTCTTGTGGCGGAGCCATTCGAACAGCAGAAAAAGACCGGCCACGGGGCCGCTCACAAGGACCAACAAGGCAAGATAGAAAAGAGGGGTGGAAGCCACTGGGGTACCCCCTAAGTATACCGCGCCAGCCTGTCTTGTCCACAAGCAAGCGTCACGGGCGGGTAGGCCCCCTCGTCTCGTGGATTTTCCGCCACAGCCTTCTGAGCGTGGCGAGGTCAATCGGGTGTTCGGCGAGTTCGGCCGCCGCAATGAATACGGGGAACGAGTCCGGCGCAGGGAGCCGGTGCCCCGCGCTGTCGTACTCAAACTCCCCCATCCGCTTCGAGGCATAGGGAAATTCTTCGAACTCGTCGCGCGTCATGTTGCTGACGAAGACCTCTCCCGGCTGGAGCTCGGGATGGCGCCAATCGTCTTCCATTTGGGTCATGGATTCAGGTAGCCGAATTCCACCGCGACAACGTTTTTGTACACTCCAATACCCACGTCGCGCCATGCCGGGTCGAGCATGTTTTCGCGGTGGGTCGGGGAATTGAGGAAGGCCGTGTCGATGAGGATGGCGCGGCGGATGCTGCTCGTCGCCAAGTATCCTTTGGCGAGATTCTCGCCGGCCTCGGCGTACTCGTAATCAAATTTCTGGAACGCTTTGGTGAACCCCTCATGCGAGAAATCGGCGTAGGCCTGCTCGGCGCGGTATTGGGCAACTTCTTCAAGCTTGGGTGACAGCCTCACTTGCGCTGAAGGCGGGCGGTTGAGATTGATGAGAAGGAGGAGACCGGAGATGAAGGATATTCTATTTACAGGCGGTGAAGCATTCGGCCTGCGGTGCGACCGGAAAAACCCGCCTCTCTGCGCCGCAAAAGGGACATGCACCGCAACCGCGGCTTGATGACCTTTGCTTGGTCACCGATTCATCATACTGTCATGACGGCGGAAATCAAGGGCGGCGCGCGGAGAGGAGCGACGGCACAAAACCACGGGCGTAATCCACATCCCGGTTTCTCTCCATTTGGTACAATTCAAGGGAAGCCCTTGCCTGCGGCAGGATAAGCCTTTTCGGCAAATTCCGGGCGAGAACCGCAGGCTCGAAGCACTGACGTAGCAGTATCACTCCGCTTGCGCCAAGTTCCTAAGATTCTATAATTAAGAAACCTCCCCATGAACCAAGGAAAACGCTTCTCCCGCCCGTCGCTTGTGGTGTTCGCCGGCTGTGCGGGGTTCCTCGCGGGAGCGCTCCTGCTCTGGCTCGTTGCCGCCCTTGTGGGCGTGCTCCCTTTGGTCCTCGGGGATGCCCTCGTGCATCTGCCGCTGCTCGTGGGCGGCGATCTGGACTTCCTCGTCGTCTGGTTCGCCTTCTGGAGCGCAATGGGCATCCTCATCGGGGCGCGGGTGACGCGCCATCGGGCGCAGGCTCCCTCGTCCGCCCTGCTCTCTGAAAGGACGGGAATTCACCGGAAGGACGGCTTCACTTTGATCGAGCTCTTGATTGTCATTGCCATCATCGCCGTGCTTGCCACGGTCGTCGTCATCTCACTGAACCCGGGGGAGTTGCTGCGCAAAAGCCGCGACGCCAACCGCCTTTCAGATTTAGCGAATCTCCAACAGGCCCTCATGCTCTACGCCGAAGACCAGGGCGGCTTCCCCCTGGCTTCCTCAAGCGTGACGTATCTCTCCCTCCCCGACCCCACGGCAACCACCTCTGCCGGGACCGACTGCGCGGGCCTGGGCAGTCCTTTTGCCGGCGGCAATTTCCACTGTGCCGCAAGCTCCACCTACCGCAAGGTGGACGGCACGGGGTGGCTGCCGGTGGATTTCGAGGACGCCTCCTACGGCGCGCCCTTCGGGCAGCTCCCCGTTGATCCGGTGAACACCTCGTCCTCCGGCGAGTACTATGCCTTCCAAACGAACGGAACGACCTTCAAGCTTTGGGCGGTGCCGGAGTCTGAGACCTATCTTGCCCAAGCGGGCACAAACCCGAGCATGTTCCAGGTCGGCAACAATCTTGCCTTGGGTGGCGGCCAGTCGTGGGTGCTCGTCCCCGGCAATAGCACCTTCGGAACGCCGAATTTCTGGGTGATGAAATATGACGCCAAGTGCTTCGCGGGCACAACCCCGCTCACCGCGCCCAATACCGGCTACGACACCTATGCGAACGGCAGCCAGCCCTGCACCGGCTCCTACTCCGTCGGCAGCGCCCCGGACGGCTATCCCATTGCGAACATCAACCAGACGACCGCCGCTTCCTACTGCGCCTCGATCGGCGCCCACCTTATCACGAACAACGAGTGGCAGACCATCGCTTGGAATGCGGAGGGTGTGGCCACTAACTGGTCGGGCGGAGCGGTGGGGTCGGGGTATGTGTATTCCGGCCACAACGACAACGCCCCGGCCAATGCCCTCGAAGCCTCCCCGGACGATTCGGATGGTTACTACGGCGAGACGAATACCGGCGGCAACCAGCGGCGCACGCTCACCCTTTCGAACGGCTCGGTCATCTGGGACCTGGCGGGAAACGTTTGGGAGTGGACGAATAACACGATCGCAGGTGAAAACGAACCTTATGGCGGCACGGCTGGTTTTACCTGGCGCCAATATACCGCCATCACGAACTGGGGAACCATGACGCAGCAAACCGCCGGTCCTCTGAACAGCACGTGGAACTCATCTCAGGGCATCGGTGTGATATATTCCGACGGTACCGCGTCCAATACGACCGTGTATGGTTTCATTCGCGGCGGCAACTGGAGCAGTGGTGCGATTGTGGGTGCGGAGGCGTTGATTCTGAACGACACTCCGGGCACCACGTACTACACCTTCGGGTTCCGCTGCGTCCGGTAGCCGTCGCGTAGCAATCTGAAATCTTCAATCTATCTTCGGCATTTCTTCCGCGATTTTTCTTCGCTCTGTCATGCTCGATGATCTTGTCATCTACCAAAAGACCTACGATTTCATCCTGTGGCTCCATCCGGTGGTGAACAAATTCCCGAAGAGCCAGCGGTTCATCCTTGGCCAGCACATCGAGAACGCAACGATCGATCTGATCCGTTCCTTCATCATCGCGAACGCCGAGCGGGAGAAGCATGCCGTTTTGCGGAGGGCGAGCGCCGAACTTGACGAACTCCGCATGTTCATCCGCCTTGCGAAAGACCTGGGTTTTATGAGCGTGCGGCAATACGGCATTGCCGCAGAACGGATGAATGAGATTGGGCGGATGCTCTCCGGCTGGATGGCGAGATTTCCGCAATAAATGGATATAATCAAAGAGCCCGGTCTCCGGGCGGGGATAGGGGCATAACGCGGCGGTGTTTCATTCGCGGCGGCAACTGGAACAATGGTGCGAATGCGGGTGCGGAGGCGTTGAATCTGAACAACACTCCGGGCAACACGAACAACAACATCGGGTTCCGCTGCGTCCGGTATTCATCAAGATCAGTTTGGCCTGAACGGAATGTCTACGGATTTCCGCGCCTGCTTCCGGCGGGCGCACGCTCCGATGGGAGCGTGTCTGCGCCAAGACGGTTACGGCCCGTATTCCCTCCTTCCGAACCCGTTCGGGAGGAAAATATGAGTCCGTTCCCCCGCGGGATCGCGCGTCATACGCCCTCCTGCGGGGTAAAGGGCGCGCACACCCCATCATCTCATGAGCCTCTTCTCCGACGTCACGGATTTCCCAAATCTCCATCGGGCGTATCTCGAGGCGCGCGCGTTGAAGCGCTATCGCGCCTCTATCTTGAGATTCGGATGTAATCTTGAAGAGAACCTTGCAAGGCTTCGATGGGAACTTATGACGAAGCGCTATGTCCATGGAACGTATCGCACATTCGCGGTGACGGATTCAAAGAGGCGCGTCATCAAAGCCGCTCCCTTCCGTGACCGCGTGGTCCATCATGCGGTATGCAACGTTATCGAACCCATATTGGACCGCGCCTTCATATACGATTCCTACGCCTGCCGGAAGGGAAAGGGAACCCATGCCGCCGTAAAGCGGCTCAACTGTTACATCCAAACGCTGAATCGAGAGAGGGAGAGCAGCCACCTGCCGCGTGTCTATTGCTTGAAGTGCGACATCTCCAGATTCTTTGAGAGCATCGACGGAACACTACTCCTCGACATTGTTCGCAAAAAGATTCACGACGGCGATCTTCTTTGGCTGGTACGCACAATCATCGAGAGTAACGCGCGAGGCATACCGATAGGCAATCTCACGAGTCAGCTCTTTGCGAATGCGTACCTTAACGAGTTAGATCATTTTGTGAAACGTGTCCTGAAGGAACGGTTTTACCTGCGCTACATGGACGATTTTCTGATCCTCGGAGCCGACAAAGAACATCTCCGCGCCGTGAGGGAAGAAGTCCGAGCCTTTCTCAACGACCGGCTCAGGCTGTCGCTTCACCCGAAGAAGGCGGAGGTTGCCCCCGTGGACAAGGGCGTCGATTTCCTCGGATATGTAATCCGTGGAAAGCTCCTGCGCCTGAGAAAGTCCACGGTCAAGCGGTTCCTGAAGCGGAAGCGGTATTACGAGGCTATGGTAAGATGCGGGCGCATGCGGCAGGAAACGTACGATGCGTCCATTGCTTCATGGAAGGGATATGCTCGCTTCGCAGATTCATACCGGCTGAGAAAGAAACTGGGACTAATCCAGGGGTAGTTATCGGGTAGCTACATTCATGTCTTTTATCCATCTACAGCCGCGCGCTCTCCGCCTCGGAGATAGAGGCCATCTATAACTCCGAAAAGTAAATCACCCTCACCTTCGCCGACCCCAAGGAGTGCCAGAAGGCGGTCGGCATCGTGCCCACGAGCGGCTGCTTCGGGCCGATCACGAGGGGGTATATCAGGACCCTCTGGAAATGAGGTCTGACAATAGCCACGGCGGGCCATCAAGAAATGAGAACTACGTCCAGTTAGCGTGGATAAACCTGCCAAGCCCTTCACGGACATAAAAGCGGTTCAGGCGGGAATGAATCGCTTGGTTGTTATAGGATCGCAGGCAGGAGTAGCAGCTGTCACCACAGCCGTCGGGGCAGGAAAGGAGATCGAAAGCTTGCTCGAACACCTTATTGAGGTTTTCAAAAAGCTGGTCACAGTATCCTGCTCCTCCGGACGCCGTGTCAAAAAGGATGATTTCCCGGTTTAGCAGCAGATTTCCGGGTACATGCCGAAAGGTGAACGCAATCTCATTAGGATCGATTTGCAGGTGACGCGCCCCTCCTGTGCTTAGGGCCTGCGCAAGGGTCCAAAGAAAAATGGTCTTGGCTTTTTCTCGCTCGGCGGGGTCATCAGCCGAAATCGTCTCTCCCAGCGGCTCGGACCGGAGCAGCAATTGGCCAATGCTTGACGTCTTGATTTGAAGCCGCAGGATATCTGTAGTGAATTCATGCATCAGATAGACTTCCTCCCGTTGCCTACCACCGTTTTCCGGCAGGACGAGGCATTCGTACTGTCGGCGACCGGGCAGGGAAACGTCAGCCTCCCTGGCGCGGCTAAGGATCAAAGGCTTCTCTGAACCGGGGCGTGGCGTGAACGTCCGCATACGGGCGCCGGATTGCTGAATATGGAATGAACTCTGCCTGGCGGCGCAAATGGCCTTGCCACGCTCTTGAAATTGAGGCGGTGGGCTCCCGCGGGGATCGAATAGGTATTCGCCGCCCTTCACCAAAAACATTTCCGGGTCTTGGCGTAAAAGCCTCCGTTCATACCTTCCCAAGAATCCGCCGAGGGGTTTAACCGCCTTCCGAGGAACAAGCGCCCCGCACCCGTGTGGGCATGGCTCCGATATGTCAGAAGATTGCTGCGTGTCAATGTAGCCGCAGGCCTTGCAGTAATGGAAGGGCTGATACTCAAAACCCTCCCACAAACCTATAGACCTGATAACTGCTTTCCCAGCGATGATCACGCGACCGGGATAATACTCGGATAGTGCGATACTTCTGTCACGCTGCAGTTTGAGATTGCTCCGGGGCCACTCCGTTCGGGGACACTCGTACAGTCTGAGTTCGTCCACATAAATTGGATAATTGTAACTCGGCAATATTCCGTAATCGCTGAACACGGAGATGGAACCATCTGCCTCACGTGCCACTGCATATGTGCGCTGAAGATGCTCCAGCCTTTCATAAAACTTCGCGGCGCATATTCCCGGTGAAATCTCGACTTTAGGATTCGCCGCAAGCAGATTCTGAATACTGCCTGACAGGGCGGATGTTTGATCGGCAATATCGTGTAGGATGGCAGTTCTGAGGCCCGGCTCAAGACAGAATTTCAAAAAATCACCGGATGCCGGTCCTTCAAGACCGCTCGGGGCTGGGAAAAGTTGCAGGAGACGGGCGAATAACACGGCATTGATATGCCGAAGCAACACTTCATGACTTGGAGGCGAGAATCTGGGCAGCCGCAACGGGCCGCCGATGAAATCACTTGCACGGTTCCAGAAATACGCGTCGTGTGGCCTTTCGCGGACATAGGTAAGGACAATTGGCAGCATGCCGGCACGGCGGCCTGCCCGCCCGGCCCTTTGCCTGTAATTGGAGACCTCCGGCGGCATGTTGGCCAAAAAAATCGCGTTCACGCTACCAAGGTCAATTCCCAGTTCGAATGTCGTAGAGCCGGATATTACATCGACGGAACCTATGCAATCGTCACGGAATTCCTTCTCAATCTCGCGCCGCGTGCGCGGTGAAATCTGGGCCGTATGCTCCTCAACCAGTAAGGGCTTCGGCGGTTTGTCCCTCAGCAGGTGGAGGTAGTGTCGAACCGGAGAAAAAGTTGTTGCGGCGAGCTCCCGCAGGCTTGTCTCTTCGAGCGTACCAATGCAGTCACGAACCGGGCAGACACCCCGGACATTCGTTCGAGTCAGGAACCCGCAAGCGTTACAACGGAAAACGAGCGAGTCGTCTGGGGCGGATTTCCACAGCAGGGACATCCAATTGAGGCGCAGTTTGAAACTGTCCGGATCAGTCCCCTCCATGATGATGAATAGCCTACGATCATCCCATGGCTGGCGCAAGCGCTGCCGGAAAAGCAAATCTGGCTGCGTCGCCACTTGGTCCCAAAATCCACCAGTCATTCTGTTGTACCCGTCCAAGTCTCCCTGGAGGAAGGAAACCTTTTCCCGTCGGCAGATTCTGGCGTAGAAGTTATACAGCCTGCTCTTCCGATTCGCCTGATGCAGTGAAAGCCCTGCAGTATTCGGGCCAGCGCTTTGCTTGCAAATGCTGCGGTCCTGATACCCGTAGCGTTCGAGCTCAGCAAAGTCAAGGCTGATCTCAGGCGCAATACCCCACCGATGAAAGCGAAAGCCCCAGTTCATGATTGCTGCCACGAGAGATTTTTGTTCACTCGCAGGGAGTCGTTTTCCTAAAGGCTCATTGGCTAGAAATCTCAGACCGAAGGTGAATAATTCGTCGG
This sequence comes from Acidobacteriota bacterium, assembly GCA_021827245.1. Next base: position 443 of record JAKAWN010000275.1, on the reverse strand, counting down.
GATACAACAAGGAACAAACCCCGAGTGATTCGAGGGTCCTGTATTCCGTACATGTTTCCCGGAAGAGTAAGGTTGCAACGCGCCGGCGAACCGCAGGTGGATCGCTGGCCTCATCCTTCTCGCAAAACAGGCCTTTCAAGGCAAAGTCGTCATCTAGCCGTTCAACTAGGCGCGCCAGCATCTCCTTTGTGGACAAGGGCCGCTTCACATCACTCAATGCGCTATAAATAAGCTGCCGAAAGGTAAAATCTTCGTTCGTGCGCTGCAGGCGGCTCGCAATCAAAGCAGCCTGTTGCCGACTGTCAGAGAAGCTCAACACCTTATTGACGCTGTCCCGCAGCGGCTCGTCAACCGCGCGTTTCAGTTCTTCGAGCAGCACGGTCGACGCCGCGTAGAGAGACAAGGTGGGCTGCGTCATCACCTCTTGCCCCTTAAACCATTCC
>JAKAWN010000274.1 GCA_021827245.1 Acidobacteriota bacterium | reverse complement strand
CGGCGCAGCCGGATGGTGTTGCTGATGATGTAGTCCCCGGAGGGGATATAAATCACTCGATGCTCGTCGATCGCCTTCTGGATCACCGCAGTGTCATCGGTCTTCCCGTCCCCTTTTGCTCCCAGCGATTTCAGGTTGACCCAGGTGCTTTCGGGCGGCAGTTCCCGAATCGCCGGAGACCCCACTGGGGGCAGCGTGTTCAAGGCTGAGGCAACGTAGCTGGTTGCAATCTCGGCGTTGGCGCCCAGCCGGCGCATAGTAAGGCCGTGCGAGAAAACGCTCACGCGATAGGTCTCGCCTTTCGCTAATTCCTCCCGGCTGCTCTGGCGAAACCGGACAAAGACCGGCACCCGATGGCACACAACATCTTCCAAGTTGATTTCAGTGTTGGCGTTGTACTCCTGGCTGATGGTAATCGCTGGCCCGCTGATGTTTTCAAGCCGCACATCCTTTGCCCAGAGTTCCTCGAGATGTCCGGCTTCAATAGTTATGGCTTCGGGGACGTTTTTGAACTCGTCGTGGACAAGAGTGAGCCCCGCTTCGTGCTCTTTAATGGCAGCATACTTCTGGCCGTCAAAGCTCGAATCGATCAGAGTAAATTGCCAGCCCGGTGAGGGTCTGCCGGTGATCATTCCATATTGCCCTCCCTCAATGTGCAAGTCCTCAGCTTCATTGCCAATGTCATAAAGAGCCGCCAGGCCGGAACCCAGGTGGAAGTCCATGTGCGCCAGATAGCAATGCTGTGCCACATGAAAGCGGACCCCGACGGCGCCAGGATTACCCTTTCCAATCTCGAAGTTGATGTTGCTCATCGCGGAGTAAAAGGTTCCCGGATTAGCGTCGGGCACAAAAGTGGGAGGGACTGTTCCAGGCGTCGGAGGAGGATGGCCGCCAGGAAATCGGCTCAAAAAGAACTTCCGGAATCTCGCGGGAAGTGTTCCCGGACGAAAACCGGCAAAGAAAACCATGTAAGCGGGTCCCTGCTGGAAGCCCGGCGTGTCGTCAGCCAGAACAAAGACCGGCCGCGTAGGTCCATAGCCGATCAGCCGAATCCCCGGCCAGACGAAGATCGTTCGGGTCAGCCGGTAGCGGCCTGATGGAATAAAGACCACCCCTTGCCCCCTGGCCGACTGAATTTTGTTAATGGCCTGCTGGATCGCCGCGCTGTCATCGGCCTTGCCGTCCGCGTGCACAGGGAACTGATCGGGCGTCAAGTAGACGGCGTTTGAGTCCTCTAGTTTCAGTGGATAGTAGGATGCGCCCATCAGCGGGGCAACCGCCGTTAGAAGAATAATTCCGATCAGCATGAATCTCTTCATCAGGTTTCCTCCCTCCCCAAATCTCCTGAACTGGTTTGCTGGGGATTACAGACGATCACGGCATCTCGGCTTGTTTCGCTGGCTTCTATGGTCGCCACAGTCTGACGGACGCCATCGAGTTCGGAAATCGTATCTCACCTGCTCATTCCAGCGCTGTGTCGAGCGTCACTGTCAGAGTTTCACGATCATTTGCAGTTCTCCATACGAGTGGTTCTACCCTCAGAAGGACAGATACGCACGGCACACGCTTCGCAGCGTGGCACCTATTTTGTACCCGGAGGCTCCTGCATGCAATGGCCTCGCGAAGCTGCGGCACAAGCGAGACCGTTACCGTCAACTGGCGGCAGAGACCCTTAATGAGCATCATTCAATTGCCTAAATAGTGACCTAGATCACAGCGAGTGCTTCCGTGAGTGTGATAATCATGCGTGACATAGGACAATCCGGGGCGCGATCCTCTCCGGCCGCGCGTTCGATTTCAGGAGGAACCTCGATGAAGGAAAACCTTCGATTCAAACTCAATGGAAAGCCCGTAAGCCTGCAGGTCGATCCCATCCGCACGTTGCTCTGGGTCCTTCGCTACGACCTGAAGCTCACCGGCCCCAAGTACGGCTGCGGAGAAGCTCTCTGTGGCGCCTGCACCGTGATTATCGATCGCCAAGCCGTGCGGTCGTGCTCGGTCCAGATGAGCGACGTGACCGGCAAGGAGGTCATCACCATCGAAGGCCTGGAGCACAACGGCAAGCAGCACCCGCTGCAGCAAGCCTTCGTCGAGCATGACGCTCTGCAGTGCGGCTACTGTACCCCGGGCATGATCATGAACGCCTACGGCCTGCTGCTCAACAATCCACGGCCCTCACGCAGCCAGATCATCGAGCAGATGGAGGGTAACCTGTGCCGTTGCGGAGCCCATACCAGGATCGTTGACGCCATTGAGGCAGCCGCAAGACAGATGGGAGGAAGCGCACGATGAAGACCGAAAAACCATTGACCCTTGAGGAAGAAAATCTGTCGCTTGATTTCTCCGACATGAAGGCTGATCCGGGACCGGCGTTCCCGCTCCACCGCCGCGAGTTCCTCAAGCTCGTGGGCGGCGGCATCCTGGTCTTCTGCACGGTGCCCCGCACGCTGGCACAGCAGGAGGGACAGGGCCGACAGCGCCGCGGCGCGGGCCACGAACTTCCCGAGGATTTCAACGCCTTCCTCCGCATTGGTGAGGACGGCCGGGTCACCGGTTATACCGGAAAGATCGAAATGGGCCAGGGTGTGATCACCTCGCTCGCAATGATGCTGGCCGACGAGCTCGACGTTTCGCTTGATTCAGTGCATATGGTGATGGGCGATACAGCCCTCTGCCCGTGGGATCGCGGTACGTTCGGGTCAATGACCACGCGCTTTTTCGGTCCGCCCTTCCGAGCCGCTGCTGCTGAAGCCAGAGCTGTGCTGGTGGAACTGGCAGCCGAAAAGTTGGGTGTGCCCAAGGATCGCCTGAAGACCAAGGACGGTACGGTCTATGAGGTTGGAGGGAGCAAGAAAGTCACTTATGCCCAGCTCACCAAAGGCCAGAAGATCCTGCGGCACGTGAAAGGCGCTGCCGTCGAGACGCCCGCCGATTTCACCATTATAGGCAAACCTGTTCTCCGGCGGGATTCCGTCGAAAAGGTCACCGGCCGCGCCAAATTTTCCGGGGACATCAAGGCGCCCGGCATGTTGTGCGCTCGCATCCTGCGGCCGCCCGCTCACGGCGCCAAATTGGTCAGCGTGGACACCTCCGGCGCACGGGCAATCGATGGCGTCCAGGTGGTCCATGAAGGCGACCTTGTCGCCGTGCTCCATCCGGACCCCGAAACCGCCGAGATGGCACTGGGCAAAATCAAGGCAAAGTTTGACAAGCCAAAGCCGTTCGCGAATGACAAAACGATCTTCGACCATCTCCTGAAGGTTGCGCCCGCGGGAGAAGTGGTGGTCGAAGGCGGAAACCTCGCCGAGGGCCGGAAGGCCGCAGATTACGTGGTGGATGAGACCTATCTCAACAGCTACGTTGCCCACTCCCCCATGGAACCTCACACGGCATTGGCCAGGATAGAGGGTGGCAAGCTGACCATCTGGCCCTCCACGCAAACGCCCTTCCCGCTCCAGGATGCGGCGGCTTCGCTGCTGGGTATGTCGCCTTCCGACGTTCGCGTCATCACGCCCTTTGTCGGCGGCGGCTTTGGCGGCAAGAGTGCGGTCCGCCAGGCGCTGGAGGCGGCGCGGTTGTCCAAACTGACCGGCAAGCCGGTGCAAGTAGCGTGGACGCGCGCCGAAGAGTTTTTCTATGACACGTTCCGTCCGGCTGCAATCATCAAGATCAAGGCGGGGGTCACCAAGGCGGGGCTGATGACGTACTGGGACTATGCCGTTTACTATGCCGGCGCCCGAGGAGCGGAGCAGTTTTACGACATTCCGAACCATCGCACAATGTCGTACGGTTCCGGCTGGACTGCGCCTCAAGGAGCTCACCCGTTTGCCACGGGACCGTGGCGCGCTCCCGGCAACAACACCAACACCCACGCCCGCGAATCTCACATCGACATGCTGGCCAGCAAGGCCGGTATCGATCCCATCGAGTTCCGGCTGAAGAATCTGAAGGACGAGAGAATGCGGCGCGTCCTGCAGGCTGCCGCCAAAAAGTTCGGCTGGAGGCCGGGCAAATCTCCCAGCGGCCGCGGCCTTGGCGTCGCCTGCGGAACTGATGTGGGCACCGTCGTTGCCCACATAGCGGAGGTCGCCGTGGACAAGAGCACGGGCCACGTCCAGGTCAAGCGTGTGGTCTGCGCGCAGGAGATGGGGCTGTGCGTCAATCCCGAGGGAGCCCGCATCCAGATGGAAGGCTGCATCACCATGGGCATGGGATACGCGCTGACCGAAGAGGTTCGTTTTACCGGCGGCGACATCCATGACCACAACTTCGATACTTATACGATCCCGCGCTTCTCCTGGCTGCCGAAGATCGAGACGGTCATCCTGGATGCGAAAACTAAGCCGGCGCAAGGCGGCGGGGAGCCCGCCATCATCTGCATGGGTGCCGTCATCGCCAACGCCGTCTACGACGCCACCGGTGTCCGGATGCTGCAACTACCCATGACGCCTGAGCGGATCAAGGGAGCCTTGTCCCGCGCCTGAGCGACATCGGGAAACTGTTTAAGATTCCAGTGCAATTCCCCGAGCCGCCCTCTATTGCAGCAATGTCCTCATCGAAGGGTTGCGGATCCGTTTACGAGGCGGGCAATCCGCCCCTGGAATCGATCCAGTCATCGAGTGCCTTCTTCTGAGCCCCGAGTTTCTTCTCCCAAAAGCTTCGAAAGTCCGCGGTTGTGGCAGACCTTGCTCTGTAAGTCTCAAAGAACTCCCGGCAGTCTCGGAAGAACTTTTCATCACCGAGAACTTTCCGCAGTTGGTTGAGCATCAGCGCGCCTTTGTAATACCGGACGACGAAGCCCACCTGGTCATTTGAGAACGGAACCGTAGCCAGCGAAGGAGCGTCAGTCGGCAGCTCTCGAACCCGCTTTCGGTAGTTTTCGATGACGGCCTGGAACTCCTTTTCCGACTCGACTTTTTGCACAGCGACGGCGGAGAAATACTCGGCGAATGCTTCATTGATCCAGTCGCCCTGGCCAAAGCCGAAACTCCACCAGAAGTGTCCGATCTCGTGGGCAATTGGCTGGAAGAGAGAAAAGTGCGGGTCTCGTTTCAGCCCATCCAGCGTTCGCCCCTCGGAGGTAACGATCAGGCCAGGCCGCGCGATTCCCGCCATTCCCTGGCCTTTTTGCAGAGGCGAATAGACGTGCCGGACGCTCCCTCCCGGAATATGCGTTTCTCCCAGAAGGTCCGTGTAGAGCTTCACCACATCCGCAACCTGGCGGACTTCCGCGTCGATGAACTCTTGGGGCATTCGCGTGTAATAAATCTCAATGTTGACGCCCGCCTGCCGGAATGATTTTTCCTTGAAGTCGGGCGAGGCGACAATGAGGATATCGGTGTCCCTCGGCGAAGACCAGCGCGTGATGGCACGTCCTTGCTTCGCCTGCTCGCCCAGCTTGCGTCCCGAACAGATCGCAATCCACCCGGCGGGAAGCGAGACCTCAAAATCCGATCGGATGGCCCCCTCGGGTTCAAACTGCGGGTACCAGGATGAATAAACCGCCAGTTGGACCAGGTGCGCATTGATCCGGTCATCCATCGCCGGCTCGCCCTCCGGCGCCGCGCCGAACTCGGGAAGCTTTTTCAGAACACCTCCGTAGCCGATCTCCATTCGGATGCTGCCCGGCGAGATGCCGGGCGGCAGAGTCACGATCACCCATCTCCTTGCCGGGGTCAGGCGGGTCAGCTCCAGTGCGCCGTATTTAAAGCTCGCCTCCTTTCCATCGATCAGCAGCTTCCTGATGCTGAGTGTTTCGTCAAGGTAGAAAGCGAGGCTTCGCGCCTTAAAATCTTCCGGCGGGATTTTGACGCTTCCTTCGACAGCCAGGCTTCCAGCCGCCGGATCGATCCTCACGCGCAAATGGTATGAAACCATCGCGGCGGTTTGCCCGGAAGCCACAACGCTGGGGAAGAGTAAAGCCAGAATCAGGATGGCAAGCAGGTAACTGCTTTTTGCGTGTTTCACTGGAACCTCCTGCCGGCAACGGCAGGTGCTGCGCGGCCTACGGGTGAGCTTAACTTTATTCTTACGCTTGCAACCCGTTCCTGGTTCCAAGCCACCGGATCATATCGGCGATCGCAAATCATTCCGGCACAGTTTTCTCTGGCTTCACTCCCCTCGTCCCAACTCTCTCCCAGTGGTTTCGCACGTTGCGAAAGCGGCAAAGTATCACCCATCCGCGCGCAGAACTGTACAAGCGATATCCTCAGCCTCGCTGTCCTTTGTTGCCGCACCAGCAGCGGGGCGAATGGACTCGAAACAATTGAACGAAGGATTTGGCGATTGAGCGACTGCACAAATGGCGGATTACTTCAAACATGATGCGGCGGCGCTAGCCTCGCACGGCTCCGTCCCGATCGCTCCCAACGTGCGGGGCTCAACAGGCTACGGCGTCGAGTTCCAGAAGCCCAATATCAAGGACCTCGGCGGAAGAAATGTCAGGGACGAAGTTTAACGCCGCGCACTCTCTGGTCGATACCGGATACGTGGACTCTTACTCTCAGGGGGAATTGATCAACCCTAGCTTCCAATGTTAACGAGGCGGGCCTCTTATAACTTGAACCTCGCCACCTCAGCCTGCAAGGTCCTCGCGGTTTCGCGCAGATGTTCCGTTGCCTAGTTCGACTGCTTCACGGACTCGCTTGTCTGCTTTGCCCCTTCGGTCAAGCGTACCATTGCCTCTCTGATCTGTTCCGCCCTGTGCGCCTGCGCCTTTGTTCCGTCGTTTACCTTCTCAAACTGTCCCGTCTCGTCTTTCACCTTGTCGATAATCTGCCCCAACTGCCCGCTGATCTCCCCTACAGTCCTCACCCCCCGCCTTACCTCGTCGCTGAACTTGTCCATCTCCATCACTCCCGCGGCCACCGAACTCTGCATCTCCTTGACCATCGTCTCGATGTCCGTAGTCGCCACGGCTGTCTGATCCGCCAATCGTCGGATCTCCCTCGTCACCACGGTAAATCCCAGTCCGTATTCTCCCGCTTTCTCCGCCTCAATTGCCGCGTTGAGCGAAAGCAGGTTTGTCTGGTCCGCCACCTTGTTGATTGTCGTCACCACGCTGCTGATGTTCCCGGCCTTGCCGCTGATTACCGAGAGCTTCGAGGAGATGGACCTCGTCGCCTCGGTCAGCTGCCGCATCGTTCCCTCCATGGCCCCCAGCCCCGTGCGCCCGGCGTCAGCCAGCTGGCTGGTCCCCTCCGCTGCACCCTGGAGCCCGTCCATCGTCCTGGCGAGTTCCTGCCTTGTGGCTGTGATCTGCTCGACAGCTGTCAGGACCCGGGACGTCAACGCCTCGAACTCCACGACAGTCGCTTCCTGTTCTTTTGACGTAGCCGCGATTTCGATCGAGGCGGACACCAACTGCGCGCACGACTTCTGCACCTGTTCCAGGAGCGAGGCCAGGTTAGATGTCATCGTTGAGATCGCGCTTAGCAACTGGCCGATTTCATCTTGCTGCACAGCGGCGTCTCCCAGAGACCGTGATGCCGTCTTCCGATTCATCGCGGCCAACTCTTTCTCGATAGCAGGGATGGCCTGTTTGGCATCGGCGATCTGGCCCCGGGCGATCAGCTCGGCGACTTGAACCGTCCGGCCAATCGGCCTCGCGATGGCGCCCGCAACCGCCCAGAGACCGAGTAGCACAACTGCGGCGAACAGTACGCCTAGAGCAATCTGCCTCCACATCATGCTCGAAGCCTTCGCGAACACTTCCTTTTCCGGGACCTGGATGATTACGGACCAAGGCGTTTCGGTCTGACCGAGGGTAATGGCCGCAAGCGCCGTTACCATTCCCCCGGCCGTCTTGACTACTTCCTGGCGTCCCTGCACGGTCTTCAGATATCCGTCTGAGGCATCGCCAAACACCGCCTTCAACGGTTTCCCGATTAGCCCCGGATTTCCGCTGGCCGCCGCGACCAGTCCGTTGTGGCTAACGATGAAGATCTTGCCGGTCTTATGGAAGATATCCGCCTTATCCACCAAGCTCTCCAGGAAATCCAGCGACAGGTCAACGCCCGCCAGTCCGTAGTGTTTGTCGCCGACCATAACCGGCACGACCAGTGATGTCATCAACGTAGGCTTCCCCTGTACAGGATAGATATAGGGCTCAATGATGCACTCCCGCTTCTTCTCCCTGGGCAGTAGATAGTAGTCCCCTTTCCGACCTCCTGTTTCGTTGCGCGTCGTATCCTCGTACCCCAGCAGGGGTTCCACGATGACGTTGCCTTCTCTGTTTCGGCTCCAATAGGGAACAAATCGGCCGCTCGAATCAGATCCCGGGCTATTCACAAATCTCGCATCCTTTCCATCAAAGGCGTTGGGTTCCCATGCAGTGTAGACGCCCAGGAAGTTCGAATTCCGCTCCAGCGTCGTTCTCAGCATGGAATCCACGGTCTCTCGCGTAAGGGCCGCGTGGGCCGACTTGACGGTGGAGAGCGCGTTCGCCAGTGTCCGCGCTGTGTCGAGGGCCCCGCTGATCAAGACCGCGATCTCATCGGCATCCTCCTTCGCCAAACTGAAGACGCTCTGCCTCGCGCTGTCCAAAGCGATGGTGCGCGTAGTGCCAGAAGCGTAGGCTACCACGATGCCCAGCGTGCCGAACATGCAGAGTCCGGCCCATAACAGAATCTTATTCCTGATGGATCTGCGCCGCATGTCTCCGCTCCTCCCTGGCAACATTTTTGACCATTCAGGCTGCGCTGCTCCTCTCGGCTGCGTCTGGAAGCGATAGGCGTGGGTGACCCGACCTTCGCACGCTAGACCTCTTGGGAAACTGCAAACTCCACAGACCAGGGTCAGCCCTAGCCTTTAATCATGATTTAACAATCCAAGCGCAATGCCAAAATCTCGAAGAGAAGCCGGTCTTCACGTGGGCATTTGCGAATCTCCCTTCCATTTCAAACGCCAGTGGGTAGGGCCCTATGGTTTCATTCTTGCAATACGCTCAAAACGCGCAGTGACCCACGGCACGCTCCATTGTGCCGCGGGCTGGCTCAGGCGCTGACTCTGAAGACCGGCGGATCCATGGCTGCCGGTGGGCCGTCTGCAACGGAGCAGCCCTAACCTGACTTCCGCGCTCGGAAGCGAGATTTTGATTTTTTTAGCCAGCAAACGGTTTGTTTTCAGTGGGGGCTTTCCGAAAGGCCATAATAGTGACGAATATATTTAACATTTATCTTGACATG
>JAKAWN010000273.1 GCA_021827245.1 Acidobacteriota bacterium | reverse complement strand
TGAGTGGGACTCATAACCAATACGGGAAGTTTTCGGAACATGCCCAAGCATAAACCGAATCCCCACCATTGTCCAGCTCTTTATTGGACACTACACTAGCCGGTCGAGCAACTCAAGCCACGGCGCCGGATCAAGCCCCGCATATTCGGTGGCCGCAATAGCCAAAGCCGCCTGTGCCAGGTTGATCTTTTCATCCTGGCATTCCGTCAGACCCTGAAACTGCCGAATCGGATCGATCTGAGACAGTTGGACTCCGCTTTCTGATTGGCACTAGTGTCTGCTTTATGAATTTCAGACTGAATCCGCCATCATCTTTTCTGGACAGGAGCACTCGCCTCAAGGCAATGACATCAAAGTTCCCAGCGACCGACATCCCCAAAGCACGGGTAAGCGCTTTATTCCGCTCGCAAGAAGCCACGAGGCTCACTTGCTTTTAGCGCCTTCTGCCTGCAAGAACCGTTCCGCATCGATCGCCGCCATGCACCCGCTGCCGGCTGCCGTTACCGCCTGCCGATAGACGTGGTCCTGACAATCACCTGCGGCATAAACTCCCGGAACATTCGTGTGAGAACCATCGTGAGTAACCAGATAACCGACTTCGTTCATTTCAAGCTGGCCCTTGAAGAGCTGGGTGTTCGGCGAATGGCCGATCGCGATGAAGACCCCATCGCATTGTTTTATCGATTCTTCACCCGTCTTCACATTTTTCAGGCGGACACCTGTAACTTCACCCTTGCCCGGATCGAGCACGTCCGTGACGACGGTGTTCCAAATCGGGTTGATAGGCTTTTGGGCGAACATGCGTTGCTGCATAATCTTCGACGCTCGCAGTTCATCGCGCCGGTGCACGAGGCTGACCTGCTTGGCGTAGCGGGTCAGAAACAACGAGTCTTCCGCAGCGGTGTCACCGCCGCCGACCACAACCACCTCTTTGCCGCGATAGAAATAGCCATCGCAGGTTGCGCAGGTTGAAACACCATGGCCCAGCAGCTTGCGCTCGGATTCAAGGCCCAGGAGTTTGGCGGAGGCTCCAGTGGCCACGATGAGTGTCTGCGTCTCCACCTTTTCTTTGTCCATCTCAATAGTAAAGGGGCGCCGTGACAGATCCGCTCGGGTGACATCCCCTTCCATGAATTCCGCGCCGAATTCTTCCGCCTGCCTTTGCATCAGTTCGATCAGCTCGGGCCCCTGAACGCCCTTAGGGAAGCCGGGATAGTTTTCAACCAGCGTGGTCAACGTCAACTGGCCTCCAGCTTCGTGACCGCGGACCACCAGCGGGTCCAGGTTGGCGCGGGCCGCGTAGATAGCCGCAGTCAATCCCGCGCAACCCGACCCGATAATCACAACGTTTCGCATAAATCAGGACCCTTCCTTTTGTTTAGATTTCCAGTAAAAGCGCTATCTTATCCTATGATAAAATCTTGGTACAGCCGCTCGTCAATGAGGGCTCAAACTTGCTGCCAAGCCAGACACGGGAAAAATCGGCCTTGCGCACCATTCCATTATGATGCTACAAATCCCGTGCGGTTTCTTTCCCTGTCCGCGACTTCAGGATCCGGAGCAAAGGCAACAGGACAACGATGGACGCAGTACGCCTTGAGAACGTCACAAAGCGGTATGATTCCTTCACTGCGGTGAACTGCCTCACCATGGGAATCAAGGAGGGCGCGGTCTTCGGATTGCTCGGGCCCAACGGCGCCGGGAAGACGACGACACTGCGCATGATTGTGCGTATCCTGCTGCCCGATGAGGGTTCGGTTCAAGTTCTGGGCGAGCCCTTAAGTGAAAAGACACAGGATCTGGTTGGATATTTGCCCGAAGAGCGGGGCCTTTACCGGCAGATGAAGCTGCTCGAAGTCCTGGTGTTTCTGGGCGCACTAAAGGGACTTTCCGAAGGTGAGGCGGAACGCCGGGCCCGCCTCTGGCTCGAACGCCTGAGCCTGGGTGAACGCATGAACGATGAAGTCAACAATTTGTCGCGCGGGATGCAGCAGAAAGTTCAGTTTATTGCGGCGATCCTTCACAGGCCGCCGCTGGTGATTCTGGATGAGCCTTTCACCGGGCTCGATCCCGTCAATGCCGCGGTGATCAAAGACGTCATGCTTGAACTTCGCAAGCAGGGCACCACCATCATCCTTTCAACTCACCGAATGGACCAGGTGGAGCAGATGTGCGACTCCATTTGCCTGATGAACAAGGGGCAGAAGCTCCTGGATGGCGATCTGAAAGCTATCAAAAAGTCTTACGGCAACAACACTGTCCGAATCGAGTTCACTGGCGATCCTGCATTCATGCAGCTTCCCAACATCGTAGGGAGGACAAATTCCTATGGCGAGGTCGTGGAAATCACCTTGCGTCCCGGGGCCGATTCCCAGCAGATTCTGAAGAGCGCCGTCGAGCGTGGCGTTCACATCCGCCGCTTCGAGCTGATTGAACCTCCGCTAAACGATATCTTTATTGAGAAGGTTTCCGAACGCAATGCGTAAGATCTGGCTTATCATCAAGCGTGAATACATCGTTCGAGTGCGAACCAAGGCCTTCATCCTGGGGACGGCCGCCCTGCCTCTGCTTTCGATGGGCATCCTGTTGGTAACCATTTTTCTCTCTGGAGGACATTCTGCATATACGGTTAAGATTGTCATCCTGGACGAGGTGGGCGGGCTCGGCGGACCGGTTGAGAAAGCATTGATACGAAATGAATCGGCGAGCCAGCCTGACGCCGAAGTCGTTCAGATTGTGGAACATCCGCCGGCGCATCTCGAAGCTTACTTCAATTCACAGGTGAGGGGCAGTGAGCTTGACGGCGTCCTACTTCTACCCAAGGGCCTGGTCTCGGGTACGGAAGCCGCACGCTTCTACGCCAAAAGCATGCAGGCAATGGCCCTGCTTGGACCGATCGAGCGGGCAGTAAGTGGAGCAGTCATCACGCGTCGGTTGAGCGAGGAAGGGAGGCGAGCAAGCGGGATGAAGAACGTGTTTAAGCTTGCGCAAGTCCGGCTGGTGAATGCCTCTCCGGGGAAAGAGGGAGATGCAAGCGAGGACAACTTCATCATTGCGATTATCGCTGGTATGGTCCTGTATATGACGCTGATCGTCTATGGGATGTCCACAATGCGCTCGGTGATGGAAGAGAAATCTACGCGCATCATTGAGATCCTTGTTTCTTCCATCAAGCCTTTCTATTTGCTTACCGGAAAGATCGTGAGCGTAGGAGCCGTGGCCCTCACTCAGTATTTGGTGTGGGCAGTGACGATCGGCGTGCTGTTTGCCTCGACTTCCGCCGTCACATCATTTCTGCGTCCCCGAGCCGAAGCACCCAGCATCCACGTGCCTTTCGTGCTACTGGTCTATCTGGTGGTTTTTTTCCTGGCGGGCTATTTTCTGTACGCGGCGCTCTACGCTGCGGCCGGCGCCATTGTTTCAACCGACGAAGAAGCCCACCAGGTGCAGATGCCTTTGACACTGTTGATTGTGTGCAGTTTTCTGCTTTTCAACGTTATTCTGAATGACCCGAATTCAACGCTTTCCGTGGTGCTTTCGCTCACCCCTTTTCTCTCGCCTATCCTGATGACGCTGCGTGTTGCCATGCAGACTCCGCCGTTTTGGCAGATCGCGGTAGCGCTGATCCTCTCGATCTTAACGACCTTCTGGATGATTCGCCTCTCCGCCAAAATCTATCGAGTCGGCATCCTGATGTACGGGAAGCGGCCCTCCTTGAAAGAACTGCGCCGCTGGATGCGATATTCCTGAAGATGGCTATTGGGGACAGCCCCACATAAATCGCGGGCGGACACCTATCAACTTCTGCTGCCACCCCTGGCAGAAAATCCCGGCACCCCATAGTCTGCTCGCACCGTGCTTGCACCGTGGCCCCACGCTACTTCCTCCATGGCTGAGATTGGTCAAGCGTGCGCTCATCGATTCGGCCAGATTCGTACGCGATCATACTCAGAGGTATCAAACTGGCAAGTCGCAATGCGTCTATTAGAGCAATCACAGTGGCTATGGTATGCTCTCTGCCTAACATCAGAAACGAGCGGATGAGTCCTTCTCCAGGAGTCTCCCCATGGGAAAACTTGCAGTGGCTTTTCTTTCTTTGAGCCTGCTTGCCTCGACTGCTTTCGCGAAGATTGTAGTCTTTTGGCAGCCGGGATTCCCAACTGTTGAAAGCCAGCCTGTCTCTCGCGATGTGCTTGACGAAGCCTTGCGGCCGCTTCATCCATCCTTTGTTGATCTGACGGCACTGCAGAATCCCGGAACACTGGAACGTGCCGATCTTCTGGTTCTTCCTTACGGCTCGGCAGTTCCTGCCGATGCCTGGCCATCCATCCGGACCTACCTTCGGAGCGGAGGCAATTTGCTGACCCTCGGCGGTCGGGCGCTTTATGTGCCAGTCTATGAGAAGTCCGGAAACTTCCTGCAGGGGCGCCCTCAAAATACATACTCCCACCTGCTGGGGATTGACCACACTTACGTAGTTCCCCAAAAGGACATGGAGAAATTTGTCTGGGCTGGCTCGTTTCCTTCATTCCATCCGATTCATTTGCGCCCTCAGCGCGCTTATGTTCTTGCGATGGGATACGGCCGGGGCCTCTATCGCGGAATGGGCTACATGCTGGACGGCAAAGCCGAGCGGGTGGCTGCTCTGGTCACCAGTGAGGACTTCCTTGGTTTGGAGCCGGAGAGTCTTGCGGCTTTGCGCGGCGATCGATGTGTTTACCTGAACTTTGATCCCAGACCAGGCTTCTGGTCTTCTGCCGACGGCATCTCCCTCATCCGAGACTCTGCTGAATACGCCAGTCGGGGGGCGACGCTGATGTGGGTTGATTTGCGTGATGCCACCATCGTACCTGGCGAGGCGCCCCAGGCCGTCGTTTACTTCCGAAACGTTCTTCGGCAGAGGGAAGGTTTGGCACAACAGGGGCTGGTGAAGCTCACGGTTTTCGATGGCTCCAAGGCTCTTGCCACAAAAGAAGTTCAGTGTGGCAGTGGCGACACGGGCACGAATGTCACTTTTCCTTTGGAACACCTCAGCCCCGGTCTATACCGTATTTACGCGCACTATGATGATTCGGCCGGAAAAGCATGGCAGACTTACGAGACAGGATTCTGGCAACAGGATAATAAACTACTGCATTCCGGCATTGAACTGACCGCCGGGAAGTCCACGCTGCTGGCCAACGGCCAACCCTTTCTTCCTGTCGGCACAAATTACTTTTCCACTGATCCCTATTCAAGAGGGTACTCTCACGGAAATGCTTCCGTCTGGAACCGAGACTTTGCGGAGATGGAAAAACGCGGCGTGTCATTCGTTCGGACGGGGGTCTGGATGAACCAGGCAGACTTCATTAATCCTCTTCCGCGAGAAGTGAATGAAAGATTTCTGCGAGGTATGGAAGCTTTCCTGCTTTCCGCAGCGGCGCACCATATTCAGATCAACTTCACTCTCTGCGCTTTTGACCCGCAGACTGTTCGACGTTACCCGGGTGAAACCTCGCTCATCTTAGGTCCCGGCACGAATCCTTATACAGATCCCGTTGCCATCCGCGCGGAGCAGGATTACTTCCTTTCAATTGTTTCCCGCTTCAAGAACGTTCCCTTCCTCACCTGGGATTTGATCAACGAACCCAGCTTTTCCAATCCCAAGAAGTTGTGGATAGGGAACGTTCCAAACGGCGATCCGACTGAGTTGTCGGCGTGGAACAAGTGGCTGAAGAAGCGCTATGGCACTATCCAGAAACTGGCTGAAGCGTGGGATACCGCGCCGGAATCTCTCGGTGAATTCGGACAGATTCCGCTGCCGAAACTGCGGGACCTCGAGCTGTCGCGCTCCGGGAATCTGAACCAGGTTCGAGCCTTTGATTACAACCTGTTCGCCCAGGACATGTTTGACGATTGGGTCAAGCAGATGGTCAAGGCCATTCGCTCCACGGGTTCCAGGCAGCTGGTGGACGTGGGCCAGGATGAAGGCGGCGTTCTCAATCGAGTTCTAGACCAGTTCTTTGGCGGAGCGGGGGTTGACTTTACAGTGGTCCACACCTACTGGCACGATGACGCGCTCCTGTGGGACTCGATTGCTGCAAAACGCCCGGGGATGCCGAGCTTTGTGGGCGAGACAGGCATCCAGCCCGTGTGGCGCATGGACAACGGCTGGCGTTGGGATGAGGTCACGGGCTTGGGCCTGATAGAGCGGAAATTTGCTCTCGGGTTTGCTGATGGCGACACAGGTGCTCTGCAATGGGCATGGGAAGACGGAGACACTTTCGGCATCAAGCGCAGCGATGGGTCGGACAAGTTGTGGGAAGACGCGCTCAGCGGAGTTGCGCAGTTTGCCCGCAAGGCTGCCCCCTATGCTGTGGATGAGCAGCCGCCACAAGTAGCGATCGTGCTGCCCCAATCCCTGCAGCTTTCGGTTTTGAATTCTTACGCGGTCGAAGCGCAGCAGAATGCGGTGCGCGCCCTTTACCAGTATGCCCGCGGATCGGCCTATGCAGTGGGCGAATACCAGATCCAATTGCTCGGAAACCCCAAGCTGATCATCATTCCTTCACCACGCACCTTCAGCGAACACGCGTGGCAGGCCATCATGGACAAGGTGCGCGCAGGCGCGACTCTTTTGGTGTCCGGACGGTTTGACGAAAGCCCACATTTCCACGCCTCGGGCCGGCAGGATGCCGTCGGCATTGATTACACTCCGGGTTTTCTCGCCGAACGCATCGCGCACGTTGAATGGCCCAGGGGCAGCACTTTCCTGATCTATGGAGGCGAGAAAACGAACTACCTTGAACGAGGATTTTTGCCTTCTGGGAAGACCTTTATGGAGAGAAGAGTGGGAGCTGGCAGAATTCTTTACTTCGCGCTACCCATAGAACTGAATGACAGTCTCAAAGCCATTGGCGAGATTTACAAATTCGCTCTCAAGACAGCAGCCGTCACTCCCGCTTACACAACTACCTGTGATGATCCCGGAATCCTGATCTGTCCGACGCGTTACGGATCGGCAACGCTTTATGTCCTGACATCGGAAGATGCCACGAGACAGTCGTTTTCGTTCCGGGATGAAGCCAGCGGAAAGGAAATCCACGCGACACTCGATCCGGGCCGCGCAGCCCTACTGCTTGTGAGCCATTCCGGCAAAGTGCTCGCAAGCTACAACTGGACGGCAAGCAACGCTGAAAGCAGCGCAACTCGCTAACGTGGATTCTGCCTCCCCTCGGACAGGATACCGTGCATCATCGATGCCTCGGCCGCCATTCTCAGTGTGCTGTGACAAGGTGCTGGTCCAAGGGAGGAGAAAGTCCCACCCGGGAACCGGTTCTCTCCCGCGAAGCATTGCGTAACGGTCATTACCCCGGAGTTGCCCGGCAACGTTACCTTCCTTCGGGGCCGGCCTTTGAAATACAGATCGGCTTGAAACCAATCTTCAGTGCTGGCGAGCCGGTCTCAAGCGTAAAGTCGCCCTGTTCGGGGTCAACAAACAACGGGTTGGCAATCAGCGAATCGACGTCCTGCCCTCGGCCTTGCCAATCCTTGAACGACCACTGCGCAAACTCAACCGGGCCTTCGCCGACGTTGTAGTAGATGTTGTTAGCGAACCGGAATTGGTTATTTTTCCATGTCCCGTCCAGCAACTTGCCGTCTTTCCAGTACACAATGTTGTGCGTGAAAGTGAAGCTCAGATGATTTTCCTCCCGGCTCCGCCGAATTTGTGCCGTGGTCCCCAGGGCGAAAATATTATTGCGAACCACATTCGCCTTGCCATAATGCTGGTGAAAGCCTCCGTCCTCGCACCGGTAGACCACGTTATCTTCGATCAGAATGTCGCTGCTTCCTTCATCGGTGTAAATTCCCCAGCCTCCGTACTTGTAACGGGAAACGTCATGGCAGACGTTGTTCCGTTCCACCGTTCCGGGCTCGACTCCCAGCGTGTAGATGCAACCCATGTCGCTCAGCATCCCACGCCCGATGTCATGGAGATTATTGAATTCGATAAGGTTTCCGCGCGCCGCCGTCGGTCCGTATCCCCAAGTCCAGCCCACGGAAATCGCCGTGTAATACGTATCGTTGATTTCGTTGTGGGCGACGATGTTGTTGCTGCTCTGCCCGATCCACACTCCGACCGCTGCCGGGTACACAATACCGATGTCGTGGATGTGATTATCGGTGATCTGGTTCCCACTGGTTTCCGTCTGCTTGCCGGTTGGGATTTTCGGGTCGCCGATCTTGACGCCGCCTGCTCCCAGATCAGTCATTTCATTACCTGCAATCCGATCCTCCTGCGAGCCCTCGCCCAAGGCGACGGCGTATCCTCCGAGGTGGATGAACCGGCACTTCTCGATGGTGCAGGAACGCGCGCCCCGACCCTCAACAGCGGCGGAAATATTGTAAGCCGCCTGCATGTCCGCGTATCCTGTTGCAGGCAGTGACCAGTCCGTATAGCTGAAAGTCAGGCCGCGAAGCTCAATGTGGCTCACGAACTGATTGTTCGCAGCGTCTCCTTCAAACAGAAGAAGTTGTTTCAGATGAGACGCTACCGCCTCAGCGCGCGACATATCTTCTTTGGGCTCCGGATAGTAGTAAACCAGACCGGTCTTTCGATCCAGATACCACTCGCCCGGCGCATCGAGCGCGTCCAGCGTGTTCTCCACCCAGTAGCGGGCATTGGCTTCTGCAAAGTGCTGGCGGCTGCCGGCAAGGGTTACAACGTGGGTCGCCTCGTCCACGGACTTAATCGGCTCGCGCAATTCCGCCCAGTTCTGCAGGGCGATGATTTCAACGTCCCCATCCTTCGCCCACTGGGGACGAATGTCTCGATCATAAAATCGAAAATGCGCCGGCGTGGTGGCCGAGATCTCTCCATCGACGTAATAGAAACCTCGGTTGGGCGAGCGAGCGCGCGTCTTTCGAGTTCCGTTGATGAAGAGTTGGTGAAAATACCACTGTCCCTCTTTGACTTTGGGCGCCTCGGCCACCCAGGCGTGATTCCGCGCCGGAGATGGGACTGCAGCCTCGCTGGCTTTGTGCCATCCCGCAATAATTCTTCCTCCACTCAGCACCGGCGTCTCGCCGGGATAGGCTTCATAGGTGACGGGGGCTTCGGTTGTGCCTGAGTCCTGCGGTGTGAATACAAGCGATTTGTCCAACTGGTAAACTCCGCCTCGAACATAGACTGTGGCCGGAGACTTCAGCGAACCGGAAGTCCTGAGTTGGCGAATGGCGTCCCTTG
>JAKAWN010000272.1 GCA_021827245.1 Acidobacteriota bacterium | reverse complement strand
AAGCATTGGAACTGGGCGAAGGTCAGCGTGTCCTTGGGGTTGTCGAAAACGAACTCGAATTGCCCGCCGGTCGTCCATTTTTCAAGCCGCTTGGCGAGGTGGCGATCAAGCATGTTTGCGAGCGTGCTGAGCGTCCTGAGTTCCGGTTCGATCTCATACAGATTTTCGATCTGGTGGTAGAGCTCTTGGGATTCATCGGTCGTCAGGCGTTCTTCGCCTTTGCCTTCCATGAGGACCTTCACAAACAGCGCGAGGAAGTCGAGGTTCTCCTTCGTTTGTGACAGGCAGAACGGGTTGATCGTAAACGCCGACGAATTCAAGCCCACACGAACGTAGACGCCGCCGAATAGCCAGGTGAGCGTTTCGAAGCTCCCGCCCAAATCGAAAATGAACGTCGCGGGTTCATACTTTTGGAGGTTCGTAATCAGGAAATTGAGAAGAAAGGACTTGCCCGCGCCCGTCCGCCCCAAAATCACTGTATGGGCGACATCCTGATAGTGGAGGTTCAAGTAATAGGGCGTTTTGTGGTTCGTTTCGAGGACAGCCAGATATTCGCGGTTCAAATGCTTGTTCGTCTGATTGCCGGAATGAAGGGTGAAGAGAAACGAGTAGTCGGCATAATTCGTATTCAGAATCAGCATCCGCCGGAGGTTGAAGGGATAGTTGCCGGGGACGGTCGCGAGGTAGGAGTTCAGAAGGTTGTACCGCTCTTCGTAAATCGAAGCGTCGTGGACGCTGAAAACTTTATAAAAGTCGGCGCAGGCGGCTTCGACCTTTGACAAATCGAGGTCGTAAACGACAATGGTCAGGGAGAATTCGCCAAAGTAATTGCCCTTGAGTTCAAGCTCCTCAAGCGCATGGCCGAGGTCGCGGACCTGCGCTTCTTTCGAATCGTCAACCAGTACGTCGCGCGGATTCTCCGGCTGGTTCGACATGCTGAGTTGGCTCATGAAGGAGCGCTTCGTGTTGTGATAATGTCGGCGACGGGAATGGATAAGGCTCCGGCTCTTATCCGGGGACTGCTTTTTCCACTCGGTCGCGACGTAGAAATTGGCGGGGACTTCAAGGAGCTTTTTGAAAATGAGCGGGAAACTCTGGGCGGAAGGTTCTTTCAGCGTCATGACCTTCACGAAATAATCGTCGAGCCGCAGATACCCGCGATGGCATTCGAGATGTGATTCGCACAGTGAGCTATCGAGGAACGCATCGTAATTGAGGTGTGCGCTATTGGTCTTCTCGGGCGAGAAATTGAGAATCGCCTTCAGCACTTTGAAGGCTTCCTGTTTCGCCAGAATCTCCACGCGCATGAAGTCGCTAACCTGGACGGCGAAGTTGCGGGCCTTCGCCAAAAGCGACGCCCTTGCCTTCTCGATTTCGGAGTCAATGAGGACTACCTGTTTCTTGGTGGAGGCGAGCGCGGCGATTTCCCGGAATGCCTGGCCGGGTTCCGAGGTCAGCTTCCCAAGAGTTGACAACAGCCTCTGCTGGTGACGGAAGCCCTCAAACAGGATGACGTAGTAGATTTTGAGGGAATAAATCTCATCCGCTTTGCTGTGAAGGTACTCGATGCGGTTGCGAATGGCGGCGTCCACCACCGGGTCGGCGTAAGTCTGGAACGGAATTTCGGCCCGGTTCCGCTTGAAGAGGTACTGATAGACGCGGCATTTCTCATCGAACACCTTGAGCGCGGATTCGAGCCGCTTGGTCAGGTTGTCGAGCGTCGTCGAGTCGAGGCACTCGTAATCAACTCCTTCGACGCCCAACACCACACCGACATCCCCGCTCTTGGTGAGGAAAACCTGATCGTCAATGAAGCCAAACAGGTTCACCTGCTCGTTAAACGAGCCGGCCTCGCGGTAGGTTTTGTCAATGCGATCAAGCCTGAACATTCTTGAACCTCTTAACCTCGACCGGCGCGAACTTCATCGGATCGTATTGAGTTCACGTCTTGGCGGAGTTGAGAATGAAACGGAGAATTTGCGGATCGGTCTTCGTCGCCCAGCGGGCAAGGATGTAAAGCGCGAAGAACATGATGATTCCGCCGATGAAAGTTTTGAGAAGGTTGAACATGCCCGCTCCCATCATGGCGGCGAAGAAGAAGAGCTTTCGCTCCGCCCCAAGGATCGTCAGCGGGCGGTTGAGCGTGCGAAAAACCGGATTGATGCGTTGCTGTGCCATGTCAGGATGCCGGAAAGAGCCAAGCCATGAAGTTGACGGCGCCGATGGCCATGCCGACGCCGAAGATGATTCCGGCAAGCGTTCGTTTTCCGCTGCCTTCGCCGAAAGCAAAAACGAGGCCGCCGACAACAATCGCGACTAGCGAGAGGCCGGTTGCGATAGGGCCAGTAAAGGAATTCTGCAAAACTTGAACGGCGTTTTCCCACGGCGATAGGCCCGACTGCTGTGCGAGAGCATTTTGGGCAATCGCCAAGCAAGCGGCGAATGTCAGCGCACCCCTGCGCCAGGGTTTAAGGCGTGAAGTCTTAGTGGGTCGTGTTTCCATCTGAATCGGTCTCCTTTCGCGCGGAATCCGCGAGGTTTTTTGGGGGGCGGTGGTCGCTGTACCGCCGACCGCTTTTTGAGTCGTCAATTGCCCCCAATTAGTAGAAGCCCGAAAAATCGCAAAATGTTACCGACTTTATTTTTCATCGAGGCTGTAACATCGGTAATGTGTTGCAGGCAAAGAATCTGGTCGGCGGCGGGCTAGAAACGCAAAATTGTTTGTAACATTTTGCGGATTTTTGGGCTTCGTATATATAGAGGGGTAAATTTGGGAGTGAGACGGGAGCCCGGCTGGGTCACGGCTGTATTGGGCTTGGCGCGGGGCTTCAAGTGCGATGAAGGACGGCATCGAGGACGACCCAACGCTGTGGATCGAGTCCCGCGACAAGCTCGGCAGACCGATTGATGCGGAGATTTTATCGGTCGCCAGGCGAAGCTGGAAGCGCGTCCTGACCTTTGCTCGACAGCAAGGTCTGGATGAGGCGGTTGCAGCGGGAGTGCTGGAGAGGGCCACCCAGACGCTGTCCTCGGTGTGGGGCCGCCATCCGCAGTTGCGGGAACAAGTGAAGAATCTGGACGATTATTTCTTCTGGGTTGTCGCGCACAGGCTTAACAGGCATGTGGCGAAGCAGCCGCCCGTCGAGTACGTGGGTTCGACAGAAGAGTTGGATTTGGTCCGCTCATCAAATGCGTCGGATTGGGTCGCGCGGTTTGAGAACGAATTGCTGCTAAGTGAACTCTCAAACAGCTTCAACGTGCAGGAGAGGTCCATATCCGATCTTCGGGCAATGGGTCGCTCGTGGAAAGAGGTCGGCAAGGCGCTCGGCATAAGGCCGAATACCGCGCAGGTTCTGTTTCTGCGAGCAGTCGAGAGGGCGCGAAAATCTCTAATGCGGGGCCAACGCCTCACTCCCAAGAAGGGAGGGCCAAAGTAATGGCGGAATCGCGGCCCACTAATGCGGTTACCATGCGCGACGCGGAACGTCTCGTGAAGGCGACGAGGCGGATGCTGTTGAGCGGAGGCTATCCGAACCCGGAGCGCGTTGGGTGCCCTGGGTCTGAGGTCTTGAAGGGCATCGCCCAAGACAAAATAGATTTGCGCAACGCGCAAGACTGGGTTTTGCATCTGGGCTGCTGCTCGCCCTGCTTCGTTGAGTACACGGCGATTCGCCAACAAGCCGCGAAGCGGAAAAAGTTGGAATATGCATTCGCTTTTGCGGCAACGGCTGCTTTTATTGTCGTTGGTGGGTGGCTGTGGAGAACCCACCGGTTCGCTGGACTCGGAGGCAAGCCGAACGTGGCCACGGTCTTGCCGGTCACGCTTAATTTGGAGAACCGGGGGGTCTATCGCGGCGTGCAACCGCCGTCCACACCTAGCGGTCCGGTTTACCTTCCACGCGGTCGGCTTGACCTGACGGTTCTGCTGCCGTTGGGAAGCGAAGCCGGGAATTACGGAGTCCTCATTGGAGCAAAATCGGGAAAACTGCTTCTTGAAGCAAAAGGCCCGGCAGTGATTCGGAAGGATGGTGTCACGGCCCTGAAGGTCAAACTCGACACTTCCAATCTGAAGGCCGGTGCCTATGTGCTGGGAATCGGAGAAGTCGGGTGGGAACCGTACACCTACCCCCTAGAAGTGAGGTGACATTTGGAAGCGGAGTTCGCAAATAGTTCCCACGTCGATGTTACCGGAGGGCAGGTGAGCGAAAATCCGCCGTGCCCAATCTACGTGTAGCCGACTAACCGTCAAGTTGACAGGGCACCGGCAAGTCGGGTTTCGAGAGAGGGGGTGGCTGGGTCTCAGTTTATCCTTAATGCTAAGGCAGTCGCATCATCGGTCTGACAGCCTCGCGAGAATTCATCCATCGATGTGAAGACGGCGCGGACAATCTCGTCGGTACCTTTTTCGCAGTTCTTGACCACCGCGCTTCGGAGGCCCTCGACTCCCCATTCTTCGCCGGACGGATTTGCGGCTTCAATGATGCCATCTGTGTAGGCAAGAACCACGTCTCCCTCACTAAGCTGAACAACGATCTCCTCATAATTCCAATCCGGGAACATTCCCACAGGCGCGCCGCCAGCCTCGAGGCAAGCGGCCGAACCATCCCGCCGGATGACCATGGGCGGATTGTGGCCAGCGTTCACGTAGTGCAGCTTCCGCGAGGCTCCATCGAAAACGCCATAGAACAGCGTGGCATACCGATTTCCAGAGGAGGATGCGTTCACCTGACGATTCAATGCCCCAAGGGCCGCGGCCAAATCGCCTCCCGAGAATATCGCTGCGGTGCGAAGCGCTGATTGGACGCTTGAAATCATCAACGCGGCGGCCAGACCCTTGCCCGAGGCGTCACCGATGGTCAGCGCCAGGCAGTTTTCCGCAAGCGTTGTGAAATCGTAGCAGTCCCCGCCGAGCGCGCGCAGTTGCCGGCATTGTGCGCTGTAATCCACTCGTTCTGTCCGCCCGTCCAAACTACCCATGAAACGGCGCTGAATGTCGCAGGCCGCCAGCCAGTCCTCACTTACGTCTACAGCCAATGCGTTGTTCGTCATTTTGCGCCTCCACCCCTAAGTCGGATCTCGACGCCTGAAATCGACATGGAGGAGGCGCCCTTATTTAAAAATAATTTGTCACCCGAGATGTCGAGAACACCCCGCCGGCTCCGACCTATGTGTGAAAGCGCACGAGGTTGTGCGAAAATCAAACGGAGGAAATGACATGAAATACATCTTGATGATGACCGGAACGAAAGCAGGAGTGGATACGTATAGGGCATGGTCCCAGGAGGACATCCAAACGCACTTTGCGCATTTGAATCGCGTGCGCAAGGACCTAACCGAATCCGGCGAATTCGTGGCCACGGAAGGCTTGGCCATGCCGCATCAGGCTGTCGTGGTGCGAGCCGGGAAGGACGGCGCGCCTATCACGGACGGGGTGTTTCCAGAGGCAAAAGAGTTTCTTCTAGGCTATTGGGTCGTTGACGTCGAAAGCCCGGAGCGCGCCAATCAGATTGCCGCCCGGATCTCGGCGGGCCCGGGGCCCGGCGGAGCGCCGACCAACATGCCCATCGAGGTGCGGCAGATCATGAGTAGAAAAGCCGACGAACTCGCATGAACGAACAAGTCCTTGACGGATCGTCCGAGCACCTGTTGCGCGATCTTGCGCCGCAGGTGCTCGGCGCCGTCACACGGCGCTACCATGACTTTGCCGCCGCCGAGGACGCTGTGCAGGAGGCGTTGTTCGCGGCCGCACTCCAATGGCCGCGCGAGGGCGTGCCTGAAAATCCCCGTGGATGGCTGATTCGGGTCGCCTCCCGGCGAGTGATGGATTACCTGCGAAGTGAGGCGGCTCGGCGGCTCCGTGAGGAAAAGGCAGCCACAGAAGCCAATCCCCTTGCCGTCATAACCGATGCTGAGAGCGATCTGGGGGAGGACGACACACTCATTTTGCTTTTCATGTGCTGCCATCCCGCCCTAACCCAGGCATCGGCGTTTGCCTTGACCCTGCGGGCAGTGGGCGGCCTGACCACGGCGGAAATTGCGCGTGCGTTTCTCGTCCCTGAGGCGACAATGGCGCAACGGATCAGCCGCGCCAAACAAACCATCAAGGAATCGGGCATCCCCTTCCAACCGCCCACAGCGGAGGAGCGAGCGGAGCGCTTGCGCTTTGTATTGCATGTGCTTTACCTCATTTTCAACGAAGGCTACGTGAGCAGTGCCGGGGCTCAGGTTCGGCGTGATGATCTGTCGCATGAGGCAATTCGGCTGGCGCGCATGATGCACCATCTTCAGCCAGGCGAGCCGGAAGTAGCCGGTTTGCTTGCACTCATGCTGCTGACCGACGCTCGGCGGCTGGCGCGAACGGACGCGGAAGGGGAGTTGATTCCGCTCGCGCAGCAGGACAGATCGCTCTGGGATAAAGCGCAGATCGCGGAGGGAGTAGCGCTTCTATCCGCTGTATTGCCCAAAGGCTCGGTTGGGCCGTACCAGTTGCAGGCTGCCATCGCCGCGGTTCATGACGAAGCATCCCGGATCGAGGATACGGACTGGCCGCAGATCCTGGCGCTTTATGAACTCCTTAAGCGCATGTCCGCTAATCCCATGGTTGCCCTTAATCATGCCGTAGCCGTAGCCATGGTGCACGGGCCGTACAAGGGGCTTGAGCTGCTTAACCTGCTCGACTCGGACGCGCGAGTTACCGGCCATCATCGTTTGAGCGCGGTTCGTGGCCACCTGCTGGAGATGTCGGGCGACCGTCAGGCCGCAATCGAACAGTATCGGATTGCCGCCGGTCGAGCGATAAGTATTCCGGAGCGGAATTATCTCATAATGCAAGCGGCCCGCCTTGGCCAACCCGCAGCACACCATGGCCCCGCCGGCGCTACCTAGAGTCCCAAATTCTGCAAAAGACGTATTGCAAAAGCACGCGAACAAGGCAGATCGATCTGGTGCGGTGACCGGGGCGCGAATGGCGCATTCCTACACGCGTCGTCGAACACTGTTTGGCGGGGGCCGAAAGTTCGGTCACATGGTCACATTGGCCATAAACGGGCAAACCGCAGAAGCGGAGCCGCGGTTTTGAGAGCCGCCTATGCGGTAGCCGAAACGAGAGGGGCTATGGACCGCGGGTTTCAATGAAATTCGAACCGTTGCCCACCAGCGTGAATCCTGCCCAATCGAAAGGTGTGGCTTTCTCGCCAAAGGTTTTCATGAGGGTGAGCTTGGCGTTGCGCAGAGCCTCGCCCTCGTCCTCGCCGACGGCAAGGTTCCGGTAAAACTGCTTCATCAGGTCAGTTGTAAAAGTGTCGGAAGCGAGCCAGAGGCTGGCAAGGACAGAGCGCGCCCCGGCGTACAGGAACGCTTGCTCAATGTTTTCGATTCCCTCTTCGCCTTCCAACCGGCCAGCGCCGGTGTCGCACGCGGAGAGCGTCACCAAGTCGGCGTTCAGGTGGAGTTCTCTGATCTGCCGAATCTGTAGCAATCCGTCATCATGGCGAGCGGCGTCCGCTCCAAGCACGAGTGCCGCGCGGTCGGGAAACCTCGCGCTTGCGATTCCGTGGGCGGCGATATCAACAATCCTGAATTGGCTGAGGGGCTCGGCTTTGAAGGCTGCGTCGGTCGCGGCTGGCCCCAGTAGCAGAACGCTTGAAGGGCCGAAGATTTTTGCGGCGGTCATGACCTCGTTCTTGCTCTCCGGCAAATCGGGAAGTGGGCTGGCCTTTGCGTCAAAGGGATCTAAGACTCCTGGGCCTTTGCTCTGCCAGCCTGTCTTTGAGTTCTCGGTGATTTTTATGGCCGGGGGCTGATACTGGATTCCGCCGACACCCAGAAACGTTGGGCTGGGATGGTGAACAGTTTTCGCCGTTTCGATCAAGTGGAGGACGGTCGCGGAAGGCGCGTAGCTGACCACGTGCGCGGCGAGGACGTATTCGCCTGAGTCGTCCGTTAGGGCATCAAATGGAATGAGATTGAGTTCTCCATCGGGAACGATAATCAAATTACGCTTCATTGCATCTGACGGAAGCGGAGCGAACAATTTGGAGTAGAGCGCGTGCGCAGCCGGAATCGAATCCGTCCGCGTAAGAATCTCCTGGCGGAATTGAGTAACGAGTTTGTTCAGTTGTGCGCGGCTGGCAGGCAGGGGCGTGATTCCCGATTGATGCTGCGTTATGTAAAGGCAAAAAGAGTGCGGGCTGTCCAGTACGTATTCGAGAGTAGCCTGGTTGGGATCGAGGGAATGTTCGATTTCCTTGAGAGGCGTGACAGTGCCGCGAAGCGTCGCTTGCTGGAATGTCGTGCGCGATTCCCCCAGCGGACCCAATAATTGCTCAGCTTCAAATAGGTTTTCCAAGAGAGTCTCTCTCTTGGGCGGCGAAGTTGCATGAAGCAATTCAAGCTGCAATCGCTCAACCTGGCGCTGCGCTTCCACTTCCACCTTGCCGCGCGCCGGCGGGATTTGTGCCCCGCTGCGTAGTTGATCGGCAATTGAGCGCCCACGCGCGGTTTCGAGAATTCGGAAGGCCTCAGAAACGTTCCTTTCCTTGGCTGCCAGCCGGAAGTGGCCCACATAGATGTTGCTCAACGCCGCTATCAGGGAACTCTCCTCATTGCGGCTGGGCGCGGAAATTAACAGTCCTTGCGTCACATCTTCGGCGCGGCTGTAAAGCCGGTCGGCCTCTCTCGTGCGGCCTTGCTTGGCGGCAAGGTCCGCCATCAGCGCCAGGTCTTCCGGCAGGTGGTATTTATCATCGAGCGATTCGGTCAATTTCTCGGCGGCGTTCGCTTCATCTTCGGCGCGAGAGATGTCGCCTTGATCTTTGTAGGCGGTCGCAAGTTCAAACGTGCTCCAAGCCTGGGCATGGCGGAAGCCGTGCTGCTTCGAAAAATCCCTGGCTTCGTCCAAGTCCCGAATGGCGTCAGCGCGATCCACCGCGATTTCTTCCTGTCCACGGACAACCAGAAGCTCAGATTCCGCTGCGAGGGCATCCTGAGCCTGGGCTTGGTGAATGGCTTCGTTCAGCACTTCCCTCGCTTGATGAGGATGGTGCATTGCGACGAGCGCACGCGCTTTGCCTTCGTAGGCCATGAACGGAAAACCCATGTCCTTGATGGTGGCTGCCATTTTGATGGCCGTGTCGCAATATTTGATTCCCGATTGGGGGTTGCCGGTCTCGACCATGCCGTTGCCAATGACAGAGCCATAATAGCTGGCGGCTCCGAGGTCGCCGCCGAGGTAGAAG
>JAKAWN010000271.1 GCA_021827245.1 Acidobacteriota bacterium | reverse complement strand
CGTGCCTGCAACAGGGACGATCCTGGTTTGATTATCTGTGCTCTGCGCTCGACGCCTATTTTACCGATCGCCCCATTCCCTCATTAATGCCCACCGGGCCGTGAACGGTTACTTTTTTTGGAACTCTGTTGCAAATGTCCTTTTCCACTCCGCCTTCATGCGTTTAATGACGGCTTCGCAATCGCTGAAGTCTTCCCCGGTATCCGCCAGATGCGCCAGCGTCCAGACCTCAAAGCATGGATTCGATAACGCGACGCACACACCGTGTTTTTCGGCCCCGGTCTTCGCACACCGAGCTTTATCCTGGCGGTCTGATTCAGATTCGAGGTCTATCAACGCCCATACGGCATCCCGGCAGACCATTTCCTCTTCCGCGCGATTCTCCACCAACTCCGCCGCTTTTCTTCTCGCAGTGGAGACGACTTCCACCGCAGTGGCTCCATGGCACGCGGCTTTCTCAACATGCAGCGTCACTTTCGCCTTAACTTCCCTCTTCAACTCGGTGAAGTAAGCTACGGCGGTTTTTTTGTCATCGCAAACGACCACCACAATCGGCAGCGACAAGCGGGGCTCATACGGACGTGAAATGCCATAGCGGTTTGGTTTCAATTGCGTCCTTTCACATTCGAGTTGCTGCAACAAGATGCTGGATTATTCCGTAAACGAGCCCAGCGACGGCACCGCTCCATATCTCCCCAGCAGATAACGACGGCGGATATTAAGATTGTTTCGCTCTTTGAACTCCGCGAGGGAATACAGGCGGGCCGCTCCCGAAGAATCTTTCTCAGTGAAATAAATCTGGTCCCGGCGCAGCACAGCATTCTTCGCCTCGGCATCCAGCAACGATGTTTCGTGCGTCGCAAAGATAAGCTGGCCGCGAGCCTCCGCCAACGGCGTATCGCAGTTAAAATGGCGAATCAAACCCTGCAATAACTTGGGGTGCAGCGATTCGTGAATTTCGTCCACAAAGGCGGCTTTGATTGATAAACCATGAGTGAGATCATAAAGCATTGGCGCCAGCTCAAGTAAGCGCAGCGTTCCCTGCGACTCTCGGTGAAAAGGTATCGCAAATTCGCCGCTGGAACCGCTGTGAAGTAACGCAAGCCGGTAGAATGTTTCGGGTTCTTCCGGCTCTTCGGCAGGCGATGTGGGAGTGCTCGCCTCTTCCGCCACTTGAACGGTCACTTTCACTTCCTCCGTTCGCATATCCACGACGCCGAAGTCCGCAGACTTAAGTTGTGAGAGCAGCCAGCCTCGGAAGTTTACATCCTCCCTGATCCGCCTGGTGGGTGAAAATACGAGGTTGAAGTCCCAAGGCGCTCGGGAGGAATCAAAAAAGTGCAGCAATTTGCGAAGGTCCGCCGCGATATTCCCGGCCAAGTCTGGAGCCAGTCGGTCGGCGAGTGACAAAAGCGAAGCATTGGGACGGAAGTCCTTGGAGATCAGCGCAAATCGCGCGTCCTTGGCCCATTCTCCCTCAACATTTTGCCCCAAGCGTTTAAGCAAAGGTATGGGACCATCGGACTTGAGCAATAGGAGCCGCTCGGAGGTGAATTTGGTTTTATCAAATTGTATCTCGTAATCGTAAACACGGCCCTCAATTACCGCCTTGAGGCCAAGCCGCACCGGCTCGGTTTTACCGCCTTGAGCAAACGGTTCGTAGAATCGCAGCGGCGAATCAGATCGAAGGTCGGGGGTTAAATTGTACCGCAAAGCACGCGCCGCTCTTAGCACGGTCGATTTACCCGATGCATTTGGACCATAGATAGCCGCCGTGCGTACCAACCGAAGCGGTTCGTCATCACCCTCCACCTTTACTTCCATAATGCCGCGGTCCGAATCCGGATCGATATCCGTAGCCATCATCGAAAGCCTGAATTCATCCCGAAAGCATCCGAAATTTTGACCGTAGAATTCAATCAGCATACCGGCCTCCAAACCAAATAGCGCAGGATTTCTGCGCTGTTTGGTCATTGTAAATACACATCGAGTACATTTCCAGCTTTATTTGACGGACTTTATTGACGGACAATTCAACTTTCCGGCGAATCCGGCGCGCGGAGTATATAATTGGACAGGCGGCGGGAAGTGGTCCCGGCATTCTGTTTCATTAAGGCGAGGACAGCGTGTTATGAAGATTTTCATCGACACCGGCAATCTGGAGGAGATTAAGAAAGCCGCCGACCTGGGCGTGCTCGATGGCGTAACCACCAATCCTTCCCTGATCGCCAGGGAAAAAGGCGTCGATTTTCATACGCGTCTTCGGGAAATCTGCCGGATAGTCAAAGGACCGGTCAGCGCCGAAGTGGTCAGCACGGATATGGCCGGTATGCTCCAGGAGGCCGAACCGCTGGTAAAAATTGCCGAGAACATCACCATCAAACTGCCGACGATTCCGGAAGGGGTCAAGGCGTGCAAGCAGCTTGCGGCCCGCGGCGTAAAAGTGAACATGACGCTGTGCTTCCAGCCGCTGCAAGCGCTGATTGTGGCCAAAGCGGGAGCGACTTTCGTTTCGCCTTTCCTGGGCCGGCTGGATGACATCGGCCAGGACGGCATGGAACTGATTCGCCAAATCCGAACCATTTATAACAATTATGGCTTCAAGACGCAGATTCTCGCCGCGAGCATTCGCAGTCCGCTGCACCTGGTGGAGGCGGCGATGATCGGCGCGGATGTCGCCACCGTACCGTTTGAAGTGATCGAAAAAATGCTCAAGCACCCGCTGACCGACAGCGGATTGAAGAAATTTCTGGATGACTGGGCGAAAATCCCGGTGGCAAAGAAGTAAGAACCACAATCGCCCGGCCGGAGGCACACGGGGCGGAAAGATTCTTCTCCCAGACGCTCTCAACTCCATTCGATCTGTGTTGAACCCACGGCTTTTTTGACCTTTCCCAGGAAATACGGTTTTTCGCCCAGGGTTCGCAGGTGGACCATGATGGCGCGGGTAAAGTTCGGCCGCACGATCAGAACAAATCCAATCCCCATGTTGAACACATTGAACATTTCGTCGCTGTCGACCGGGCCATTCTTCTGAAGGAAAGGAAAGATCGGCGGGACGGGCCAGGAATCGCGTTTGAGTTTGATGGCCAAGCCGTCGGGCAGTACACGGGGCAAATTGCCGGGCAATCCCCCACCGGTGATATGGCTCATCGCCTTGATCACGCGCTTGACCTTATAGCGCCGCAACAAACCAAGTATGGATTTAACATAAATCCGCGTCGGGCGCAAAAGCTCCTCGCCCAGCGGGCAGTTGAGTTCCGGCACGAATGCGTCGGCGGCCAACCCCAGCTTGTCAAAGCAAATATGGCGCACCAGCGCGTAGCCGTTGGAATGCAGTCCGCTGCCGGCCAGACCGATGACGCTATCGCCGATCTGAACGGTGGAACCATCGAGAATTTTTTTGCGTTCCACCACTCCCACGGCAAAGCCGGCCATATCAAATTCACCGGGTGCGTAAACCGCGGGCATTTCCGCGGTTTCTCCACCGAGCAGCGCCGCGCCGGCTTCCAGGCACCCATCGGAAATTCCCTTGACCATTTGCGTGGCAATGGCCGGATCGAGTTTGTGTACCGCCAGATAATCCAGAAAAAACAGCGGTTCGCCGCCCTGCACGATCAGATCGTTGACGTTCATCGCCACCAGATCAATGCCGACGGTGTCATATTTCCGAAGCTGAGCGGCAACCTTGATTTTCGTTCCCACGCCGTCGGTGCAGGCGATCAGCACGGGTTCCTTGTAGTTGCGGGCGAAGAGTTTCTCGTTGTAATCCAGGCGGAACAGGCCGGCGAAAGCGCCATGTTTGCCCAGCACGCGCGTACTGTGGGTGCGGGCGCAGAGATGCTGTATCCGCTCGACCATTTGATCGCCGGCGTCGATGTCCACGCCGGCTTGTTTATACGTCAGGCTCGCAATCTGCTCAGCGATCATGGGAAAAAGTCTAACCGAAGGTCCTGCGACCCGCGAGTGGGGGCGTAAGGGGAACCACATATTATCTTATATTAATATGATTCACAGGAACGCGCCGGGGTTGCGGCGGACCATCCCGGAGGATGAATGTTTTCCCGATGACGATGATGACGGACGGCAGCGTGAGATTGGGCGTCTATTAGCGTCGATCTGAGTTTGACAGGTGGTGATAGGCCGACAAAATAGTGGATTATGAATATCTCGGAACTCAAAATACTGCTCCAGGCGGGCGAATGGAATGACATCAAATTCAAAAATGATCTGGCCGGAAAAGCCTTTGAGTTTTTCATTCCGGAACTGGACAAGGAAGTGGACATGGCTTCGGACTTGGTGAAAGCCATGTTCGGCGGCTCGCCGCAGGCCGGGCCCCCAGTCGAGGGCCCAGTCGAGGGCCCAGTCGAGGGCCCAGTCGCTTTATTCGCAACTGATCGGGCGATTCTTGCTGCACTTCGGGCCGGGGAACATAGTAGGAGTGAACTGCTCAAGACATTAGGCCGTGCCCGACGAAGCGGAAATTTCAGAAAAGCCATTGATAAACTGCTGCGAGAACAGCTTATCGAACGAACTCTACCAGCCAAGCCTAACAGCCGCCTGCAGAAATACCGGCTCACGGGGCAAGGGACGCCGGATGCTACTGAAAGAAACTCATGATTAAAATTGTGGACATTTTTGCCGGCCCTGGCGGCTTGAGTGAAGGGTTTGCGTCTGTAACGGACAGTCACGGCAAGCCCGCGTTCAACATCGTGTTATCGGTGGAAATGGAGAGGTTCGCCTTTGAGACATTGAAATTGCGAACATTCTTCCGTCATTTTCCTGAAGGCGCCCCACTAAATTACTACAGGCATCTGCGGGGTGAGATGACGCGTGACGCTCTGTATGAAGCCCATTCGGTCGAAGCAGAGAAGGCGGCTGCGCAATGCTGGCACGCCAGGCTCGGCCCCGATGGGGTATCTGCTCATCACGTACGCCAAAGGATCGATTCCGTACTTGGCAAAGACGAAAGCTGGGTGCTCATAGGCGGCCCACCATGCCAGGCGTACTCTCTGGCTGGGCGGTCCAGAAACGTCGGGAGGGACGATTATGATGCAGAAAAGGACGTCCGGCAGAAACTCTATGTGGAATATTTACAGATTCTTGCAGATCACCGTCCGACGGCATTTATTATGGAGAACGTTAAGGGATTGCTCTCCGCGACAGTCGGCGATATCAGGATGTTCCAGCAGATATTGAACGATCTGCGAAATCCAGGTATTGCACTTGCGAGAGAGGGAAGAATCGGCCGTCACAGTTCTTCCGGTTATCGTATATATTCCCTGGTCCAGCAACGCACCTTCGATAATGGCGACTTGGAAGGCGCAATCATTCGGGCTGAAAAATACGGAATTCCCCAGGCTCGTCACCGGGTGATTCTGCTTGGCGTGAGAGATAACTTGGTCGGCATAATTCCAAGAACGCTCCGGCCCCAGCCACAGGTGACGGTGGCATCAGTGATTGGCTCCCTGCCACCGCTGCGAAGCGGCCTTTCCCGCAAAACGGATTCGGCAAAGGCGTGGAAGGATTGCTTACGCTCGGAGGTCAACAGCCGGTGGGCCAATGCCGGAACCCATAAAGCGGATGGCGCGGAACTGAGCGACTTACTACGGAAATCACTGCTGGACATTGAGCCACCAAAGGCCGATCGTGGCGACGAATTCATTAAGGGAGACTCAACATCTGAGCATGAAATGAAATGGTACTGCGACAGCAAAATCGATGGCGTTTGCAATCACAGCACACGTGGCCACATGGACTCGGACCTCTTCCGGTATCTATACGCGGCTTGCTACGCCAAGCTCCATGGAAAGTCGCCGTCGCTACAGCATTTCCCAACCGATTTACTGCCCGATCATGACAGTGTTGAAGACGCACTCAAGGATGGCGGCAATTTCTCGGACCGCTTTCGCGTCCAGATTGCGAGCCGTCCGAGCACAACCATCGTGTCGCACATCAGCAAGGACGGCCACTATTACATTCATTACGACCCGTTACAATGCCGCAGTCTGACTGTGCGGGAAGCGGCACGGCTGCAGACCTTCCGAGACAACTATTTCTTCTGCGGGCCAATGACATCGCAATATGTCCAAGTTGGCAATGCCGTGCCACCGCTCCTGGCGAAGCAGATAGGCAAAATCGTTCTTGATGTTTTGTTGCAAGCGGGTGTCAATGATTGATGGATACTGTTTCACAGACAATCCGCAGTTGGAACATGTCACGAATACGGTCTCGCGATACAATACCGGAGCGCACTGTCCGGTCGCTGCTCCATCGAATGGGTTTTCGTTTCCGCCTCCATTCACGGCTCCCGGGCAGACCTGATATCGTCCTGGCCCGCTGCCGCACGGTCATCCTAGTTCATGGGTGCTTCTGGCACCGCCACGAGACGTGCCAGTTCGCGTACAAGCCCAAGACCCGGAAGCGTTTTTGGCGCTCGAAGTTCAGCGCTAACATCGCCAGAGACCGTGTAGTGCAAGCAGATCTGCGGAAGCAGGGCTGGCGGGTTGTGGTCGTCTGGGAATGTGAGCTGAGAAACATGGAACGTCTGGCTAAGCGCTTGGCGGCGAAGCTGAAGAGATATGCCGACGTCGCATCGGCCCCGAAAGACTGAGGAAAAGCATGGCGAAGCAGAAATCAACCGTGGAAGTAATCCCGTCAGCCAAGAGACTGATCCGGTCCCTGCGCGACGTGGGATATGACTTCAAACATGCCGTTGCCGACCTCGTCGACAACTCCATCGCCGCCAAGGCATCGCGCGTGGCCATTGACATGCGCTTCGATGGCAAGGAATCATGGCTGCGGATCGCAGACAATGGCGGCGGGATGTCCGGGAGGACCATTACCGAGGCGATGCGATTTGGCACCGAACGGGACTATCAGGCCGACGAACTTGGGAAATTCGGCTTGGGCCTGAAGACTGCTTCGCTTTCGCAATGCTCAAAGTTAACCGTCGCCAGCCGGGTGGACACCAGCGCCCGGCGCATCGAAGTCCGTCAATGGGACTTGGGGCACGTTGAGTCAACGAATCGCTGGGAAATCATTAATGTCCCCGTCGACGAACGGCGGGACGAACTGGTTGATCCATTGGAGAATGGGCGAGGGACGGTTGTCCTTTGGGAGATGATGGACCGCGTGCTGGGCTACAAGATTCCGTGGGGCGACCGCGCCAAGAACGGATTTTTCCGACTCGCCGAAGAACTGGACTTGCATCTGGGAATGGTCTTCCATCGATTTCTGGCCGGCGAAACACGGCGAAAGAAGGCGTTGAAGATCACCATCAATGGCACGACGGTCGAGCCGTGGGATCCCTTCGCGCGGGACGAGAAGGCCACGATCCGGCTGCCGAAGCAGCAGTTTGAAATCAGCGGTGACGACGGTCCAGGACTGGTTGCTTATGCGCCGTATATCCTCCCGGCGAAAGAGCGGTTCTCGTCGCTCAAGGCATTCGAACGGCTTGCTGGACCGGGCAAATGGAATTACCAGCAGGGATTCTACATCTACCGAGCGGATCGGCTGATCCAGAGCGGCGGGTGGTCCTACATGCGGACATCGGACGAACACACGAAACTCGCACGCATTGCGTTGGACTTCTGGCCTGATCTCGATTCCGCCTTCGATGTGAATGTCGCCAAGGCACGAGTGAACTTGCCTGCCGATTTGCGGGCCAAGCTCGAGCCTCACATTGAGCAACTGGCCAAGCACGCGAGGAAGGTCTATACGCCGCTGACTGAGCCGTCGAGGTCGGGTGATCTGGCCCCGGCACCGATCCAGACCGGTGGCTCAGAAGACAATGGAGGCGAGGAAAGCGGCGCGGCCAGCCCCCCGGAACCGATTGGGGGCACAAGCACGACGCTGCGTGGTGCGGAGCATCCGCAACCAGATGCGATACCGGTGTTACCCGCCATCGGGCACGCCAGTAATAATGGTCGCATCGGCCACGCGCTGGAGAAGGCCGCAGCTAAGGCCGGCGAAATCCCGGCACTCAACCGTATCCGGCAGTCTCTTAAGGCCGAAAACCCGGAAACCGCAACTGAGATTGGGTGGTAACCATGATCGAACGCTACCTGCGTGCTGTGAGAAGCCTTATCGACACTCTGGGCATCTCGCTGGATGATGCGCTTGAGAGGGTGCAGGTTCCTGCCGAGTTGCGGGAGGATGTGCGCGTCAGGTACGAGGAGGAGACCGCGCTCCCGATCCGACGAGCAAACATACTGTCCGCGCAGGGCGGCCCCCGGCCTTGGTCCCAGCAGTGGGATCCGTCCACCGGGTACTATTGGCGGCGGCAGCGCGCTTACCTGATCGACCGGCGTGGTTGGAACCAAGCAGACGTAGGTACGCTCGACGACGCAACCGACCGGGTTGTTTCGCACCTTGAGGACCCCCGGCCACAAGGCCCGGCACAGTTCGATGTGCGCGGGCTGGTCATGGGATACGTCCAAAGCGGTAAGACGGCGAACTTCTGTGCGCTGGCAGCAAAAGCCGCCGACGCCGGATACAAGCTTTTAATCATCTTGTCCGGCATCCACAACTCCCTAAGGTTGCAGACACAGCGGCGTGTCAACCGGGCGCTCGGCCTCGATCCGACCGGGGTCCCCGAACCCGAGCCGGGACGGCGCTGGATTGGTTTGACAACAGCAACGCTGCACGGAGATTTTCGTCCGGGCACTATCGATGCTAATGTGCTCCAAGGCAATGAGCACGTTCTTATGGTGTGCAAGAAGAATGCTTCGGTCCTCCGTCGGCTGACACGCTGGATTGAAAACCGCGCATCGACGAGCCTGCCGGTTCTGATCATCGATGACGAGGCGGACCAAGCATCCATCAATACCGGCGGAAATCGACAGTCCGCACAGGAAGAGGTCGATCTTGCACCGGATGATCTGGGGGACGCCGCGCCGGAAGACGAACTGAATCCGTCGGTCATCAACGGCCTGATCCGGACGCTCGTGCGGTCCTTCAACCGTGTGTCCTACGTGGCCTATACGGCCACTCCGTTCGCTAATGTGTTGATCAACCACCAAGCGATTGACCGTGAGGTATTCCAAGACCTTTATCCCCGCGACTTCATTGTCGCCCTCCCGCGACCAAACGGGTACACCGGAGCCGAACGCCTATTCGGACGCGAGGCATTGCCGGGCGAACATGAGGGCCAACCCGGTTTGGACGTGATTGACCTCGTGCCTGACCACGAGGCCGACATCATGGCTCCTCGTGGCAATGAGGATGTTAATTAGTACGATCAAGTTGTCTGTCCTTCAATGCGGGCGGCGTTCCTGGATTTCGTGCTCGCCGCTGCCGCTCGCGTTCAAAGGTCCGCGCAGGATGCCCCTGCAACCATGCTGATTCACACGCACCACCGAAAGCCGGT
>JAKAWN010000270.1 GCA_021827245.1 Acidobacteriota bacterium | reverse complement strand
CAGATGAATTTGGGGCTCCGAACGTACGCGGTCTTAGGACCGGCTGGAATAATGGGAAGATCAAATTCACTTACACTGTGAACGATGGCGAGGACGTCGGGCGCCCCTTCATGGTAGTTTGCACTCAGGATGCAGACTACTTTCAAGAGGAGCAACAACAGGACGCGACGCCTCCCGAACACTACAATACAGCTCCCTCCGGTTACTCCCTGTTCCTTCTCCAAGATTTGGTACGTCCGAGGAATTAGGAAGCATTCGCCTTGGCCCGCAGGCATGAGCGGATCTGCAGGCCGCTAAGCCCCACTTAAAGCCTCACGATTCGAGGCTCACGAGCGGAGTTTGTGGAACCGGAGCGCCATCGCTCGTACGCCGCTCAAACTGCGTACGAGGAGTAACCCAACTTCCGCGCTTTGCCGAGCGGGAGGCCTTGTTTGCGTAGGGTTGCATTTTTATTCCGTCACTATGAGGCCCGGCTCATGCCAACTCTTGACCGGCTTCATGACTTCCGCCGGGATCCTCAGGGTTGCGTAGATTTCCTCGTGCACGGGCTCGGGCGTGGTCCCCTTACGGATCTTCAGAACCCGTCCGTCGACACGAAAGCGCCCAGAGGGAAGCAGTGGAGAAATTGGCGAACATTTAGTTCCCTAATGGTCCCTCTTTGCTGGCTGAGGCAAAATGCGCAACGAAGCTAATCCAATGAAATGTGCAAGATCGTTGGTGGACCTGGGGAGGTTCGAACTCCCGACCCCCTGGTTGCAAACCAGGTGCTCTCCCAACTGAGCTACAGGCCCGCCGCGGTTCTTTCCCTTTGAATTCTAATCCAAACTTCAACTCAGTGCTGACCGAACGACTTCGGCGGGATGCTGCAAAGCCTCGTCCAGCGCTCGGCACGATTCGGCCCCAGTGGTGCCGATCGGAACTGGGGACGGAGAGGCACAGCCGCGGATCTGAGGATGCGCGCCACCAACCGGAGACGCTGCACGCGGCAACGCCGCTTCGGCAAGGTTAAAACCGGTCTTGCAACAGCCTACAGAAGCCGGGGCGCGGCTTTGCATCGTAATGTGAGAAAAGCCCATGGCGCACAAACCGTAGCGTGGCCCTCGGGCGCTACCGGCATTCTCACCCCTCAGTCAATTCGCGTCCCGCGCGGGTCTTGCGGAGCTAACTGATAGCTTGCACGGTAACGGGTGTGTAAAGGCGGATCCGGCAGCGGGTCTTGGGCGGGAGATTAACTTCGTTGCCGTGAGCCCACAGCAGTTCGTAGGCGACAAAAGCGGCGCCCCCGACGGGTCCTACGATGGCTGCCGTGGTCGTGCTGAGTGCCAGGGCCCTGGCGACCGCGAAGCCGCCCACGGAGGCCACTCCGGCGACAGCATCGCGCCAGGAGAAGTGCCGCCGACCTTCAATATAGCCTTCCGAGTCGAGCTTGGCGTTGAGTTGCCGCTCGTTTTCAAGTTTGCTGATGAAGGCGGAAACCGGGGCTTGCTGGCCGTCGGGCAGCGTGACCTGGTCAAAACGAAAAGCCAATTCGCCGGAGCGATGGAAAGGCCCCGCATGGCGCACGCTCGTGATATGCCCGTTGAATAGCGTTCCGACGGGGAGCACGATTTGGCCCCGAACATAGACCGGGCTGAGGAGTTGGGCTTCGATGGGATCGTCCACGCGGCTGAACTGCGTCTGAATTCCCGAAAGGAGTTGGGCTCGCACTTCAGTCCGGGCGGGAACGGTCGAGTATCCAGCCGGCAGGGCCGGAGAGCTCGAAGAGGAAAGCACGGGCGGGCGGCGCCTTAATCTAAGA
Source organism: Acidobacteriota bacterium (assembly GCA_021827245.1). The sequence continues at coordinate 7,581 of JAKAWN010000270.1, read as the reverse complement.
TGCGCCGACAGGATCGCCGGGCAGACTGAGGCGGTCAGCAGTGCGATCACCAACACCGGGAAAATTGATTTCCGCATAGGACGCCTCCCCGCGCATGCACCAACTCACGGATGCCTATCATACCATAGAGTGGTCACGCCAAACCTTGCGCCTGGTAAAATTGCTGCAAACAACCCGTCAGGGGCTGCCATGCCTCGAGCCGGTAAGGGCAGTCCTCACGCCCGCCTCCTTGTCCTTCTCGGCCGCAAACTATGCTCGATGGCTAGAAGAATCGCTTGCAGCACGGCTGTTCAAACTCCGGTTTTTGCCTATCCGATTTTGACCACCTTCTCCGCTTGGGGGCCTTTCTGTCCCTGCACGATTTCAAATTCGACCGCATCGCCCTCTTGAAGAGTTTTGAAGCCGTCGCCTTGAATCGCTGAGTAATGCACAAAAACGTCAGTCCCGCCCTCCTGTCCTATGAACCCATATCCCTTGCTGTTGTTGAACCACTTCACCTTCCCCTGAAGTCGTGCCACTTGCGTTCCTCCTTGATCATTAAGCATTTTCGGGCCGTCGCCTCATCGGTGTCGCCAAAAAATAAAAGGCCAGGAACCTGCGGATTCCTGGCTTCCATTCCCAGAACATATTGCCGATGAGAACACCGTGCGGACTCCCTGCCCAAGTACCTATATGCTCTGGTCACACCTTTGTCAAGAAGATAGTGGGAGCGGTGAGAACGTTTAGGCCCACAACCGAGGCCCCGCCGCTCCTCCGGATGAGCCGCTGCTCGCACTCAGCCAGGAACTCCCCCCGGGATGAAAGCACTGACCACGAGGAGCAGCGTGAGCGCGATCATGATCACCGAGGTTCCCCAGGCGATAGCGTTAAAGGTGCGCGAGTTGCGGTGCGAACCCATCAAGTCTTGACGATTGCAAAGGCGCAACATAAAGATCAGGACGAACGGCAGAAGGATTCCATTCACGACTTGGGACAGCAGGATGATCGGCACCTGGTCAGATTCTTTGAGCGCAATGACGACGAGCGCTCCAAGGACGATCAGTCCGGTATAAAGGTAGTAAAAGGTCGGTGCTTCGTGAAAGCGTTTATCAACGCCCGACTCGAGCCCCAGCCCTTCGCACACATAATAGGCCGTCGCCAGCGGAAGGATGCAGGCGGAGAAGATCGCGGCATTACATAGCCCGAAGGCGAAAAGGGCGCTGGCCAGATGCCCCGCCAGCGGCTGGAGCGCCATGGCGGCCTCCCCCGCGTCCTGGATGTCGCGATGGCCGGTGAGATAGATGGTCGCGGCGCAGGCCACAATAATGAAAAATGCCACGACATCAGTGAAAATACACCCGACAATTACATCCCACTGCGAGTACACGTAATCCCGAAGCTTGATCCCTTTTTCGACCACGGCGGATTGAAGATAAAACTGCATCCACGGAGCGATGGTGGTCCCGATCACTCCGACAAACATGTACAAATACGGAGCGTTGAATTGGAACGTCGGCTTCACCGTGCTCAAGACGGCTTGGGGCCAGTTCGGATGAGCCAGGAAAGCGGAAATCGGATAGGCGATGTAAAAAACGCACGCCACCAGAAAAACTTTCTCGACGGAACGGTACGTTCCCTTCACCACCAAGCCCCAGACGAGCAACGCTCCCACCGGGACGGCGATATACCGGCTGATCTGAAAGACCGACATTCCAGAAGCCAGCCCCGCGAACTCGGTCACGGTATTGCCGAAATCGGCCACGATCAGGAAGAACATGAGGATGAAGGTGGTCCGAAAGCCGTATTCTTCGCGAATCAGGTCGGCGAGCCCTTTGCCCGTCACGACCCCCATCCGCGCCACCATTTCCTGCACAACAATCAAGGCGATTGTGATGGGAATCAGCGTCCAAAGCAGAGCAAGACCGAACTTCGCTCCGGCGACTGAATAGGTATAGATTCCTCCAGCGTCGTTATCCACATTGGCGGTAATGATCCCCGGGCCCAAAATGGAAAGAAAAATCAGAAGGTTGCGGCGCCAATGGCGAAGCTTTTTGGGCATAGCGGAGGTGGCGGCTTTCAGTGGCGTTCCACGACAAGCTCGAGAACATCGTCCGCGGTGATCACGCCGATGAGGCGATGGTGATCGTCCACCACGGGCAAAGTGAGAAGATTGTACTTATGGAACAAGTCCACGACGGTTTTGGCATCGGCGTGAGCCGGAACGTGGGTCAGCGGTTCCTTCGCCAGCGGTAGGAGCTGGGTTTCACTGCTCGCCAGTAGAATGCGCGCCAGCGGCACGGCGCCAAGGAGCGCCGCTTCGGAATTGATCAGATAAACCTCGTGGAGGGATTCGAGCCTTCCCTCGAAATGCCTGAGGATCTCAATGAGGCCTCCAACCGTCGCCGTTTCTCCCACCACGACGTACTCGGTGTTCATCAGCGCGCCAGCGGTATTTTCCTCAAAACCCAGCAGCTCCTTGACCTCCGTCGCTTCTTCCTTCCCCATGTCGGCCAAAAGCTCCGCGGATGTCTCCGGCGGCAGCTCATGGAGGAGGTCGGCGGCCTCATCGGGCGGCATTTCTTCGACGATGTCGGCAGCCTTATGGCGGCCGATGCTCTCCACGATCGCCGCCTGCAGTTGAGCGGGAATTTCGGAAATCACTTGGGCTGCCGTTTCCTCATCCAAGGTCTCGATGACTGCCCGCTGCTCATCCCGGCTCAATTGTTCGAGGATGTCGGCCAAATCTGCGGGATGAAGCTTGGCCAGGCGATCGGACGACAGTTTGAGCTTTAGGCGTCGAGCCGGGTCGGGCTCGATGAGATTGACGAACTCCCATCGAATACTCTTGGAGGGGAATAGTTCTGAAATCCGTCGTAACGTGTGTTTTGCCGTCAGCCCTTGCAGGAGCCGCCTTACCGCCGCGGCCGCGCCTACATTGACGGCAAGAATCCGCAGGTCCGTGTGGCCGTCAGTCGGAACGATGTCCAAGTCCACGTCGTTCACCCGGACAACCTTGCGATTATTGACGTCAATCACTTGCTGGTCGAGAACGTCTTTCTTCAGGTGCAGAAGTCCCTCGTCAGGCGAATAACAACGGATCTCGCTCTTGGGAACGGACGTTTGCCCGGCTCTCACAGAGATCGCCTGCACCTGCTCGTGCGTGATGCAAAGCAGGGCGTTAGCCGGCGTCCTGACCAAGTACGACGCAACCCGCAGCGAATTGCGGCCTGGGTCAACGATGAGATCCGTCAGTCGCCCCAGGTATTCGCCCTTAACATCAAACATGGGCAAGCGTTCAAGTTCTGTAAAATAAATCATGAGATCCTCACCCAGGTTAGAAACGCGTGCGTCGCCTTCCGATTTTGTTTCTCAGCCCAGCACGAGGCGCTTCCTGGCTCAACAAAAAACCCCGTCGGCCGAGCAGCGGCCACGGGGCTTTTACTTTGGCCCGGGTCATCGTCCCACGGGCCCCATGCCTCCTGGTGTGAGCTTCGGCTCCACACAACGTAGTTTCCTTTCTGAGAACAGCCACCTTAGGTAACGCCTTAATCCGACGATGCCTGCTCCACCCGTTGGCCCGTCTCCGAGTTTCCGGGCAGTGGCTTGTGTTTGCGTGGTAACCTCGCCTAACGAGGTCGCTTCGCTATCTCGAGATTCGGCCTGTTGCCCTCCTATCCCTCACTGCTTTTGCATTTCTTTTGATACAAACGGGTAATGACGTTGTCAAGAAAAAAGGGACTCGGCCCCTCGGGGGCAGAATATCAGGAAGTTCCTAATGTCCTGAGTCTTAAGAAAGGTGAATAATTCCTGGCCGTCCGCAATTCCTTTGCGGTCTTAGCGCCTTTGCGTGAAACAGGCTTTTTAGTTATTCAGCGAACTTCTGACTCAGGACACTACTTGCTCATACCCATCGCCCATTTGATTCCGTTGAGGAGCAATCGCTGGTAGCGCGGATCGTTCCAGACCGCCACCCGATGGCCCAGCGCCGTGTAAAAAACGCGGCCCTTGCCGTACCGGCGAGTCCAAGCCAAGGGCCAGCCGTAAAACCGATAGTGGACCCCTGGCTTGTGCAAATCCACCGATTTCGGGTCCAGCCGCAGCAGAACATGAGAGGTTTTATACTTGAAGTCCGCAATCTGGTAAATCTCATCGTCAATCTGGAATGATTTGCCCAGGAAGCTGACGATCGGATTGGAAGGGTCCACCACGTCAACGGTCACTTCCTGGTGCCAGGGGTGATCGTTGAAATAGCCTCCGATCAATTCGAGATAATCCTTCCACTCATAGAAAGTGTCCGTGGCGCTGTGGACGCCGACAAACCCGTGACCCGACCTCACAAAGTCAATGAAAGCCTTCTTCTCAGCTTCGGTCATCGGCAGTTCGCCGGTCGTGAAAAACATGATCGCGTCGTATTTTTTCAGGTTTTCCTTTGTGAAGACGGCCACGTCTTTAGTGACCGTCGTGTCAAAGGCACCCGATTTTTCTCCGATTTCCTTCACAATCGCCCGCGAAGGAGCGACGCTCGCGTGCTTATACCCGGCCGACAGCGTGAAATAAAGCAGCCTGCCCTTGCGCTTCGGCTTGCCAAAAGCCGGAGCTGACAAAAAGCCCGAACCTAGAATGGCGACGGTGGCCGCCCACAGCAGAACCACTCTCCGATGGCGCATTTTGACTCCTCTTGATGAGATGGAGTGGCGATGAACTTATCCGCCACCGCTCGCCGATTGCCCCCGACAACGATTCATTGCTCAGGCTCTTGCCGCCTGTCGTCCCTGAGCTTGAGCTGCCAACGCCTTGCCGATCTCCCGACAGAAGGCCGGCAAATCGGTGGGCTTGCGCGAGGTAATCAGATTCCCGTCCACGACCACTTCTTCGTCCACATAATTTGCACCCGCGTGCCTCATATCGTCCTTGATGGCCTGGAAGCAAGTTGCCTTGCGCCCTCGGACAATGTCGGCGGAACAGAGCAGCCACCCGGCATGGCAGATGGCCGCCACGACCTTTCCCGCCCGGTCCATGTCCCGGACAAACTTGACCATCCGATCATCCTGGCGCAGGAAATCCGGCGCCCAGCCTCCCGGGATCACCACCGCGTCAAAATCCTCGGCGCGAATCTCCTTCACCGATTTGTCAGCCGTTACGGGATATCCTTTTTTGCTGGAATAGGTTCGGCCGCCCTCGGCCCCCACCGCAATCGTTTCGGCCCCATCCTCGAGAAAGCGCAGCAACGGGTACCAAACTTCGAGCTCCTGATATTGGTCGGCCACGAGCACCGCGATCTTTTTTCCGCTCAGATCCATAAGCGCCTATCTCCCGATGCCATCTTAGCACGGCCAGAAGTTCGCGTCGCTGTTTTGCGCGCCTTTTAATTTGATCGAACACAGCCGCACGGACAGGCGAGCAACTTGCTTGCTTTTACCCTTTGTGGCAAACGCCGCTACAAATTCGGGGCATGGAACAAAGCCTCCAACCCGCCTCTGGATTCTAGCGCTCCCGCACGATGAGGGCAGCGAAAAAGCCGTCCGTGCCATGCAAATCGGGCCGAGTCCGAAAGGTACCGGACGAGTCAAACAGGGTCGCGAGAGATGGGAACTCTTTCACCAGCTCCGCTCGTTCTTTCCGCCGGAAATCAGAGGCTTCTGACATCACGCTCTCCACCACCGCTTCGTTTTCCTCCGCTTCCAGCGAGCAGGTTGCATAGACCAGCCTTCCGCCGGGCGCGAGCAACCGCAAGCCGTTTTGCAATATAGCGGCCTGTGCGCGCGCCAATCTCTTGAAGTCTAACTCCTGAATCCGCCACTTGATCTCGGGGTTGCGGGCGAGCGTACCGGTCCCTGAACACGGAACATCCGCCAGGATCCTGTCAAAGCCGCCAGTCAACGGCAGTGTCCGCCTTGCATCGAGTCGCACCAAATGCAGTGGGGAGCTGAACCGTGAAATCTGCGGCCACAACCGCGTCATCGTCCGAAGGCGGCGCGCGCTGCGATCCGCCCCCACCAGGAAACCATGCCCCATTGCCGCGGCGATTTGGCTGGTTTTGATGCCGGGCGCGGCGGCAATGTCCAACACCCTTTGCCCAGGCTGCGCCGCCAGGAGCCCGGCGATCAACTGCGACGCTTCCTCCTGAATCACAACCCGGTCCTGAAAAAGCCCGCGCGATTCTGCGAAGCGGCCCGACTCCACCACGAGCGCCGTTGGGCTATACCTTCCCACCCTGGTTCGGACTCCATGCGAGTCAAGTTCCTTTTGGATGAGCGGGACGTCCTCAAGGCCCCCGCGCGCGCGAAGTGTAGTGGGAGGGGTTTGAAGGGCGGCCCAGGCCAGGGCGTTGGCGGCGGCGCGGCCGTAGGATCGCTCCCAGCGTGCGAGCAGCCACGCCGGGTGCGCCCGCCTGGCCGCCTGCTTCGCCTCCGCGCTCGCCAGCCCCAACTCGATCGGACGGCATTTGCGCAGAACGGCATTGACCAGACCCGCGGCGCTGCGCTTTCCAGCTTGTTTGGCCAGCTCAACGGCTTCGTTGACCGCGGCCGAGGCGGGAACCTTGCTGAGGAACCGAATCTGATAGAGGGCCATGCGCAGGGCGGTCAAAACCTCGATGTCAAGTGTAGCCGGCCCTCTTTGGGACAGACTTTCGAGTTGGAAATCCAGTTCCCCTCGCCAGCGAAGCGTCCCCATGACGACCTCGGTCGCCAGCCGCCTGTCGGCGTCTTTCAGCGGCTGCGCCCGAGCGGCCTGGAGTAAGTCCAGAGCAAACCCGCGGCCGCGCTCAATTTTCAGGAGGGTTTCAAAGGCCAGCTTCCGAGCGGGTGAAATGGGCACCGTGTCCTCGCTCAGGTTTCGAGCTTCTCGCCTGGCTTGACGCGGGCGCCCTGCATGAACTCGTGAGCCGACAGCCGCTTTCGCCCTTCGAGCTGGACCTCATGGAGAACAAGCAGGCCGCTGCCACAAGCCACCGTCAACCGGCGGGCCTCCGGGAGCAGCGTTCCCGGCTCAAGGCCCGGGGAACTTTCGGTTAAAGGCGTCGCCTTCCAAATGTGGAGCGTCTTGCGGCGGAACTTCGTTTGCGCGCTCGGCCAGGGATTGAGCCCCCGGACCCGTCGCGAAATCTCTTCCGCCGAAAGCTGCCAGTCAATCCATCCGTCTTCCTTCTTGAGCCTTGGCGCGTAACTACTCTGCTGCGAATCCTGGGGCCGTGGCCGGGTTTGTCCGCCCTCCAGCTTGCGCAGCGTTTCGACCATGAGGTCCGCGCCGATGAGGCTCAGGCGGTCGGAGAGCGTTGCCGCCGTATCATCCTCGCGGATCGGCTCGTGACGGGACAGGAGCACGTCGCCGGTATCCATGCCGCGATCGATCTTCATGCTGGTCACTCCGGTTTCACGTTCGCCCTTGATGATGGCCCAGGGAATCGGCGCGGCGCCGCGATATTTCGGCAGCAGCGAAGCATGGAGGTTGATGCATCCCAAGGCCGGAAGATCAATGATCCAGGGTGGCAGGATGTGTCCGTACGCGACCACCACGATGGCGTCCGGCCGGAACTCGGTGATGAAAGTGCGAGCGCATGCGTCGTTTAATTTGAGCGGCTGAAAAATCAGGAGCCAGTGC
>JAKAWN010000269.1 GCA_021827245.1 Acidobacteriota bacterium | reverse complement strand
CGGGAATGCCTCGGGCTTTGGCGAAAGCGCGAACCCGCCGGCTGAAACGGCCGGCCATGCGCATCAAGTGAGTGTCATCCAAGGTCCCGTCGCCGCCGTTCAACAACCGCCACCAAGCGCGAAACCCTCGCGCCTTTTGCCCCAGCGGGAAGCAAGCGTTGAGAACGATGCGGTCCACACAGTCATATTGACCTTCAAGAAGATCGGCGTAATGGTCGCTGAATTGGTCTGCCATGGCTGCCGGATTATACGCCAACACCTTGCGTTACAGCTCCCCCGTCAGGGGCCACTTTTTCTGAGCGAAGTCTCAGAGAAAGCGTAGTACCTATGAAATTGGATTCTGCTCTTTTGTGGCAGAATATTTTTGACCACTATGAGTTGGCCCTGTGTTGATGCACCTTTGAAGGCAATTTGAAATCGGTCCAACTTCCCTGTTTGGTTCGGGCTATGCCGGGTTAGGTAAGTTAGCGGAGAGCTTCCCCATCACGATTGGCCGCGCCAACTTCCTCGTTGCACAAATCTTCTGCGCCTCTGCGAAAAATCCCAGCCTGGATCTAAGACGCATCGTGACGTAAGCGAGCAGGCTTAGAGAAATCGCACTTTCAGGTCTCTTCGGACCGTTCATCGCTGCAATCAATCGGTGCCACAACCCTTAGACTTCCCAAGACTTCCCGCCATTCAAATTCACTGGGCCACCCACGGACCCATTCGCAGGACGCCTATTACCAGACTTGCCGAACTATCGCAAGATGTTTCACTTGGGCGGGCTCTGCCACCCTGCGGCCCTTTTTATTTGCAGCTAACCCATAGATTTGCCTAGAGATACTTTCTGGCACGCAAAATGCTTGCTACAAGCATAAAGATATGTACACTTAGCGTGCCATTGTGTCTTGTTATGGGGAGGAGACCGCGAACAATTTGCACGCTGGCCAAGTCGTAGAGGGTCATGAAAGTAAAATTTTGGGGGGTCCGAGGCTCAACCGCGACACCCGAAGAGCGCAATTTGCGTTACGGAGGGAACACCTCTTGTATCGAGGTGCGTCTGGCCAACGGTACACTGATCATTCTGGATTGCGGCACCGGCATGATGGCTCTTGGAAAAAACCTGATGCTGGAGGATGGCGATCGCCCGATTTACGCCTATATTTTTCTCACGCATCTCCACTGGGATCACATCCAGGGTATTCCTTTCTTCGTTCCATTTTACCGGCCGGAGAACCATTTCTTCTTTCATTCTGCGATGTGCAGCGGCGCGGAGATCGAGAGATCCATCAGCCGCCAGATGGCCAGTCCATACTTTCCCGTGGATACATGAATGATGAAGTCGGCCCGGCATTACTTCGACCTTGATGACAAGCCGATCGACCTCTGTCGTGCGATTATTCGGTCCGCCCCTTTGAATCATCCGCAGGGTGCAGTGGCCTACCGCATCGAGGCTGATGACGGCGTCTTCGCCTTCGCCACGGACACGGAGCCAGGCTCCACCTTCCACGACAAGGCCCCGAGAGATTTGTGCCAGAGGGCGGATGTCCTTGTTTACGACTCCTTCTGTACGCCCGGGCAGATGCGGAGGGAGCGGAAGGAATGCGGGCACAGTTGGTAGGGCGAGGGCGTGCAAATCGCTCGCGAGAGCGGGGTAAAAAGACTCGCGCTCTGTCACTACGCTCCGGAGTTTGACGACGGGGCTATTGATGGCGTGGTTGAGGCAGCCCAACGTGAATTCCACGGCGACATAGGCGCACGAGAGGGCCAGGAAATTAACGTTTCACCCGGCGCCGCGCCTCCTGTCCCGTTGACGAGGGGCCGCGAACGCCGCCGGGAACGGCGCTACGCTTTGCACGTCCTGGCTGTCGTCGAGTGGAAGACGCCGGAAGGAAAGACGGTGCGGAGCCATGGCGTAATGAAAAACGTCTCAAAATTCGGTGTATACTTTATCGCTTCGCGCGAGACTCGTATGGACCTGCCCCTGGAAGTCGTGGCAGTGCTCCCGACGGAGATCACACGCTGCGGAGACTTTCCGGTCCGCTATCGAGCCCACCCAGTCTGGCAGAAACCAGTGCCGTGGTGCCTGGGTGGCGCTTACGGCTCTTGCGTGGGAATTGCCGGGCGGGTGATCGCTTAGGCCGAAAACGGCTTAAGCAGTTGATGGAATTCGGTTCGCATCCCGAACCAGTGGAAGGGACCAACTCCAAGTCCGGATAGAGGCAGAAATCGTGAGTTGTGCTTTGTCGGCAGAACGGTCTTTTTCGGATCAACCGGCCAATGCTGACAAGCGGCTGCACGTTTCTTGAGAAGAGGCGTAATGCAAATCAGATTTCCAAAAGCCCTGCAGCACTCCCATGCCGCTTATGCCCTTTTGGCTTTTTGGGCCGTGGCATTCGTCCTTGCGACGCCGTTAACCGCGGGCAATCGGCTGGCCCTGCGGGAAAAAACAGCCTGCCATTTGCGCCAGCATGGTCTGGCCCCGAACCTTACGTCCAAGAGTCCGGGACACAAGTATCTGGCGCGGTGGAGCGTCCGGGCGATCGCCGCTCTGCCGCTTTCTTTTGAATCTGGTCATGGACGCCTTGACGGTGCGGCGAGTTTTATTGCACGTGGCGCAGGATACGCTCTGGCCTTGACGCCAAAGGGTGCGGCCTTGTTTCTTAACCACCCGGCAGCCGAGGAAACTTGTACAGACCGGTCGCGAAAGCAGGCGCGTAAAATTTCTCCGGCTCCAGCTTGCTGGACGCGTTCTGAGCTTCAGATGGACCTGCTTGGCCAAAATCCGCGAGCGGACATCCACGGCGAGCATGAGTTGCAGGGGAGATCCAATTACTTCATTGGAAAACAGGACAGCGGCTGGGAAACCGATATCCCGACCTTTCAAAGGGTTCGCTACCATCATGTGTACGATGGCATCGATCTCGTTTTTCACGGGCGCCAGGGGCGCTTGGAATATGACTTCGTGGTGAACCCCGGCGGGCAGCCGGATCATATCGCCTTCGGCTTGCGCGGAGCGCGCGGAATTGAGATCACCCGCGCGGGAAACCTAATGGCTCAGGTTGACGGCGGAAGCGTCACTTTCTGCAAGCCCCATGCATATCAGGATTTCGGAGGAGTTGAGCATGAAGTGACGGCGAGTTTTCGGCTGGAAGGTGCGGGCAGAATTGCCTTCCGCCTCGGTCCCTACGACCAATCTCAGACTCTGGTCATCGATCCTGTTCTGAGCTACTCAACTTATTTAGGCGGCAGCGGGACCGACCAGGCCCGGGCCATTGCGGTGGACGCCTCGGGAGACGTCTTTGTGACGGGCAGCACCGTTTCCACCGACTTCCCGACCACCACCGGAGCGCTCTCAACTTCTCTTGCGGGCGGAGCGGATATCTTCGTCGCCAAGCTCGACCCCACGGGCAGCAAGCTTCTCTACGTCACTTATCTCGGCGGCACGGGCACCGATGAGAGCAGCCACATCGCCGTCGACGCGTCCGGCGACCCTTACGTCACCGGCCTGACCAACTCGTCCGATTTCCCCACTTCGACGGGAGCTTTCCAGACCTCACTGAAGGGCGCAAACAACGCCTTCGTAACGAAGCTCAGCCCGGACGGATCATCACTGGTCTATTCGACATACCTCGGCGGGAGCGCCACTGACTATGCCAACTCTTTGGCGGTGGACTCATCGGGGGATGTTTATCTTACTGGCGTGACCTTCTCCGCCGACTTCCCCACCACCTCGGGAGCATTCCAGACCACCTATAAGGGCAGCGGCGATGCCTTCGTCACCGAACTGAACAGCACCGGGACGGCGCTTGTTTACTCGACTTATTTGGGCGGATCGTCCGATGACGAAGGCGTGGCCATCGCCATCGACTCTTCCGGCGCGGCCTACGTGGCCGGCGTGACCAGCTCCACGGATTTTCCGACCGTAAGCCCGCTACAAAAAACCCTGGCCGGAGGCAAGGACGCCTTCGTTACCAAGCTCGCGCCCGGCGGCGCTTCGCTGGTGTATTCAACTTTCCTCGGTGGCTCAGGCGATGACCAGGCGGCGGACCTGGCCGTGGACTCATCGGGTGATGCCTTCATTGTCGGCCAGACAAACTCCTCCGATTTCCCTACCGCGAATGCCTATCAAACCGTCCTGGGCGGAGGCTCGGACGCCTTTGTGGTTGAAATCAACCCCGCCGGAACGGCGCTGATCTATTCCACTTATCTCGGCGGCACCGGGGACGAATCGCCTCAAGCCCTCGCTCTGGATAGCGCGGGCGACGCTTATGTCACCGGCGAGACGACTTCAAACGATTTCCCCACGGCAAACGCCATCCAAAGCGTTTTGCTCGGCGGAGCAGATGCCTTCATCAGCGAACTCGATCCTGCGGGATCGTCTCTCATCTTCTCCACCTATCTGGGCGGCAGCGCGACCGATGAGGCGACAGGCATTGCCATCGATTCCAGCGGCAATATTTATGTCGCCGGATTTACGTCCTCTTCGGATTTCCCCACGCTCGCGGGCGCTTATCAGCCAAGCTCCGCAGGCGGCACGGACGCTTTTGTCGTTCAAATCAGCCCGACCGCGGCGGCCGCAGTAAGCCTTAATAAAACCAGCCTGACCTTTGGCGATCAAAGCCTGACAACGACCAGTAGCCCACAAATCGTCTTGCTGCGGAACATGGGCAGCGCCGCCCTGGCAATCTCCAACATCGCCGTCACGGGCGATTTTGCGCAGACCAACACCTGTTTCAGCTCCGTCCCCGCCGCTTCCACGTGCGAGATCAGCGTCACGTTTTCCCCCACGGCCAGGGGCTCGGCAACAGGAACCGTCACCCTCACGGACAACGCTGCCGGAAGCCCGCAAACCATTCAACTGAGCGGGAACGGAATTGTCACCGGCGTGAATCTTTCCGCCCAAAGCCTGACATTTTCCGATCAGAATATCGGCACCACGAGCCCGCCTCAAACTGTGATGCTGACCAATACCGGCCAGGACCCGCTCACCATTAACGGCATTCTGGTGACCGGAGATTTCAGCCAATCCAACAATTGCGGCTCGAGCGTTGCGGCGAGCGCCACCTGCACCATCACCGTGACATTCACTCCAACGCAGGCGCTTTTGCGTTCCGGCACCCTCGACATCGCCGATAACGCGCCCGGCAGTCCGCAGTCGGTTCAATTGTCCGGAACCGGCGACGGGCCTGGCGTCATGCTTTCGCCTTCCAGCCTCACTTTCTCCGAACAGCCGGTGGGAACCACCAGCGGCGCCCAAACCTTCACGCTGACAAATAGCGGAAATGCTTCTCTCGCGATTGCCAGCATCACAATCAGCGGAGCCTTCACTCAAACCAACAACTGCGCTGCTACTCTCGACGCCGGATCGAGCTGCGCGTTTAACGTGGCGTTCAAGCCCACCCTTTCAGGAGCGAACTACGGAGCCGTAACCATCAGTGACAATGCCCCAGGCAGTCCGCAAGGCGTGCAGCTCACGGGCAATGCCATTTCCGGCAAAGCGCCTGAAGTCTATCTCTCGAGTTCTACCGTGACGTTCGACCTTCAGCCGGTGACGACGCCCAGCTCGGTTCAGGTCCTGACGCTTACCAATACGGGAAACGACAGCCTTTCGGTCACCAGCATCGCTGCCACCGGTGTCTTTTCAGAAACAAATACTTGCGGAAGTTCGGTCGCCGCGGGCGCAAAGTGCACGATCAGCGTCGTTTTCACTCCCACGGCTGCGGGACCGGCAAGCGGACAGCTGACCATAACCGATAATGCGTCTGATAGCCCGCAATCAGCCATGCTTGCAGGAGGCGGAGATGACTTTGCGTTCTCCGCTTCTTCTTCATCTCCATCCTCGACAAACAAGACCATCAACGCGGGCCAGACCGCGACCTATACGCTAAACGTCAATCCCATTTACGGATTCAACCAGAAAATCGCGCTCACTTGCAGCGGCGCCCCGCAGGCCGCGAGCTGCAGTGTCCAGCCTGCCACAGTGACGCTCGACGGGAAAACCGCCGCATCCAGCACCGTGACCGTTACCACCTTGGCGCGCTCGATGCTCGCGCCCCTCTCGCGCAGTCCGCGCGGAGCGCCAACCTTCCTTCCGGGCGGAGCCAGCCTCACATGGCTGATCCTCTTTCTCACGCTTGGTCTGGCTCTCGCGGCCGCCGGTGCGCGACGGTTCAGGGCGTGGCGAGTCTGGCTGGTTTTGGGCTTATTGCTCCCGCTGCTGCTTTGGAGCTCCTGCAACGTCGGCGCGAAGATCATCGGCACGCCGCCGGGGAATTACACTCTGACGATTACGGGAACCACGGCGGTCAACGGCGCCACGCTGACACACACCGGGAATCTTGGGTTGACGGTTAATTAGCGGCAGGTTTCGGGCAGGCCGTGACCTGCCTGAGACTTTGATTTCACCTCTGAAGGTTGAGGGCTGGGAAGTATCGGCACATAGCGTCAGCCAGCATGCCTATTGCCGCCCTGTGCCCGCGCGCGAACCGGTCAATCAGGGACGGGAGGGTTTCGAGCCTGCTGGCCATGGTCTCGAGGATCGGTTCAGGTCGGTCCAGGCGGCCGTCATGATGCTCAGCAATGCTCGTCAGGGTCTGAATCCGCGCTTCGTGGTTTTGAGCGATTGAGGCGGCGAGTTGGGTGAGCTGGCGTGTCGCATGGAGCGTCTCGCTCAGCATCTGCTGATTCTTCTTGACCAGGTCCTCCAGCCCGGTCTCCACGCTTCCAAACGTCTTTTGTGAGTTTGTGCCAGGCGGGAAAGCTTTTCTGGAATCGCGAGACTTCAGCTGTATCTTCGTCTCAGGCCTTGACAATTTTTTCGCGCTGTTCGCGCACTCGCGCGGTAGCGTTCCTCGTATCAACCACCAGAGGCGTGTGGCGGACCACGGCGGCGTAATCCACCGCGGAATGGTCGGTAACGATCACCGCCGCGTCGAAGCCCGCCAGAGTGCCAGGAGTCAAGTCGACGGAGCTCATATGGAAATCGTTCTTGCGCGTGCGATACATTCGGGGAACAAAGGGGTCGTGATACTGGACCTGCGCCCCCCGCGCCATCAATAGCTCGATGATCCTTAACGACGGTGACTCGCGAGTGTCGTCCACGTCTTTCTTGTACGCCACGCCCAGAACCAGAATTTTCGATCCATTCAAGCACTTACGGCGCTGCTCCAGAGCGTGCATCAGCGTTGCCACCACTTCCTCCGGCATTCGCGTATTGATCTCGCCCGCAAGCTCAATGAACCTAGTCGGAAAGTCATATTCCTGCGCCTTCCAGGTGAGATAAAACGGATCAATGGGGATGCAGTGGCCTCCCAGACCTGGGCCGGGATAAAACGCCTGGAACCCGAACGGCTTGGTTTTGGCCGCCTGGATAACCTCCCAGATATCGATATCCATCCGCCCGCACAAAAGCTTCAGTTCGTTCACGAGCGCGATGTTCACCGAGCGGTAAATGTTCTCGAGCAGTTTGGTCATTTCCGCAACGCGCGCCGAGCTGACCAGCAGCGTTTTTTCGAACGCCTGGCGATAGACGGCCTGCGCGGCAAGCGCGCTCGCCCCGTTGACCCCGCCAATCACCTTGGGAACTTGCCGGTTCCTGACGTCGGGATTCCCTGGGTCCTCGCGCTCGGGAGAGAACGCGAGAAAAAAATCCGCCTTTTCCGCCTCTTGCCATTGCACGCTGGTCCCGTCAACCGAATAGGCCGAAACGGGACAATCGAGCCCCGACTTTCTCAGCTCCGCGAGGACCACTTCTTCGGTCGTCCCCGGATAAGTGGTGCTTTCCAACGCCACAAGCTGGCCGCGCTGCAAGTGGGGCGCAATGGCCTCCGCCGTTTTTCGGATGAAGGTCAAATCAGGTTCTCGATGTTCTCCCAGCGGAGTCGGCACGCATATGATGATGGCGTCGCTCGCCCGCAGGCGTGAGAAATCCGTCGTCGGCTCGATGCGTTTCGACTGCAACTGCCGGGCAATCGCCTCGGAAGGGATATGGTGAAAGTAACTTTGGCCCTTTTTCAACTTCTCGACCTTATTGGGATCGATGTCGACGGCAGTCACGCATTGCCCGGCCTGGGCGAAGAGCAGGGCGAGCGGCAAACCGACATAGCCAAGGCCGATAATCCCGATGTTTGCTTTCTTGTCATCCAGCTTCTCAAGCAGGGAGCGCAATCGTTCATTACCATTTTCACCGCTCTGGTTTAAGCTCACTGGGTTTCTCCTCGTTACGGCGGACTCTTCCGGCAGGGTTTGAATTATAGCACGCCAGTGCCTGGCACTCGGGCTTTGGCCTTGCACAAACTTGTTAATGAATGAGAATTCATCGCCCACGCCGGATCGTTCCGCTCCCGAATTGGCCGAGGTCGTGGGTACCATCGTGAGCTGCCACCCTGCTGCGCTAGCGCTTCACCTCCGGACAGACAGTTTCAACACCTATGGTCAGACCCAAGAATCGAGATTGGGCTGGGTCAGGGGTTCTGCGGAGCCGTGCGAGCCTGTTTCGCGAGGCGCTACGGTCACCGAGCCAAGACGGGGCTCACCTCGGCGGCGTTTTCCAGGGCTCGTTCGCTCTTGAGGCGGCTCGTTTTACTGCCCCGCCGACACGCCCACCTGGTTCCTTTAACCTACGCTCTCGGGTTGCCTCCTCCTTTTCCTCAACCTCCCAGCCCGGCACAAGCGAGCCGCGCCGATTCCAAGAGTCGCCACTTCTCTAGGTCGGCTTTGACCCGGAGCACCCAACCGCGCGCGTGCCGCACGAGCTTCGCCGCCAGCCGGTACAACTTCCAGCGCAGCGTCGCCACCGTCGCCGTCTGATAGGCTTCCGGCAGTACCCGCCGCTTCAGCACTTGGCCCAGGTTGTAAGCCAGCGCGCCAATCGAAAAGTACATGGCGTTGGCCGCGAACTCGCCGCACGGCATCTGCTCCATTCCGAAGCCCGCCTTTAACTCCTTATGCCAGTTCTCGCTCTCGCCTCGCTGGTTGTGTTTCCAGATCACTTCGCTCGCCGACTCCTCGCGGTTGGTCGCCACGGCGTGATAGCAATAGCGCTCGGTCTCAAACAGGTTGGGCTGCGGATTCGCCCAGCGCAACACGACCAGCCGAAACGCTTGCTCGGTGCCGCGCATTGTGTGCACCGTCTCGGCGATCTCGCGATCCGTCGCCCAGCCCTCGCGCGTGCGGTAGGGCGTCCAGGCTGCCGCCGGCAGATGCTCAATCTCGCGCTTCACCGCCTGATCCAAATCCGCCGTGATGGTGAAGCTGCGCCCTGGCTGGCTGTAATGATTGATGACCGCCGCTTGATAGGCCGCGCTGTCGCTGCGAAAATAAATCGGTCAAGCGGCAATTTGTGTGTAAACGGTGGACCATTGGGAGAGCGGATGAAAGCTCCAACGGTACTCCATGGTCTGCGAAACATAAACTAAACAGCGACAGGTCGAGATTTC
>JAKAWN010000268.1 GCA_021827245.1 Acidobacteriota bacterium | reverse complement strand
TCCGAGCTGGTGACCGGTTCGCTTCAAAGATTTGGCGGATTTATCCACGCTATAATGTTGAATTCGGCTCCGCTTAAGTAAACGGATCAATCACGCTGGGGGGAAACGCCATGTCTTGCTCTTGGATCCGAGTTAAATTCGGTCCCACCGACCTAGACGCCGTGCCGCTCGGCCTTGCAGCTTCCTACGGGATCTCAGGTAACGAGCTCGAGCGTGCCTTCGACCGAGGGTTGAACCTTTTCTACTGGGGGGCGTTGCGCGCACCTGTCTTTCCGCGTCCGTCGGACTTCGGTCGGGCACTCAAGCGCGTCGCACATCGTGATCGCGAGAAGGTCGTTATAGTCATTCAGTCGTACGCTCGTTCTCCCCAAGGCATGACGCGGTCCATCGAGAAGGGTTTGCGAGAACTCAGCCTCGATTATACTGACGTGCTCTTGCTGGGCTGGTGGAATCTGCCTCCGCCGGAACCACTCCTTGATGCCGCCGCCGGTCTCACTCACCGGGGAAAAGCACGGTACGTTATGGTCTCTTGCCATAACCGGCGCAACTTCCCAGTCCTGGCGCGCGATCCGCGCGTGAGTTTGCTCATGGTCCGCTACAATGCGGCCCATCCTGGCGCCGAGGTTGATGTATTTCCACATTTGCCAACCGAGAGGCCGGGCATTATCGCGTATACAGCGACGAGCTGGAGAGAGCTTCTACAACCTGCGTTGCTTCCGGCAGGCGAGCGTGTTCCGACTGCTGCCGACTGCTATCGGTTCGCTTTGTCAAGCCCGTACGTTGACGCTTGTTTCACCGGACCGACGACAGGTGCGGAGCTCGACGGTGCCATGCGCGCCCTGGATCTCGGCCCAATGAACGATGAGGAACTCGCCTGGATGCGGCGTGTCGGATCGAGTGTCCGGCAGCGCACACGGCTGGAAAGCAAGGGCAGGGCGATTTTCGATCGCTTTGTGAATCTCGCATCGGGGTTCGGCTTTCGCACCAGTGACGAATTGCCGCGAGATGATTAAGCAAGCGCACCCCCTTGGACACCGGCTGATATCGGACCCTCGCAACTAATTCCAATATACATCCGCGCATAAATACAGGGACATGATTAACAAAAAGGCAGCAGACGGGGCCGGATCAGCTCAGGGTAGGATTGCATAGCCCCGAAGACGCGGGTCAAAGTGGCGAGCAGTTCGCCGGGGCTGGCGAAGTAGCGATCATGGGTTCCGTTTTTGCGGGTGTATTGCCACAGCCGTTCGGTGGGATTGAGCTCGGGCGAGTAGGGCGGGAGTTGATGAACTTCCAGCCAGTGCCGGTTGGACTTGAACCAGCTCCAGACCTCAGCGTCTTTGTGATACGAGGCGTTGTCCTGAATGAGAATGGCCCCACGGCGGCGATAATGAGGGGCCAGTCGGTGCAGGAAATCCAGGTAGGTGGAAGCATTGAAGACCGGGGCTTGCGCATAGTGGAAGTGGGCGCGCCAAAGTTCGATAGCGCCCAGGATCTTCACGCTGTTCCGTTCGCCGGTGACAGGGATCTCGGGCGGATGGCCGACCCGGCTCCAGGTGGCGTGCAGCGTCGAGTCCTGCCGGAAACTGGCTTCGTCGGTAAAAATCAGCGCCCGGTTCTCGGTTTGGGCTTTTTTTTAAGGCGGGGATAGATATAGCGGTGCCAGCGGTCCTGCGGGTGGCGGTCGGCACGGGCCAGCACCCGGTGGGGCCGCTCGACGGAGAAGCCCAGGTCATGAAGCAGCTTGCGCACGTGCCCCGGATGGTAGAGGACGCCAAACTCCTCTTTGACCACCCAGGCGATCATCGGCGAGGTCCAGATTCCGGCGTCCAATCCATACGCCACGGGACCGCTATCGAGGATGTCGCCGAGGCGGCGGTGCTCCGCTTCGGTCAAACGCGCCGGCCGTCCGGACCGGTAACCTTCCAGGAGGCCCCCGACGCCGTGCGCCTGATACCGAGCCAACCACGCGGACACCTTGGAGCGCGGCGCCTTCAGAATCCTGGCCAGATCGCCGCTCGTGCGGCCTTCGGAATTCAGGACCACGGCTTCGAGCCGTTTCGCCACGCGGTAGGCACCGTCGTGCTCCGCCTCCTTGCACAATCGGATCAAGCGACGATACGTCTGAGGATGCAATCGCAGCAGGCGAGGAAGCATGGCTACTCCTCCGGTGAGAAGTATGCCATACGGGAGCCGCCTATGTCACTTTAATTATGCGCGGACGTATAGAGGAACGTGGCGCGAGATTTCTCTGTGAAAAAGTGGCGAGGAGGCTCAAGAAAGAAAAAAGCAGCAAAAAAGAAAGCACGGAAGGCCTGTGAAAACTAACGCCGCGGATGGAAATCCGCAAAGGGCCCGGATTCCCACCGAGGCTTGAAAAAGACCTCGCTAAGGACGCGCGGCTTTTTCACAGTTCCCACAGGCCCGACGGCGGGTATAAACTTACCAATCTATTCAGGCAGCGATCCACCTTAAGAAGCCTGATTTTCTGTCCAAACAATGGGGAGCACTTCCACCGATTCAAGGCTGCGACGAAAAGGTGGAAAAACGTTGCGGCCATTTGAGGATGGCATTTCTCAAGCAGTTCGAGCGTCGGGCCGAACACCACGCAACCGGCCTCCGACGGTTCGACGGTCAGGAAGAGCCTCTTTGGACTGGCTTCATCTTCCTCAGCCCATGCCGAAGGAGACGAACTGATCCTTGCTTTCAAAATGAATCGGTGCCGAATGGCATCGCCGCCGTGCGCCTCAATCCGCCGCCCAAGCGTCAGCCCGATGAAAGATGACGGGTCATGTTCGGCTTTGGTCCAGTCTTCGGGAACGGCTATGCCCAGCTCTACGAGAGACCCCGCCAGCATCACTGCCAGAGTGTCGTCGGCGACCAAACGATGAACCAGCGGGATCGTATCGAGACGGGGAAGGACGAGGCCGCCCCCTTGTGCCATCAACTGACCGGTGGAAGCCAGCCGTAGAGCGAATCGCGGGCTCGCGGAGGGTCGCGTCGCGGACACAAAGCACGCGGAATTCGGTGGGCAGACGATTGAGATACTGGCAGATGCGATCGAAGTTTGCATCAGACGCGCTTCGCGCCAGCCCAGAGGCGACCGCATACTGCGCGGCAGCATTCTCCGGCACGGGTTGTTGCGTTGGATTCAGCAAGATGACATCGATGTTGGGCAATTCTCGAAACATCCGCAAGAAGGCCGAGAATTCTGTTGCGCCCCCGGCTCCCACAGCCCCTGCAATGACCTCATGCTCAATGGCCGGGTCCGACTGAGGATCGAGGGAATCGAGAATACGCGAGACAAACTCCCATGAACGTGGTGAAGGAAAAGCGTTGACGTCGCGGTCGAAGGCGCTCAAGAGTTCCGGCCGAAAACGAAGGAACGCGATCACCTCGGGGCGGATGCCTGAAGTGATCGCCCACTCGGACCACTCCTGTACATCGACCTCGAATTCTAGATGCACAAACCGGTTCCGCAGCGGCGTGGGCATCCGGGTCGTAGCCCCGCGGTCGGAGTCGTGGTTGCCCGCAGCGATGATGGCCCAGCCCTCGGGCAAACTGTATTCGCCCAACTTGCGATCCAGCACCAACTGATAGCAACTGGCCTGTACCATGGCAGGCGCCACATTCACTTCGTCCAGGAAGAGGATGCCCGATCCGCCCTGCGGCAAAAACTCCGGTGTCGCCTACTTCGACCGGCCGTCACTTTCCAAGAAGGGCAGGCCGCGAAGGTCAACCGGATCGAGCAGGAGCGCCCGCACGTCTTGCAGCGGGATATTTAACGCTTGGGCGAGCTGATTGACCACGGCCGATTTTCCAATTCCAGGTCCTCCCCAAATGAAGACCGGCTGGCGAGCAGCGACGAGCACTCGCAGAGCTCCTGATATGCCGGAGGCTTTCATAACGATTTCCTTTCGAGACCTTGGAATGTTGGAACTGTGAGGTTGAGTCCTGCTCCCCGCGCTGCGCATTCGACCAGGTCCCGGAACTCTGGCTCAAAGGAGTAAAACAGCCGGAGCGCGTAACCCAAGCCTTCCGCCTTGAGCCAGAGCGCATGAGCCGCCTCGGGATTCGGGTCGCGAACAGCCCGGCGGTTCCAGAACTCCACCTGCGCCGCGATATTCTTGAGAAGGTTCTCGTAAACGTAGCGATTGAATCTGGGGCGCCTGCTTGTAGCACTATTGACAGCGCCGGCCACGTCGGCGGCGTTGCCTGACCCAGTCCCTCTTGACGTTGCTGCAATGGGGCGTAAGCCACTGATTTCGCTGGGCCCGTTTGTTCTCCCTTCCTGCTTTCGTCGGGCAAATCCCGATATACCTATTGACAAGCACCCGCGTTTAGTATTCCAATATGCGATTGAATACTTTATGAGCATATCGCCCAACTTCAAGAAAGCGATTTACGAACAACTCGCCAGGATTGGCAAGGCAGTCGCCAGCCCGCCCCGGCTCGAGCTGCTCGACCTGCTGTGCCAGGGGCCGCGTACGGTCGAGGCTCTCGCGCAAGAGGCTGGCTTAACGGTGGCCAATGCTTCCCAGCATCTTCAGGTGCTACGGAGCGCGCGGCTGGTGGAAGCAGAAAAACAAGGGCTGTACGTAACTTACCGTTTGGCGGATGTGGCCGTTTGCGGGTTCTTTCAGAAGCTTCGAGCGTTGGCGGAAATTCGCCTTGCGGAAGTCGAATCCTTGGTGAGGCAGCTCCGGGAGCGGCCTGAACGCCTGGAGCCCGTCGAGAAGAAAGCACTCCTCCGGCGCGTTCGCCGAGGTGAAGTGGTTGTGCTTGATGTGCGCCCTCCGGAAGAGTATAAGGCCGGGCACATTCCGGGCGCCTTATCCATCCCTCTCAAGCATTTGAAGTCGCACCTGTCGAAGCTCCCCAGGAATCAGGACATCGTGGCCTACTGCCGCGGACCGTATTGCGTTCTCGCGGCTGAGGCGGTTGAAGTTCTGAAGGCGAAAGGCTTTCGTGCCTTGCGGCTGGAAGACGGAGTGCCCGAGTGGAGGGCGCACGGACTTCCAGTTGCTGTTGGGGACGAACCGCGATCAAACAGCCTAATGGTTCGGTCCAGAGCCGTGCGACTGATGCGGAATTCGGCAGATAGTTCGACTCACAGGAACACAAGGAGGGAATCGCAATGAAATACCTAATCGTACTTAACGACGCGCCTTATGGGTCTGAGCGCAGTTACAACGGTTTGCGCTTGGCAAACTCCCTGGCCAAGCAAGAGGGCACGACCATGTCGGTTTTTCTTGTGGGAGATGGTGCCGCATGCGCGGTGGCCGGTCAATCAACGCCGAACGGCTATTACAACATTGAGCGGATGCTGAAGGGCTTGGCCGCCAAGGGCGCCAGGATCGGAATTTGCGGGAGCTGCATGGATGCTCGCGGGATTCAACCCGATTTCATCGCAGCCGGCACGAAGCGAAGCTCCATGGAAGAGCTTACTGCCTGGACGCAGGAAGCGGATAAGGTCCTTGTTTTCTGATGGCCGGGACGGCTGCTAATTACTCGCCGCGAAAGCCGAGGTATATAACGAGGCCAAGCGGTGAATCAGATAAGCTCGCACCACGTCGCGGCAAAACGGGAGGCAAAGGTGAAAACGAAGGTCCTTGTTTGGCTGGGATTCGTTTTGGCAGCGATCGGGCTGGCCAGCCTGTTCGTCGCGACTGCACAACAGCGGACCAACGCCCAGGCCGCGACCGGTGAAGGACAGAATTCGATGCAGCGGATGATGCGCACGATGATGTCGGGCGTCGTGCCTCCGGGCGTGAAGCCCAGTGATCTTCCCGCGCCTGGAAGCGAGGGCGCGAAGTTGATGGCGAAGTACTGCGTTCAATGCCATAACTTGCCCAGCCCGTTGATGCACTCAGCGGTCGAATGGCCTGGGGTCGCCGAGAGGATGTTTCAAAGGATGACGATGTGCGCTCGAATGAGCGGCATGGGCATGATGGGAAATATGGGTGGCATGGGAATGATGAACGGAATGATGAACATCAAAGCCCCTTCCGCCAAAGAAGAGAAAATTATCATTTCGTACTTGAAAGAGCATTCCCTCAAATCCATTCAGCCGGCTGCGCTGCCTTCGCCCCGAGGCAAAGGCGCAATCCTTTTTGCTGCCACCTGCGCTCAATGCCACGCCTTGCCTGACCCGCGGCAACACCCCGCGCAGCAGTGGCCGCAAGTCGTGGCGCGCATGCGTAAGAATATGGTGGTGATGGGGAAGACCGTTCCCGATGCCGCGACACTCCGAACAATTACTGAGTTTCTTCAGGGCGCGGCTCGGACGAAGCCATAAGGCTAATCGCCATTTTGGCCCATAGGCGGGCGAGGGACCAGTGAGATGGAAAGCATTCGAAAGGGAGGAATTTGATGAGTGGCAGAACGGTTGTGGTCCTCGGCGGCGGCGTTGGCGGGCTTGTCGCCGCCAATGAACTGCGCCGGATGTTAGGCCGTGAACACCGGGTTTTGTTGATTGAGAAGAATCTTCGGCACGCTTTTGCGCCGTCGTTCCTATGGGTGATGACGGGAGACCGCCGGCAGGCCGAGATCACCCGCGACGTGCGCAACCTGGTCCGGCCAGGAATCGAAGTCATCGAAGGCGAAGCGCTGGCCATCAATCCAGCGGACCGGCGAGTCGAGACCTCGGCTGGAACGTTGAACTTCGACCACTTAATCATCTCGCTCGGCGCGGAGCTCGTGCCGGAATCAACTCCCGCAAGCGCCACACATACGTTCTTCACCGCCGATGGTGCGGCGAAGTTGCACGAAGCGTTGAGCGCGTTTGCCGGCGGGAAGATGGCTATTGTGATCAGTTCGCTGCCCTACAAATGCCCCGGGGCGCCGCATGAGGGTGCTATGCTCATCGCGGACTTCTTCCGCAGGCGGCGAATGCGCGACAAGGTGGACATCCACTTGTTCACTCCAGAACCGGCGCCAATGCCCGTCGCGGGCCCGGAGCTCGGCGACGCGGTTCGCCAGATGCTCGAAACCAAGGGCGTCACTTTTCACCCAACCCACAAGCTCGCTCGCTACGACTTCGAATCCCGCGAGCTTCTCTTCGAAGGCAAGGAACCCTTCCAGTGCGATTTGCTCGTGACGATTCCCCCGCACCGTAGCCCCAGCGTGGTTCGCCAGTC
Organism: Acidobacteriota bacterium; assembly: GCA_021827245.1. Next base: position 2,304 of record JAKAWN010000268.1, on the reverse strand, counting down.
GGGGCTGGCGAATGAGGCCGGATGGATTCCGGTCAACTATGCCACGCTTGAGACCAAGTTTCCCGATGTTTATGCGATTGGCGACATTACAGCTATCCCTCTGCAGGGCCGGTGGAGGCCGGACGTGCCCTTGATGCTGCCCAAGGCGGGCGTATTCGCCCACGCTGAGGCCGCGATCGTGGCACGTCGCGTTGCTCAGGAGATAGCAGGGACACGTGAAAAGCCCGAATTTTGTGCGGATGGGTACTGCATGCTGGAAGCCGGCGAGGACCTGGCCGGCTTCGCCTTTGGGAATTTCTTCGCCGAACCCGCTCCACAGGTGCAGCTCCGAAAAATCGGCAGGACCTGGCACCTTGGCAAGGTGCTGTTCGAGCAATGGTGGCTCGCGCCGTTTGGGATCCGGCGCGAAGTTCTGGGAGCGACGCTCAAGCTTGGCGCCAAAGCCTACGGCATCCCGCTTGTCCTGTAGGTGGCGATCCCTTTGACCTTCCACGGTGCCTTGACAGAAAGCATACGGTGATTAAGCCAAAAGACTATGCTCGCTGGCGCGCGACAGCCGTAGGCAGGCCAAACGGCTGAGCCCGCCGACGGTGTATGGTTCGATGCCGATCCCATCGTTCACGGCGCCGCGAAATCGCTGCTTGCATCCCACGTACTTCTCTGTCGCCTGCACTGAAGCATGCCCCTACACAAATTGAATTTGCTCCATCTCTCTGCGAGCGGTGTGACACAAGCGGGCGCATGACCGGCATAGGTCGCGCGGGGCGAGGCTGGCGAGGTTCAGCCCGGCAGCGTATTCCCTGATGACATGCCACACCACTCTCTCTATGTTGACGAGCAGACGGCGGAAGCCGGTGTGGGAACGGCCCGCCTGGCCCAAGACGAAGCAACGCTCGGACCGTTCGAAGTGCCCGTTATCAATCTACATTGATCCAATCGGGCCGCACAGTTTAGCAATAAGCCATGGGGTAGAGGTTGTGCGGCCCTAACCTGTGCATCGATCCCCCCAAAACCGGAACGGGACATTCGGTGTATTGGCCGGGCTTGATCAGGCAAGCACGTGCCGAACCGCCGTCAGCAGCCGGACGGGACCGACAAGACCGGATTCCAGAAGTGGCGAATCCTTGTCGAAGTGTTTCCAGGTGGCGAAAGTGACGCGTCCGCCCGGCGGCTTGGGCTTGCCTTCAACATACCACTGCGGTGGTTTCTTGATGGCCATAAAAACGCAGTTCAACTTACGAATTCAGGTTCAAGCCTCCGTCGGATGAACTTGGCTCACCCCCGCAACCCCACACGGGCCTTCACGGGGCGTCGAATATGACAACGCCGGGCTGACGATAGCGAACGTTATTGCCTTTGTCCTGGCGGGCAAGACGATCGCTCACGCGACGTCGGTGATCGTGCGCGGCATCATCACTTCGGGCGAAGCCGTGTTTCTGCAATCTCAGCCAGTCCATCCGCAGTCTCAGTGGTCAAGCAACTGCAAGATGAGCATCGCGGTCCGGGGAAGATGGAAAGGATCCTTGACAGGGAGCGCAATCACCTCATCGGTGGGCTGGCCCTCTCGCGTGAGGCGCTGTCTCCACTCGCCGACGCCAAGCATCGGAAAGTGCGCCAACGACCATTCTTCAACCTCGTCATACCATTCGGCGCACCATGGCTCACCGGTCAGCCGATGAGCGAGCAGCAGCGCATATAACGTTTCCGTGTGAGGCCACCAGAGTTTTTTCTCGGCGTGCGGAAGATAGGGCTCTCGGCCCTCGGCGTCAATCCCAAGAAAAATCCCTCCATACTTCTGGTCCCAGCCCGCCTCCAGATGCCATCGGATCACTTCGGCCGCCCGGCGAATGAGACCCTGATTCCCCCGGCTTCGCGCCCGATGCATCACGAACCACATGGACTCGATGGCGTGGCCAGGCATCACGAAAGTCCCGGCTGGCGGAGGCAGTTCCTCATATTGGCCTGTAAGGAATTCCAGAAGAAGCTTCCGATCCGGCCGCACAAAATACCTCATCACGCGACCGGCATACATATCCGCCACCTCCGCAAGGGCCGCGTCGCCCGTCGTCTGCGCCAGTTCACCCGCGACCTCTGTCATGATCATCGGCACGCCATGGCTCTTCCAGCCGGGCGGCAACGCGTAGGGCGCTGTTTCGTGGAAATCCTGCTCCTCAGTTCTCCGGCGCACACGCTCGAAAGTTGAGCGGGCCAGAGAGAGGATCCTCGCATCGGGAACAGCCCGGAAGTATTCGCTGAAACCGTAAACAACGAAGCAATCGGTATAGACACTGGTCGCGCCTTCGA
>JAKAWN010000267.1 GCA_021827245.1 Acidobacteriota bacterium | reverse complement strand
GGAAATCCACGCGACACTCGATCCGGGCCGCGCAGCCCTACTGCTTGTGAGCCATTCCGGCAAAGTGCTCGCAAGCTACAACTGGACGGCAAGCAACGCCGGTAGCGGGGCAAACAATTAAGGGTCATTTTGTACAGACTTCTGAGTGAAAGAAGCCTCACGAAGTCTCATCACAAGCCGACTCATCCGGTTGACGTTTAGGATTTCATAGCTCTCAGACCAATCGGAGCGCTTTCGATTGGAAGGCAAATTCTTATCAGATCGCTCAACGGAGGTCATAATTTATGAACCGAAGAAAATTCATAGGCTCTCTTTCGCTGCTTTCGGCAGGAGCTATTCCAACGGTACTCCACGCTCAGGCTGGACCTCCAACGGTCGACCCTGCCGAGAAGGATATTCCTTCAAAATCACCGACGATCGCTTTGAATCACCTCGGATTCCGGCCGCACGTTGGACGGAAAGTGCTCCTGGTACGTGCGATCAACAAAGATCAACCGCGAGAGTATACGTTGCGGGACATTGGATCCAGCACCTTCCACTTTACGCGTGAATTGAAATTGACTCAGGGCGACCTGGGAGCCTGCCTTACGGCGGATTTCTCAGACTTCGACCGGCCGGCCATCTATCAGATCAATGTGGGCCATGAATACTCAGTGCCTTTCTTCATTCGTGAAGACGTGTGGCGTCGGACGCTTCCGAAGTCGGTGGGTTACTACCGATACCAGCGCTGCGGGGTGGATGTTCCGGGCGTGCATCCCATTTGCCATCTGGATGATGCGCGGCGACGGGATAATGGAGAGCACGTTGACGAGATCGGAGGCTGGCATGACGCCGGGGATCTTCGCAAGTGGATGGACCCGACTATGCTCAACGCCATCGCCCTGCTCAATCTGGTTCGAAACATTCCAGACCCACAGCCGGGGGACGTGACGCACAAGTACATTCTCGACGAAGTCCGGCACGGAAACCGCTATTTCCTGAAGATGCAGGATACGGACGGAAGAATATGGCACGACGTAGCGGGCGGAGTGAATGGAGACAACAGCGACAACCATTGGACGGACAATATCGTCGGCACGGCTGATGACCGCTATATCAACGTCACCAAGCTAGAACACATCTCGGCCATGTTTACAACGCTGCAGGCCATGGTGAGCCAGCTTTATGGGCCTTCAGATTCCGCTTACGCCCGCTTGTGCCTGCGGGCAGGAATTCGAGCGTGGAACGGTTCGACGCGAAAAGGCTCCACGCTGGCCGATGCCTGGTGGTGTCTGGCCGCGTGCGAACTTTTCCGGGCCACAAAGAAGCAAGAGTACCGCATAGCAGCGTTGAGCCGTGGACGGCGCCTGATGGATCGCCAAGCGACCACCTACATGGCAGACCAGCGTCAGATTCGAGGATATTGGACAGATGATAAGAAGAGTTCTGCTGGGACTGCTTCGTCAACCGGCATCCCTTATGTCAGCCTTGCCTATCCTGCCATGCCGCCATACGCCCTGCTGGAACTCTACGACACGTTTCCGGACGCCGAGGATCGCCCCAAATGGAAGGACGCTGTTCGAATGCATCTGGATGAATTCGTGATTCCTCTGGCGGAACGAAATCCCTATCATCTTATCCCCTCCGGACTTTATCTTGGCCGACCTTCGCCAGAGACCTATCGGCCGCTGGCAGGCAAGCTGACCTATCGCTACTTCATGCCGGTCCGGAAACAATGGTTCTGGCAAGGAATCGATTCCAATCTGGAGAACAATGCTTTGATGGCAGCCCGCTTTGCGCTGATCACCAAAGACGATCCCGGTGGGGGAAAACAGTACGCCGACCTCGCCTACCGTCAACTGGAGTGGGTGATGGGCGCAAATCCTTTCGGCGCCTGCCTGATGACGGGTGAGGGCATGCGCAATCCTTATCCCCATTCAAGGTTTGTGGGGCTGATCCCGGGCGGCATTATGAACGGGGTTGCAGGCAACGCCGAGGACGAACCTGTACTCGACCAGGACTACAGATTCGACTGGCGCACGAATGAATATTGGAGTCCTCACGTGGCTTATTTCTTGTGGACCGTCTCAACCCTGGAAAATTCCAGTTAGACCTGTGGGGGGGGGATTTCTACTAATCGGAGCAAGACACCCTGCGCCGACTTTATACGCCGGATCACCTGTGTTCATTCTCGTTTGAACGATTGCCTTGGCTTTGGGCAGTCCCCGTCCGCTGCGGCTCTGTCGCAATCCCGATGGGCCGTGGGGTGGGAACCGAAAAGAGAAGCTGCTTGATGCCTATTTGAGATGGTCCCTTTGTGCCTTGTGTGTGTTCTTTAATTTGCAAGATCTCCTTCAATTCCGCGATTGACTTGTCCCTTTGACCCATCGCCCGGTAGGTTGCGCTCAACGCTTCATGTGCCTCCACCATATCCGGCCAGAGCTGGATGGCTTTCTTTAGGTGTATAAGCGCATCTGGGTAATCTTTTCTGGCATCGTCGATTTTTCCGGCGAGCGACTGTGTGTAAGGGTCATCAGCGTTGAGTTGAAGTGATTTCTGAATAGCCGTGTAAGCCGATTTAGGATCCGGATGAACGCTCTCCATATCCGCCAACGCGAGATCGTAGTAAGCAAGCGGACTGCGCACGCCGAGAGCGATAGCAGTTTCCAGAAACGGCCTGGCCCGGGGGGATTCAGCTATCCCAACCAGGATGATTCCGTGAATGAGATAAGCGAGACCCCATTCCGGCCATCGCCCTTCAATCTGGCCCAGAATCTTCTCGGCTTTCCACTCCTCATGGACAATTCCATAAGCAATGGCCTGCGTCAGCAGAAGTTGCCGGGAGTTCGGGAACCGTGTGACCGCGTCTTGCAGAACATGGAGCACTTCCCGGTACTTATCATGCTGGATCAGAAACAGAGCGGCCTGGAAATACAAGTCGGGGCGGGTCGGCGAGTTCCTAAGCCCCAGGGTTAGATCCGTTGCTGCCATCTGAGCCTTTCCCTTGGCGTCCAGAATCTGTGCGCGAAGAAGGTAGTAGTCGCCATTGCGGGCTGCAAGAGGCGTCGAATCGAGCGTCGTAAGTGCTGCTTCCGGACCATTCAGATGAAACCTGATAATTGCAAGGTCAAGAATTGCCTCCGGATCAGAACCTCGAGAATGAGTGAGTGCCGAAAAGAACTTTTCAGCTTCGCTGTACTGGCCTGCGGCCAACAGGCTGACCCCACATTGGTATAGTTCCTTCTTATCACGATGACTGGCAAGGATCTGGTCGAAAGCGTGGAGGCTGTCATTAGTTTTTCCCTCGTCCATCAGGGCTTCAGCCCATCGAATCTGCAGGGTCACATCATGTGGATCTGCTAGCAATTCACGATGCAAGTTCCTGAGAAACTGTTCCTCTCTCTCTTTCGGTGGGAGACCCAAGTAGTTGACAAGGCCGCTGTATGGGCGGGGACTCGATGTGGGCAAATGGCCGAATCGCTGGAGTACGGCAACAGCCTCCTGATGCCGGTGTGTGCGCTCAAGTGCTTGGGCGTATCGAAGCAGAGTGGATCGGTCATTCGGAGCCAAGAAAGCAGCGCGACTGAGATATTTCACTGCCTCACTGGTGTTGTTGAGTTGCAGGTCAATCTCGCCCAGCATCGAGAGGACTTGATAGTTATTCGGATCCCTCTTCAAGGCGGATTCAAAAACGAGGTAAGCTTGATGGAGATGCCCCTGCTGGTACATCACGGTAGCTAAATACTCCTGGGCACTACTCAGGCTTGGATCTAACTGATAAGCGTGTCTCAAGTCCTGAATGGCTTGGGTCGGCTGCCGAACAGACTCGGCGACCCCCAGCTCGAAATACCCGTGGGCGTCCCGAGGATTTTCCTTTGCGTAAGCCCGCAAGATCTTAACTCCCTTGCCAATCGCCGGCGTATGAGCAAGTGCGAATCCGTACTCGCGGCGCACTATAGAATCATGGGGCCTTATCTGCAAATACTGCTGAAAGGCATTTGCCGCATCGCCGTAAAAGCCGATCTCCTCCAGAACACGGCCCATCAGCAGCAGGATATCCGTGCGCTTTGGGGCAAGACGGTGAGCCTTCACCAAGTATGCGGCTGCGTGTGCAGGATCGCCTGTCTTTTGATCTAGCCAACCCAAGTTATAGAGCACGTCCGGGTCATGAGGATGGCGCTTGAACGCCGCATCCAGGCTTTGGCGAGCGGTCGCATTGTCGCCTGCTCTGAGTGCGGCCAGACCAAGGTTGTAAAGCACGTCGTAGTCGCTGGGATCGTCGTGAAGAGCTCGCTTAAGCCACATCTCGGCCTTTGAATAGTGCCCCCAGCCGGCCTCGGTCATCCCAACCGAGTATGCAATTCTCGGGTCATGCGACGTGGAACTCGAAACGGCAGTAAGCGCTGATTGGGCTTGGTCCGGCTCATGAGCCCAGTAAAGAGCATTCGCACGTAGAATTTCCACTGCCGGATTCTTACGTGCGACGTCAGGCAGCGCATCGAGGTTTCGAAGCGCTGGCCAGCCTTCGTGAGCTGCGATGCTCATTCGTGCAAGCTGAATATTGGCGTTAACCTGATGCGGATCTCGCGCAAGTACGCGAAGAAAGATATCATGGGCCTCGCGTAGGTTTCCCGTGGCCATATCATGGTTGGCTAAGTTATTGAGGATTGAAATTGAGCCCGGATCAAGCCGGAGCGCCTTATGATAATAGGATTCAGCCTCTGCGTATTTCTTTTCCTGGTCCAGTATGACCCCCAACATACCCATGGCATGGGGGTCCTGAGGGTATCGTGCCAGAGCGCTTCGAAGTTGGGATTCAGCCTGCAGGAATTGGCCTTTCTGAATCTCCGCGCCAACTTCTTCATAAACGGAGCGAGGTACTTGCGCTGGAAGGTATATGCTGAAAACTACCAGCAAAGCGATGAGCCTGATTGCCGTCGGTCGGCTGGCCAAATCCATCCCTCTATCATCACCCGTTTACGTAATCATAATCGCAGCAGCCGATTAACTCAACTCTCCATATGCCATATGAATGGAGACACTATATCGTCAAGTGCAAGGCTATGATAAAGGTCCGACACACCGCCACACTGAAGCGGAACGTTACCCGTGGGTACTGAAACGCCAGCTCGTTGGCCAGAGGCAGAAATGCCACTCTGGACGTGGAATCTGGGAATGAATGGCGTGATCGATGTCGTCGGGCCGGGCTGTTTCAATTAACACGGCTGAAGGGCGGGGACGTGCTGATATGTCCCCGCCTTTTGACCTGATTCGCACCCTAAAAGTACAGCTTCAACGCGAATTGCATGGTTCGTGGCTGATTCGCCTGACTGGTCGTCTGGCCGAACGAGCCATTCCCTACAGTCGTGCTCGGAGCGGAGAACTGGACGTGATTGAACGTATTAAATGCCTCAGCACGGATTTCAAGCCTGCCTGCCTCTCCCAGTTCGTGAATCGGAATTTCCTTGAATACGGAGAGATCAGCATCTTTCGTTCCCGGCGCATAGATGTTCAGAACTCGAGGCGCCGTACCCAAAGTGTAAGGGGCCGGCTCCTGTGCGTTGTTAGGATGTGCAAAGTACTGGTTTAGCTTGCTGGTTTCGTTGCCGTTGTTCACCCCCAAGGGACCGAGAAGGTTAGGCCTCTGGGGGCCGTAGCTCGGCAGCGGAGTGTTACTGGCCGAGGTGATTTCCAGCGGCTGGCCACTGTCGAATCGCCAGAGGCCCTGCGTCTGCCAACCACCGAGGATTGTATCCACCACACGATTCCAGTGGCCTCCCCAGTGCTGGCCATGTCCAAAGGGCAGATGATAAACATAGCCAAACGTCAGTACCTCGGGAACATTGTATTCAGAGATCGCGTACTCTGAGGCTAGGTTGTTAGGGTCCTGGGGCGTCGGGGCTGTGCCCCCCAGCCAGGTCGTGTTGCCACCGGAAGTCGACGCGTCATCCGTAGTCTTCTCCCAGGTGTAATTGCCGAGAATCTGAAAACCGTGAGAGAAATTCTTCTCAACGCGAATCTGCAGGGCATTGTAATGCGAGTTTGCCCAAGGCGGATTCGGCCCGCCGATGCCGCTGAACTCGGGATAGGGCAGCAGCAATTGGGAAGCTGGAACAGTAGAACCGCAGATGCCGCACCCTGGCGTGGTAATCACGCCGTAGAAGGGATTCGGCACATAGGTGTTCAGGGCCTGGATTTGAGCAGGGGTAGCAGATTGGATCCAAGGCCCGAAGTAGTTCACGCCGCCGGCGGAATTGAAATAGAGATGCGTGCCCTTCGTTCCCACGTACTCCGTATCCAAAAGCACGCTTCCGAACTGATGCTCAATCCCGAAGCTCCAAGTCTGCTCGTAAGGAACCGCGTTCCAGTTTCGAATGTATCCGCTGATCCCGGTTCCCAGATCAGTCAGCAGACCCTCCGAACTGCCCGGCGGAAGAATCAAGCCTCCCGTCGCCCCCGGGCCTGGCCACGGATCGCTGAGGGATGCCCATGGGGTGTACCCGTTGCCCTGATAAGTCGTGAGCCAGTTTGTGGTCTGCAGGAAACCCGTGTTCATTCCTAGCCCAGTTCCATGAGCCGTGTAATCGGGAGTGCCATAGAAAATGCCATAGCCACCACGGACCACAGTGTGATGGAAAAAGCTGTACGCGAATCCGAACCTCGGAGAAAAGTTGGTGTAAACCGGATTCACTGCGTACCGGTTGGACGGGCTCGCAAATTCCGCACCACCTTTCAAGGTGCTCAAATCCGGCACCGGCAAGCCGGCGCTCGTGTAGACGGCGGCCGCTGAAGAGGAAAGGGCCGGAACCTGTGAGGCGATTGGGTTAGATGCGGTCAGGCTCGTGAAGCTTTGTTTGTTGTGTCGTTCAGTAGCAGGCAGGTACAGATCGTAGCGCAGGCCCAGGTTCAGCGTGAGGTGGCTCGTCACATGCCAGTTATCCTGGAAATATCCGGCGTAATCGAAACTTTGGGTTTCAATTGTAAGCGGAATTTCATATTCCCCCCAGGATCCTGGACCGCCGACACCGGTCAGGAAAGAGGCCAGGGCGTCGCCTCCGGTACCGCCATTCGGCGTTTGGGACGTTCCGGTCTGGCTGAGCTCGAAAACTCCTGCCGGCACGCCAGGTTGCTCGAAATCATCTCTCGTTAGGCGCATCTCGCCGCCAAACTCGAATTCGTGATGCCCGCTCATCTTGTCGAGGCTCACAAGCAAGTCGTGAGTTTCGAGCATGTAGTGAAGCACAGACCAGGCTTGCGCCCCCAGGGACTCAGGGCCAACATAGTTATATCCGCCGTCGATGTAAATCGTAGGGGCGGCGCTGATATTGGACGTGCCCATGTAATTCGGCAGCCCAAGATCCTTGATTGGATTGAAATTGGGAAAGCTGGCGTCCACCCCGTGCGTATTAACCCACATGCGGGTATATCCGTAGGAGGCAGTCATCAGCATTGTTGGGCTGAAGTTGTGGGTAAGCTGCAATACCGATTGAACTGTGTAGCCACCGGAGGGCCCTTGAGTATCTGTGTTTAGCGGGTTGTTCCAGGGATTTGCGCCCTCACCATTACTCGAGGAATCCGAAAACCGAACCATCAGGTGAGTTATGTTGGACATCTGGCGATCGACCTTAATGTCGTACTGGTTGCTGCTGTTCGTGCCAGTTCCGGTACCGGCCCAGTTGTCGAAGCGATTGTAAGCAGAAGTGCCCACATTCAGGTTCGGCAGGGGATAGTATTGCATCATTTTGTAAGCCACGGGATTGATCAGGTTGCCAGGAGTCGCTGGCAACTGAAACGGCGTGCCGGCGAGCAGCGGGCTTCCGGGACTCTGATAGGTCGCCATGTTGTTATAAGGGATGGGAACGGTAAGGTTTCTCTGGCCTGTTGCAGTGTTATAGATGGCGCTATAGGGATCCCAAAGCTGTCCATTAGGATTCGAGCATACACCGGCGCTGTTGAATGTGCCCCCATTGTCCGCACAGAGTTCAGAAAAGTCGCCATTGCGCTCGGCAGCGCTAGGGACACCGGCGGCATACGAACCGCCGCTGGAACTTCGCCGACCCTCGTAATCCGCAAAGAAGAAAGTCTTGTTTTTCTGAATGGGGCCACCAAAAGTAAAGCCGAAATCGTTATTTCGGCTTACAGGAATATTGAGACCAGCACGGTTACTGAACCAGTTGTTGGCATTCAGATCCCAATTCTGAAGGAACTCGTACACGTCGCCATGAAATTGATTAGTTCCAGAACGGAGAACAACATTCACAACCGTATTTCCGCTGAACCCCTTATCGGCGCTGAAGTTATTCTGTTCCACTTTGTATTCCTGGACAGCGTCTACGGAAGGCGTGTACAGCGGGTCCAAAAACTGAGTGTTTTGCTCGGGGGCTGTTGTGGTGATTCCATCAATCAAAATGTCTGCGGTGGCGTTCCGGCCGCCGTTGGAGACCCAGTTGTTTGCCATCGTGTTGGGTCCGAAGACGGAAGTGGGAGCTGGACTTACCCCGGGCGTGAGAAAGGCCAGGTCGAAAACACTCCGCCCCACCAGAGGCAGGTTATTAATCAAGCTGCGGTTCACGTTTTGACCGGTCGTACCATTTTGAGCTTGGAGCAGCGGGGCTGTGCCGGTCACTGTCACAGTTTGGGTGGTGGCACCGACTTTTAATTGCGCATTGACTGTGGCATGCTGGCTTACGACCAGGATAATTCCCGATTGGACGAAGGTTCGGAAGCCTTTAGCGGAGACTTTGACTTTGTAATTGCCTGGCGGTAGGCTTGTAACCGTATAGTAGCCCGTGCTGTTGGTGGTGGTTTGGTATGTGAACCCGTTTTGGAGGTCCGTTGCCACGACGCTGGCGCCGGGAATGACCGCCCCGGAGGGATCCTTCACCCGACCGGTTATCGACGCCTGATATTGCGCCCACGCCGGACTTGAGACCCCGATAATGAAGCATGCCAGCGCTGCCAAAACTATTAGGTAGCTAGAAGTTATATATGACCGGACGCCGTTCTCTGAGAGAACGCTTTTAGCAGAACAATGTGCATCCACGAAGTCTATGAAAGCCCGGTCGCCGTCTTCTTTCGTACGGACACCTTGGACCAATTTCATTGGTTCCTCCTCCTTTCCTTAATCTGACTGAAGTACGGAGAGCCCCACTCCCGACTACGTGTAACGCCCCAAAGGTTAGGCGAAGTTTTCAATAGTGATTCTGTTGCTTATCGACGACTCATAACCTGTGATTAGGGCCTCCCAGTGAATTTCTGGGGACAACCGGCCCGACCAAACAATCATATTACGGACCCGATATATAACTGTTGCTCTCAAAAGTCAAGTTTTTTCTGATGTTTTTTCTGATGGGCTAGTGTAGTGTCCACGCATTAAGTGGGCAATCTTTTCCGCCTCTTTCGGCTGCGAGGCAGCGTACAACCGGGTTGAATCTGTTCCAGAGTCTGGCGGCAGCGCGAGAGTTTTTCCT
>JAKAWN010000266.1 GCA_021827245.1 Acidobacteriota bacterium | reverse complement strand
ACTGGAAGCCGCCTACCACAAGGCCGACAAGGCCATTGAGAACATCGTTGACCTGTTACAAGCCGCCTGATGTTACTGCATGTTTGTTGAACTATTTTTGTCTACAAATGAAGATTGAAGAATCTACCGCGATTCGGACACATTCCCCGATTCAAGTTCGAACTTCTGCCCCTGGCCCTCAAATTCGCGAAAAAGAGATCCATCGCGCTCGTAACCGAAGGCCTCGGCAAGCGCCGATTTCAGGGCCGCGTCGTGATTCTCGTGAACGAACACTCCACGGGAGCCGCTGAAATGCTGGCGCAATTTGCGCAGGAAAATCACCTTGCCACAATTGTTGGAAATCGCACCGCAGGCCGGCTGGTGTCCAGATCCGGCATCAAAATCGGGCACGAATACACTCTGGTGCTTCCTGTGGCGGCCTTTACAAGCTGGAATGGGGTTCGGATCGAAGGCAAGGGGATAACACCCGACATCCCCGTGGACTGGTCATACGAAGCAGCGGTTGACGGTCAGGATCCGCAGCTTCAAACAGCATTGGAAACTCTAAAAGCCCCGTAGGTCTATGCAAGAATCCGAAAAGCGCAAGGCGGATAAATCCTCGTGCTGACGGGACCGGCTGCTTCTCGTTTCGTTATTGGCGAATATCTAATCCATCGCTCTCTCCATTGAAGGCTGGTCCCTCACTTCTCATTTTCCAATTAGATGTGCTTTATCTCAGTACGTATGGCAAACAGGGCGCCCAGCTAATCAATGAGCTGATCGACGGTGCGACGGCCCTCAAGCCAGATATGTACCCTTCCATCAGATAGCGCAATCCCGGGAGAACTTCGCGGCGGTGAAGGTCCCGAACACCTTCCTTGATCTATGTTTCACCGTCATCTTTAGATCATCCTTCGCTCTTGGCGACACCTTGGGGCGCGAAGCTGCTCCCATGCAGGGTCAGCATACTGCCAATCCAAACGGTTCGCTCCACCTCTAGCTGCCGGCACCGGGCAGGATGTCCTAACCGGTTTCGGAACTAGGCATTGCTCGATTTAGAGGGAATTGAGCTAAAGCGAATCGTAATATGGCAATACAGCGACATTTCACTTGACAGCCTCATGGCTTCGAGTTGATATTGAAGTTTCTTTCCGTTCCCGATAAAATGTTGCGCCATATTCCACATTCCACATCAGCTACGGAGGAACCCATGAGCCCTATCCTGAAGAGGATTACCTTGACATCGCTTGGGTTGGCAGTGGCCTGTCTCCTCTGTCTGACTAAGGAACAATCAGCGGTTCGAGCTGCGCAGCAAAACCCTTTTGCCACGAGTGAAAGAGCCTCTGTACCCGACAATCCATTTCTCGCTAACAATGGACTGATTCCACCAGCGGCACAATATCAAGGTCCGATGTTCACGCTGAGCCATGCGTGGCCGTCACAGCCGCCGCCACCGATGGCGAATCCACCATGGCTAAAGGCGATTGGTGGCGGACGAATCACAGTTCAGAATGCCGCGGCCTATGTTGAGGCACTAAAACAGTATGTAAGCCCCAATGCTCGCGCACTTTTACTTGACTATAAAGACTGGGACGCCTCCAAGGCGCGTTGGTACAACGAGCCATGGCTTGGGTCTATTCGCGAGAGCATCCATGGGACGTACGCAGCGGGACAGTTCGGCCCGTCGATTTTTCCTGGCACCGGCTTGTTGACCACATTTGATACCCACGTCTTGACCTACTATGACGAGAGAGCGGCATATACCCTCCACAAAGTGTGGGGAGACACAGCAACAAATCCGACAACGACTACCGACAGTTTTCAATTTCCTGAGGGCTCGGTCGTCGTTAAGGCGGCTGTCTTCGTTTCGGACAATCCTGCGGTTCAGCAAGACTGGTGGCCAGCTACGAAGGGCGCCGCCGCGTGGCCCATCTACACGGCAATCCCGGAACAAAGTCCCGGTAAGCCCGAAGTGCTGACCTCGTATGTGATGCAATTCGACATCATAGTCAAGGATTCGATTGCTGCACCTCAAACGGGTTGGGTCTTTGCCACTTTGGTCTATGATGCCAATGCCACTGGCGATGCATGGGACAAGATGGTTCCATTGGGCGCAATGTGGGGTAACGATCCTGGTGTAGATCCCGATAAGCACCCCGAAGAAAATCTCAGAGAGAATTGGATCAATCCGGCGGCACCCATTTATTCCACACAAACGCTAGGTTGGGGTGGGCGGCTGTCAGGCCCGAATGATGGAGCGACCAATGACATCGAAGTGGCAGGCAGGGTCTTGACAAATCATCGTGATTCTTCCTGCATGAGTTGCCATGGTCCGGCCGAATGGCAACCAACCCTGCACAGGCAGGTGTCATTTCTGTTGCCCTCTTATGCCAATCCCTTGCCCGGACCGCCGTTTAAGCCCTGCCCTGTCGGCGACCCAAACGGGCCATACATCTGCTCCCCCGCCCCCGGTTCACCAGATTGGTGGCGTTGGTTCCAATCTCGTCCGGGGACTGAACCGCAGGACCCTAGCAGTGGCTCGGTAGCAACTGACTACGATATGGTCTTCGCCTTCAAGACACTGCCCATGTGGTGGAAGGCAACGGGGCCAAAGGAAATTCCTATGCCATTTGGTGTAAGGCCGCTGACTCATGGAGTCGAATCCTCCGCTAAATACAATGAATATACTGGAGCGCCATTGAAAGCCACACCGTGATCGCTCCAGTTGGATTCACGTGGTCAGTTCGCCCGTGCCACCACGCCGCCCTAGACGACTGAAAAGGGGGAAACAATATTGAGGTTTCCATAATAGCTGGACTATCTGGGAGAATGCCACATGGGGAAACTTAGCGAAGCGCCTGCTGTCACTGGGATCTCGGGAATAGTGATTATTAGTGACAACTTTGACGCTCAGTGTGAGTTTTATGGGCACACACTCGGCCTTATCGCATTGGAATCGGGAGTGGGCTACGCATTTTTTCAAGCAGGCGAGCAGAGACTAGGGATATTTGCGAAGGGACATCATCCCGAAGGTGATCTTCGATTGCACGGTGCAGATCATGGAATTTCTCATCTGGAGTTTGCATTCGCACCAGATCAATTCGCTTCTATGACAGCCCGATTGCGGGAGAGGTCCGCTCACGCTTATGGCGATAATTTTCAGGATCGCGATGGAAATCTGTTTCATTTCGTCTCAGGGGAGTCTTCGTAATACCTGCCCCATAAAACCTGCAATACTTTTGCTGTCGTAGGTCTCCGACGTCGCTGCCAAGCGCCTCTCTAAGCGCCTGTCCAGTCGGTGATTTCAGGTGTTAGTGCGCAGGATGCTCATCATGGCTGCTACAAGCATCATTTCATCTATAAACCTCTCGATGCGTGCCTCAATGTCGCTCGAAATGATGCGATAGACTTCAGCTGTCTCGGCGTAGTCATCGTTGCATGTGCACACCTGAGAAGAAAGCGCAAAGCCCAGCAATCCCCGAACGACGATCCGCAGATGATCGACCGCCTGCGTGGTTCTGTTTCCTCCGTGACCAACAAGCCCGACAGGCTTGCGATAAAACTGCGAAATTGCCAAATGATCAAGAGCGTTCTTGAGTATTCCAGAATAGGAGTTGTGGTATACGGGAGAAGCTAGAACAATGGCATCGGAATCGGCGACTTCGCGAACGAGTTCCCGCACGACGGGATCGGGATTCAATATCGGATCACTGTGATAACTTGGATCGGAGGCCGGCAGTCGGCGCTCGCTCAAGATCCACACGCAAGTATGTGCTCCGCGTTCAGATAGACCCGTCGAGACGGCTTGGACCAAAGATGCCGTGTGCGAGGGGTGCCGCGAACTGCCGCTAATAAGAACCACCTTCAGTTGGTCTTTCATCCTAGACTCTCCAGATTGTCGAGGAAGTTTTTCAATTTGGTGAAGCCTTCCTGCACCTCCGCGAGAGGCAGAGCGAAAGAGGCCCGCAAATACGCCGGAGATGCCATGCCAAAATCGTCTCCAGGCGCGACTATGACGGATGCCCGCTCTGCACACTGCTTGGCCAGGGTTCGCGAGTCGAAACCGGAAGCCGGAACCTTAATCCAGTAAAATATCCCCGCCGCGGGTACAGACGTCGTGAAACTATGGCCACCTTTCATGATTTCGCCTGCAGCTAACCGGTTGGTGTTCAGTTCATCTCGCAATCGAGAGATGTGCAGTTGCGGACTATTCCTGAGGGCTGCCAAGGCGGCCTGCTGTGCGGTAGCCGGAGGTGACATTGCCAAGGTCCAATGTACACGTTCAACTTGAGCCCGTAGGTCCGCTCGGGTAAGCACATACCCGAGGCGCTCGCCAGGCATCCCGAAAGACTTCGAGAAACTCCGTACTCGCGCTAGGCGCTGGACTTCAGGCAAATCAGGAACCGAGAGACTCAGCCCGGTTTCCGGGTACACAAACTCCCCATAAACCTCGTCACTGATAACCAAAAGGTCTGCGGCATTGATGATCTTTGTTAGTTCGGCTAGCACCGCAACTTCAATCAGGCTACCGGTCGGATTACCCGGGGAATTGAGCACAATTGCTTGCGTATTGCCACGAACGAGACCCAGAATTTCGACTGGATCTGGCATCCAGTTACACTCTTCCCGCAAACCGTAATAAATGACCTGTAAACCAAGCAGTTCCGCCATTCTAGGGTAGGCTGGATAATAAGGCCGGGGCAGCATCACCGAGCACGGCCGAGGCAAGCCAGCGAGCAGCGATGTCAACCCCATTGAAGCCCCTGTAGTGACTACCACCTCTTCCGCGGAAACCTTCTCGAAATCCGCGATCGCCGCCCGAAGTGTGCGGCAGCCACCAGGCTCCCCGTACAGTCCTCCGGATCGGGCGACCGCGTAGTTTCCGGGAAAGGAGAGTCGCACGTGGCCAATGCCGAGGTCGGCAATCATGTTCGAGCTCCGCGGAAGACCGTGACGGAAACGCCACAGGCATCGATCGGGAGCACGACTGCTTCAGCAAAGCAGCCCAGGTCACGCATCATTTGCTCGTATTGCTTCATGTCACTGTGAAATTGCTTTTCGCAGGCATCGTGGGCGACCACGATTGAGCCCGAACGTAATGATGGAAGCGCTGCGACGAGAATATCGCAATATCCAAGCTTGCCTCGGTGGGGATCGTCGACATCTATATAGAGAAGATCCACGCTGTGTCCGATGTCTCTCATGGCGGCAACTCCGTCCGAAGTAACGAATTGGAGCCGGTCGCCGTGTCCGAGCAATGCACAATTCTTTTCGGCAGCCGAGGTTGCTTGCGGATCAATATCCACCCCAATAGCCTTTTCGAAGAACGGACCAGACTTCCCGTCATTTCTGTCCCGCAAAAGCCACGCGAAGGTGTACCCAACGAAAGTACCTACTCCGACCATTGAACGAGGATTTGCGGCTCGGCCCAGCGCAAACAAAAATCGACGCATCATCGGAGAGAAAGACGTGCCCGGAATGTGAAACCGTTCGTGTACCAAATCGGAAAGGTGCAAGAAGGACTCCCATGGTGTTGCTTCCGGCTTCGACGTGAGAACGCCAATTTCGAAGAGTCTCTCGAGTATTGCGTCCGACACAGACTCGTATGTTGGTTCAGAATGTATCTGCATGTATCTCCGGGTGCAATCCCCGTGCCAGAGTTGCCGCAAGGCCGGGAAGAAGTGCAACATTGGATCGTGTGATGCCCTCGTTCTCCAGATTCCCGAAAACGACTGGTGGCGCGATCAGAATTGCCCCGCAGCTTTCGAATATGTGTTGTGACTGCTCGGCTCCAAGCCTTGCGCTGAGTTCATCAGCACCTACTACAATCACGCCCACGAGCTTTCCGGAAAATACGGTTTGTGAGTCAGACAGTTTGTCGTATACAGGTCCGCAGAGAACGTCAACAAAGTTCTTAAATACGCCGGATACTCCCGACCAATATGCTGGGATGGCAAATAATAAGGCACGGGCCTGCTTAATGCACCCAAAGAGAAATCTCAGCGTCTCATCTGGATGGTCAGAAGGCAATCGCCCATCAAATTGCGGAGGAATGTGATCCCTCAGGTCCAGCACCGAGACGTCCGGGTAAATTGACGCAAGACTCACGAGAGAATACTGAAGCAGGCCCCGAGTAGCCGATTTGCGCTCGATCCCTGGAGCAGGTTTAAGGCTTGCACAGACACCAACGACAGTTGTCTCGCGAATCTCATCGGGAGAGGCTACCGCGAGAAGAGGACGATCCATTAGAAGCCCGCCTCCACAATGTAATCGCGTAGCCCTTCAACGAGCGAGAACTCGGGCGTAAATCCAAGTGCTTGCCGAAGCCGCTCAATATCGAGGGCCGGCACTTTAGAATCCTCGCCATCGACAAGTTCGAGTTTGATCCTAGCCGTTGGTACGGCCTCCTGCAGCGCGGCCGCAAGTTCTATGCAGGTCGTCTTTATGCCCGATCCAACATTGAAAACGTAACAGTCCTGTTGAACGGAATGAAGTGTAATCATCGCAACTGCCCGAGCGAGATCCTTAACATATAAATACTCATCCGAAGCGCCTTGTGTGGTCCTGATAACGATGTCGTTTCCTCGGCGTGCATTAACGACCAATTTTTCAATTAAGCGGGCGGATTGGCTTCCACGGCCGAGCCTGAGCGGTCCATATACACCGCAAGACCTAACGATTCGTACTTCAAGTTCGGCACGATAGCGAAGCAACAGTCTTTCAGCGGCTGCCTTTGTCTTCCCATACTCTGAATAAGGTGCTAGGGGCGATTCCTCACCAATCCTCGGCACTGGAGGTTCCCCGTAGACTGCTACGCTACTGATGTACACTATCCGACGGACAGTGCCAGATGCGATCGCGACCTCAGCTAAATTCCGAACTCCATCAACATTTACGGCCCAAGCGTCGTGCTCAGGAATCTTCGAGAGATCGTGACCAACAAGACCGGCACAAGCTATCACATATTGAATATTATTGTTACGAATCAGCGGTAATAGTGCGTCACTCTCCCTTATGTCGCCAGCTAGCAACTCTGTGTCAACGCGAGGTCCGAACCGCAAAAAATAGCCCATAGCGGGCTCGGCGTCGACTGCGATAACCTTCGCCCCTCTCTGTGCAAGCTCCCTTGCAGCATATACTCCAACTTGGCCGGCGCCGGCTACAAGGACGGCCGGAGAGTCTCTCACTGTATCCACAAATGTGATCCTCCACCGTTACGGTCCCCGCTGAGGTAGCGGTTCAAATCAATAGCGGGCATATCTTCTAAGTCAACATCGGGTACGTAGGCCGGGAGCTTGGGGGGCAGAGTCAAGAGAGGGGATGAAGAAAACAAGATTCCCTCCTCATGCTCGACCTGATCAACGAGTAGGTCATGTTCAGAAGAACGGCCCATCAGCGTCAAAGTTCGTAGAGTCCCATTGAGATGGTCATGAAAGCCAGCTGCGGAGCGGGCAGACTTGCAGAGGGCTAAGCCCTCGCTGAACGCTTCGAGTGAGTCTTGAAGAAGACCACTTTCAAGGGCGACTACTCCCTCCGCAAATAAAATTTGCTGTCTCGAAGCCCAATTTTCTGGAAACGGATCAAAGGCTGCGGCATTACGAAGAAGGGTGAGGGCCTTGTGCTTGTCACCTGACCGGTAATAAAGTACGCCGGATCGATATTGAAGGGTGCATGCGGCGTCACGACTCTCATAATCGGAACCCGTTGTTTCCTCGTTGAAGGCGCGTTCTAACACTTTGATTGCATCTGTATGGGCACCATCCATTTCAAGGAGAAATGCGGAATTAGCAAGCAAATTGAAGCGCAAGTAGGCACGAGCAGGAGAATCTCCATCGCGGACCAGACCAAATGCTCGTTGCTCGTATGAGAATGCTGCACGCAAGTGGTGGGGCCTACGTGCACCATGGCGTTGGGCCAGGATTGCCTCGTTAAGCGCAAGACCGTTAAAAAGCCACGCTTCCTCCAATGGCAGATCTCCCTCTCCATTGCGATCTGGCTGGTCATCTAGTAACGAAAGCGCTCGCAGGTAATGCCGATTACTCTCGTCCAGGTTATAAGCACGTTTAGCGGCAATCAGACCCTGCAAATAGGCGAGGTGTGCGCGACGCGCTGTGGAGGTGGCAATGTGCTCTGCTGTTTCGAGCGCCCATCTCGCAGCATTAATGTCCCCGACATTTATGCTGGCAAGCGCAAGTAATCTGTACGCTTCATCCGGGGTGCCTGAAGGTAATCCAGAGAGCAGGGATTCGCAACAAAGAATACATTCATCATAATTCTGGAGCACTAATGCGGTTGTGGCGCGATAAAGCGACACCTCAGTGGGACAGGATGGTGAAGTGAATGGAGAAGGCTGACCGAGTAGCTCAGTACGACCGCCAGTGATTTCGATTATATGTTTGAGAAATGCGCGTCGACAGGTCTCGTATAGGGGATAAGGAGAGCTGGAACCGGAATTACTGATCGCGGGCTCTATTCTGGAATGCACTCGCCATGCGAAGCCGTCATCCTTCGTCAGGAGCAACATCGCCCGTGCTACCACCTTCAGCGACATTCGATCTAGGGCATCAGCCTCGCTAACCAGAACAGTGTCGCATTCAGGAATTCTCGAAATGATTCTATTAAGCGTGCGCGCGCTTAAGTCGATTAGGCGCGAAGTAATTGCGCTTTCTCGACTAATTCTTCTTAGAACAGCAAAAGCAACAGATTGGGCCAGGAGGTCTCCATGGTTACGCCCTGCCGGTCCATTTGGAATGATATGCTGTATGTATTCGTCGAGGCGTGCCAAGTTGGATGAATCCTCTGGCGTCGCATACCGTCGGATCTCATCAAGAAAAAGTCTGACTGCGCCAAGTGGCTGATTGGAGTTGAGGTTTCCAGTGAGAACCAGTACGCGCGGAGAGGATGCGACTTCTCGGCCACTCACCACCCAAGCTCGTTGGGATTGAGATGAGAGCGGCCGGAGAAAGAGCCCAGATCCGGCACCTGTCATACATCCTGCTCCGTTTTACAGTGGGCGCCGCACAGAAAGCGGGTGCATCGACGTTTAGAGTGCGCCCTGGGCTTACCACTTTATAGCGGCAACCGTCAGAGCGGCTCGACCTTCAAGTTTTCCGGCCCGGGCGGCATTGACCATTTCCTCCAAGGCGTTCAGCATATCTGGAGTAATTCCGCGTTGCGCCTCGATTACCTGTTCGTCCGTTCGGATATTGTTTAGTCGCACCGCATCGATCGAAGTGATCGCGTATCGTGCGGAACGCCCCAGCGGATTCCCTTGTGCCATTTTGTCGACCTCCTATGATCGAAGTTACGTCGCAAATATTAAACAGTAAAACTCCCCATCCCGTCAAGTGAATTGGCGAGGATGGTGATGTCAAGCTGCTTGTGTAAAAAGGCGGAGGGTGCGGGTTTTCCATTCGAGGTTGAATCGGTGGAAGATCGAATAGATGATTCGGTCCACGCTCGCTACGTTGACAAAGCACACCATGGG
>JAKAWN010000265.1 GCA_021827245.1 Acidobacteriota bacterium | reverse complement strand
GCACATGGCGAAACCCAGCCTCCTCCAATCCGCTGAAGCTCTTGAGCCCGTCGGTGTATACGACAGAGCCCAGTGCAACGTTCTGTCGCAGAAACGCGATGAGGGTTCCGGCTCTGAAATCAGGGATGACCGCCATGCGAGCGCGCCCGGTCGCACGGCCACGCTTCTCCACCGCCACCAAGACGAGTGCGGCCTTCCGGCCCCTGAGTTGTCGGCTTCCCCGGAGGCCCGCTTGGGTACCCCCGATCCAGGTGTCGTCCACTTCCACCTCCCCGTGGAGCGGTTCTCGTGCCAGGTTGACCATGGCTTGCCGCAACTTGTGCAGCATCATCCAGGCCGTCTCGTAACGTCGCAGACCGAGTTGGCGTTGCAACAGAAGTGCCGAGACGCCGCGTTTATCCGTGGTCATAAGGTAGGCCGCCCAGAACCAAAGCGTCAACGGCGTTTTCGTGTTATGCAGAATCGTCCCTGCCGTAAGGGAGACTTGATACCGGCAACGGGTGCATTGCCAACGCCGCGCTTTCACGATTTTGTAAGAACTCCGGTTCCCGCACCGTGGGCAGATGAAGCCGTCTGGCCAACGACATTCTGCCAGATACGTTTGGCAAGCCTCTTCCGTAGCGAATATCGACTGGAACTCGCGCAGGGTCTTCGGAAACGGTGGGCGTGGCACGCCCATATACTACCCCTTGGGGTTTGCTGAAACAACCGGATAAGCATAAGGCGACTAAGTTCTTGATTCCTATGAACCCCCCACGCCATAACACCCCACCTCCGTGATCACATTCACTCCATGTCGACCTGTGAGTGGCCCTGAATCGCGGGGGCCAGCTTATCAGCCTCGTCCGCGAGAATCATCCGGACGAGACGCTGCTGGGCTTGCCGCTTTGCTTTGATCTGCGCCTGCGAATAGACCTCCAGTGTGCAACGGCTGCTGGCGTGACGCATGAGTTCTTGAACGACCTTCACATTCTCGCCATTGGCAATAAGCAGCGTCGAGAACGTGTGGCGAAAGGTATGCCAGCCAATTCTCTTGCTAATTCCAACCCGCAAGGCCGCGGGACGAATGACCTTTTGCAACACGGCGTCTGGCCAGAACGGGTGTTTCCCTTGCGAATGAGGGCTCGCAAAGATCCAGTCGTCGGCTTGCCGGTACGGCGTTGCCTCCCTCCACAACCAGAGATCAGCCGCAACGCGCTCGTCCAAGGGGACTGAATTGTGTGATGCCTCCGTTTTGCAGTTGCCGACGTATCCCATATAAATCGATCGCCGGATTTCGAGGCGCAAGCCGGAGAAATCCACATCGTTCCATTTCAGCGCGAAAAGTTCGCTGCGACGGAGTCCCGTGGTTACATCCAGAAGCACCATCAAGCGAAGGCATGATCGCAGTTGTGCCAAAAGGCTTTGGATCTCAGAAGGCTCCAGCACGTCGGGAATCCGCATGCGCTTGGCGCTCTGACGGACGAGGGTAATAGGGTTCCTTCCCTGTTCAAGCCATTCGTAACGGATAGCGTGGTTGAACAAAACGCTCATGAGATTGCGAATCTTCGCCTTCGTAGTGTTGGCCAGAGGGATGTCATCGGCACGTCTGAGCTGTCTCAGCCACTGTTCAACAGCAATAGTCCGGACATCACAGATGTTAACGTCGGCCCATTTCGGCCGAACCCATCGTTTGAGAAACTGCTGATAAATAAGTCGCGTTGCGGGCGAGTACCAGTCAGCATTATCCGAAAGCTCGGTCTGGACGTAGTGATCCACCAAGTCCGCTACATCTATCGCCTGCTCACGTCGACGGACCCGGTTCTGGTTGATATGGATTCTCAGTCCATTAACGGCCTCCCGGGCTGAGTCTTCGGTTGGAAACTCCATGACCGTTCCGATCACGAGCGTCCGGCGCACGCGCTTTCCGGTTTCGTCGTTTTCACGCCAGAGGAACTCCCAACAATCCGGACCTGATTTACGATGGGTACGTCTGATACAACCCTGCTGACAGTATTCTCGCATAGCTGCGCCCTCCCTCCGCAGGGTGTCAGAGGAACCCTGTTGGGCGCTAGGACTCATTCGTTTCAGGAACCTAGTGGGAAAGGGTTATCATCTCAACTCTGGCAGACTCGGCCAAAGAAGGTAGATGGTGGAATTCGTTGTGAGTTTCGTAGGGGGGACTCTACGTGGCCGACGACAGGTCATTCGAGTGATCGTGACGTCGTCTTATCTCTCAGCTCGAAAATACTGCCGCCGGGGGTCTTTGGGTCCAGTACCCACTTCAACAATGAGGCCTCGTTTCACCAAATCAGATAGGCGGGTCCGCGTTGCGCGTGAAGACAGAGAAATGGTCTGGGCGATTTCCGCGGTGGAATGGCCAAGGCCATCTTCGAGAAGGTGGAGGATCGATTGATCCACCGGATCAGTGCGAATAGGCCCTGTCTGTATGGTGGAGAGCGTTACACGGAAGTGGCTTCCAATTTCCTCAAGGATCGGAGTGGACAACCCTGCATCCTCGCATGCCGCCGTCATGCGCTGAATCCCACTCCCCCATTGCTCAATGAGGCCGAGTTCATGGAAGACGCGGCCGATCACTCGGTTTCGCAGCCGCGATACTCCCTTCCGAATGTCCTCAATGGTCAGGCCAAAAAGCAGGATGCCGGGATTCTCCACTTCGATGCGGTCATCGAACACCGCGACCCGGATGGGCGCGCCTTTTTCTGCGTAGTTCGCGTGCACGATGGCATTGATGATGGCCTCGCGAAGGGCGATCATCGGAACCGTCCAGCGATCGATGCGGTGCGCCCCTTTAATGACTGCTTCGCGGCTCAGATGCTTTTGCACAAACGCGATGGCGTGATCGGCAGCCTGTGGCAGGTAGCTCCGGATTTCGCTTGAGTCCAAGATTCTCGTCCGGTCCCTTCCGGCGAAACGACCAGCTTGCAACCACGCGTCAGGAAAGCGACTAAATCGATTCCTGGCAAAAAGGAGAAATCCGCCGACGGTCGGAACCTCACGTCCGCGGAGTTCGGTAGTGACTCGGAGGTTGCGAAATGCAGATGGCGCCAGTTTCCGGACGGGTGCAAACAGCTCGGAAGCTGCTCGGAAGTCGAGCACTTCCGAGTTCAAATCCGGGATGGGCTGCTCGTCAAACGATTCGGACTGGCCAAATCGCCGCATTTCGTCGATTTGCGCCTCGTCGGCACGCCGATTCGTGGATCCCAACCGAACAAAAACGCCTGCCTCCGGGCCAAGACGCTCGATGTAGTGGGGGCGCGCAGGGCTTGGGTATACTTGTACCATTAACACCTGAGTTTTTCGCCATGGCACGACTTCGATATCGGGAACCAGTCGCGGCTTGATCGAATCAGCGATTAAGTTAGCCAACCGCTCCTCGGTTTCCAGTACGTCACGAACGCCCGTCACACGCCTGATCTTGTCTTCGATACCTATTGCCAGAATACCCCCGGCCGTATTGGCAAATGCGACCAGGGTCTTCAGCAGGCCGTCTGGCGAAGATAGGTCTCGTTTGTATTCGAGGGTTTTTCCTTCCGGTTTACGAAGAGCTTCGACGAGGTTCACAGCTCTGCATTATACTTTGAAGCCCGGACGTTTGCAGTACTTCTGAGCTGTGGTTCTGAGCAACCCTCCTGTTAATTACTGGTGCTTTCAGGCAAATGGAACCAATTCAGGGGCCGACCAATCTCTACGTACTTCCTGACCATAACTTTTAGAAGGTTTTGGATTCCTGATGGGATAGAGCTCGCAAAATGGCATCCAGCACCTGATCAAGATACTTGCCGACGTCCTCGGCGAGAAAGCGAAGAACCAGATAGCCGTTTTCCTGAAGCAAGGCATCTTTCCGACGATCACGCCGGTAGGCGTCCGCGTCACCCAAATGCTGCCCACCGTCCAATTCGATGGCAATTCGAGATGTCGCGCAAAGCAGATCGACCTCCATTCGGCCCCAGTCATCAAATGAAATCGGCAACTCTGCGTTCAAACGAAACCTTCCGGTCGTCGCGGCCAACGTTTCGAGTCGGCGAAATAGAAATGCTTCGCTGGCGCTTCGCGCCCGATTGGTGCCCTCAGCATCAGGAGATGGCACTATGGCAACATCGACAAAGAGGTTCGCCAGAAGAGAGTCTACGCCATCGCGCACTAAGCGACGCACGCTGGCGGCGTATTGGCTCTTCCACTCGGGATCGATGGGAAGCGGCACGTCAGCCGGCCAGCCGGGCACGGCACTACCCGGAAGCTGCATCCTATAACCAACCGCCTCGTAGCCGCGACAGCGGCGATCAAACATCCGCGCTAGCATTGGTACGTTGAGGTCGGCGTAGTCGTACACACGGACTTCGCGCTTGCCGTCGTAAAGGCGATGCAACCTGCCGACGTATTGCGCGATGGTCCCATGCCACGAGATGGGTAGAGTCAGAAACAAGGTGTCAAGCCGGGCGTCATCGAAACCCTCGCCCACGAAACGACCGGTGGCAAGGATCACACGGGCCTCCTCCGTGGGAATCGCGGCCAAGCGGGCGGAGATCGCATCAAGTTCCTTTTTGCGCATCCCTCCTCGGAGCACCACCAGATGTCGCACCTCAGGTTCCAACTGCTTGGCCAAAGAATCCAAGTGCTCATTGCGCTCGGTCAGTATCAGCGGCGAACGTCCTTCACGAAGGGATTGGAGCACGTCCTGGAGTACAAGCCGATTACGTTCTTCATCGGCAATCAGCTCCTCATAGAGTTCCTGGAATTGTCGCCGAACATTAGGATTGGCCGATCGCAGTGGGCGAAAGTCGGTCGGGCGAACCGTCACGGTATGCTCAAAGGGGTGAGCCGCCGCCTGTTGTTTGGTATTACTGCGGCATCGCACAGGACCACACTGCATGAAAATGATCGGATGTTGTCCATCTTTGCGGCTGACAGTCGCCGATAAGCCGGTGACGAACTTTGCCTTGGCCTGACGTGCAACCAGCTCAAAGCTCTGGGCAGAAAGATGATGGCATTCGTCAACAATGACGTGCCCATAGTCGCCGACCAGATCATCGACGACGCCGTTTCGGACCAAGCTTTGGATCACTGCGACGTCCATCTGGCCGGTGAGCTTCTTGCGGCCACCACCGATCCGGCCAATGCCCCGAACCGGTATTCCCAGAAAGGTGGAAAGTCGCTCAACCCATTGCTGTTGCAATTGCCGTCTATGCACCAATACGAGCGTATTAACGCCGCGTTGAGCGATCAGCCACGCAGCCACGACGGTCTTTCCGAACGCGGTGGTGGCGGCCAGTACGCCTGTATCTTGGGCAAGCATGGCTTGGGCGGCGATGGTTTGCTCGGGCCGCAGTTCGCCCTGGAATGTTACCTCCAGATGTCGGCCAGGGTTGCGCTGGTCCCGAATCACTGTTTTGATGTTCAAATCTGACAGGGTTTGAAGCAGTTCATTCAGGCAGCCGCGCGGCAGTCCAATGTGCTGAGGATAATCTTCGGCGCAGGCAATAATTCGAGGCTTGTCATAGGTCGAGAGTCTCATGGACTGCGCTCTGTAGAACTCGGGGTTCTGGAACGCGGCAAGCCGGATCAAGCGATTGCGGAGGGCCGGGGGCAGTCCATCTTTCGCGATGTAGATCTGATTTCCCAAGGTGAGCTCCAAGGTTTTTGGTAGAGGCCCAACGATTGGAGCATCCTTCTTCCGTCGGGATGGCGGAGCCATCCACGGCGCCGATTCAACTTCATCACCATCAGGAGCCTGCCGGACACCAACAACCTTTCCCCTGGCCTCAGCGAGGCGTACCCTTTCCTCGATTTCGCCACGGCCAATGCTGCGGATCGAGGATAAGAACTCCCACTGGTCATGGAACGGAGCAAATTGCTCATCCAGGAAAACGCTATTGCCCGATTTCCTCGGCCGCTTTTGTAACGGCAAGGCGATTAAGTTGCCGAAGCCTCCTTGCGGTAGAGTATCTTGATTGGGAAATAAGCGGTCGTAGGAATCCAGACCGATGTCGGGGCGACGTTCCATGGTCTCCGTCAAAATGTGCGCCCCCAACTTGCGCGCCAAAATGGCAGGAACGGCTTCGTCAAAGAAGAACCAAACGTGGCCACCTCTTCCCGACCGCGATTGCTCCAGCGCTGCGGGCAGGCCCATCTGGCGGCAGGTTTGTAGGACAGCTGCGGCATCCTCCTGCCACGTTGCTTTGTCGAAATCGGCGGCCAGCAGGAAACAGGTTTCATCCAGCAGCATGGGATAGATACCCATGACGAAAGGACGGCCATCATTATCCTGACCCGAAAGATGCCAGCGAATCACCGCATCAGTTACGGGAAGAAAGCGTTGGTGGGGACACTCGGAGCATTTGATTCTGGGCTTTTCGCAGATTCCTTGGACCCATTCATTACCACACGCCGGCGAATAGCCAGCCTTGCCCGTCTTGCGGCTTTCGAAGCGGTGCGGGTAAATATCCTCACGTCCGCGAAACAGCGAACGGAAGAGCGCGATTTTGGCCTCGACGGGAGATCGCTGGTCCACGCCACCTTGCGGCAAACCTGGCAATGGGGTAGCGGTGTCCACAACCCTATTCTACATTCGTATCTCCCGGGGGTTCCAAGCACAATCGAAATCGCTGGCGAAAACTGACGTTGGGCGACACAAAGTGTAGAGATATGGCATAACAGAACCTCAAGCCAGTCGTGGAGGTTCCCATGGGTGTGCGGAAACCGAAGCCCCATCTTCCCCCAGTCAGCAAGGCGAGACTGAAGGGGATGATCGAGGAGGCGGTGGTGGATGCCTATACAGAAGAGGAGCAGGCCGGCGGCTTCCTCGTGATGATTCAGGAACATTTGGCGCTGCCTTTCCCGGTGAATATTCTCGGCGCCGGTGCGGTTGTAGAGAAGATTGATATGGCGCGGGATGGCCGGATCGTGGCGATCTGCCGTTGTGGCAACGTCCGGCAGAAAATCGGAATTCTTGATCTGCCGTTGCCCACGCCCGCCCCAGCAGGCGCGGAGTGGATCACCGCGTATCATCACTGGCACAAGGGGTTCTGAATGAGCGAATACCAGTATTACGACTTTCGGGCGGTGGACCGGGCACTGACCAAGGCGGAGATGGCTGCACTGCGGTCCATTTCCGCGCGCGCCGTGATTACTTCAACAAGTTTCACGAACCACTATGAATGGGGAGACCTTAAGGCTGACCCCCTCAAGCTTCTGGAGAAGTATTTCGACGCCTTTGTTTATGTGGCGAATTGGGGAACGCACCAGTTCTGCCTTCGCCTTCCGCAGGAGTTGGCTGACTACGAACAGCTCATCACCGTGCTTACAGGTGAGGCCGCGTGGGTACGAAAAGCCGGTAAACACCTGATTATCGGATTTGAAAGCGAGTCGGAGGGGAATGATGACTGGGACGACGGCAGCGGCTGGATGGGCTCCCTGCTGTCGTTGCGTTCCGACCTGCTGCGGGGCGACCTCCGCTGTCTTTATCTCGGATGGCTTCTTAGCGTACAGTGCGAGGAGTTTGATGAAGACGAACTGGAACCTCCGGTGCCTGCTGGTTTGGGTGAACTGTCAGCTCCGCTCCACGCTCTGATCGAGTTTCTGGGAATCGACGAGGACCTTATTGAGATTGCCGCATCGGCTTCTGCCCCACGGAGTGCGGGCCCGGGCCGGGAGGAATTGGCTAAGTGGATTCAAGGTCTGCCCGCGAAAGAAAAGGACAATCTGCTGGTAACCGCGGCATTGCAAGCCGGTGAAGGTTGGCGAATCGAAATTCTGCGGCGCTTCGATCGGCAGGCAGCGCAACAAACTTCGCACGCTGCCACCGCGATTCAACGCCTCACCGTCCGTGATTTACTCGCTGCGGCTCAGGCGCGTACGGAAGAGAAGACCCGACGACTCGAAGCCAAACGGGCAGCGGAAGCGGCGCGGGAGAAAGCTAAGGCGGAGGCCGAGCGGGCGCGCCATCTGGACCAACTGGAGAAACGCGAAGCAGAGACTTGGGAACGCATCACAGCACATATCCAGAGGCGGCAGCCGGGCGAATACGACAAGGCGGTCGGCTTACTGATCGACCTGCGCGATCTCGCCGTTCGCAAGCAACGTGTTGCGGCATTCCAATCGGCGCTGGATGAACTTCGCCAAGCCCACGCCGCCAAGGAGAGTTTTCTACGCCGACTGGCAAAGGCTGCTCTCTGAGGGAACGGTTGGCTTGCCATCCCATCAAGTGCCGCGGACCAGAACTCGAACCATCCCAAAAGTCAGGTTATTATGCAATAAAACTTGACATGTTGACGCGAAAACACCGGGATCTCAGGGAAGATCCCAACCCACAACCCAACCCACAAAAATGTAAGTCTTATACGACTTCCGCGAACTTTGGCAGTCCCCGCGGTCTTGTAAGTTGTTGTAAAACCAATTAACGCAGCGTTGACACGGTAGAGGTCAACGGTTCGAGTCCGTTCGGGCCTACCATATGTTTCAACAACTTACCGAACTTTTGCCATCTGGCCATCCCGCAAAATTCATGCAAATGCGTCAGTTTAATGCCAGGGAATGCCCTTCGCCGAGCAGGCGTTCCTGCAACCGGACCACTGCCTGCTTGCGTCTTTCAAGGCTTACAATCGTGTATTCGCTGGTCATAGTCGGCCTCGAGTGCCCAGCTTGGGCTTGGGCCTCAAACGGTGTAGCACCCTCCTCTTGAATCCTTGTGAGATTCTGGCGACGAAAAGAGTGCCACCCAAAGCCGACGAAGTAGAATCCAGGACGCTTGGCGGCTGGGCGAATGAAATCTTTGAGAATGGTCCGGTCATCAAGAGGGTTGCCGTCCTTCTCAAAAACATACCCGTCACCAATAGTGTCGGCTGGCTTATAACGGCGATAAGCTTCCACCAAGCAACCTAGTGGAAGTTCTCGTCGAGCCCGTTCGGTTTTCGGTTCGTCGGTATCACCCCGATAGTAGCGCTCTGCGACCACAACCACACCTCGCTCAAGGTCAGCGCTACGCCACCGGAGTCCGAGCACCTCCGAGATCCGCATTCCTGTGGAGACTGCGGTCCAGACCATCAACTGAATGTGAATTGGTAGCGCCGCCAGCAACAGTCGGAATTGGTCGTCCGAGAGGATTCGTCTTTCGCGCTTCCACTGTTTGCGCCCGAGAACTGTCCTCCTAGTCGGATTCCGACCGTCCCAGTAGCCCCAGTCTTCTGCCTTGGTGAAGATACTTGAAAGGATATTCTTGAGGTCATTCCGTGTCCACCAAGCGAGACCGGCTTCCCTCTTAGGGAATGTCAGTCAATAACTGTGTCAACTTCTGGGGAGCAAGCTATAGTTCCAATCGCCATGGAAGGCATCTCTTTTGAGCCGTAATTCGGCCTTCTGCTGATCAGAGACCCTGATTCCCGGGGGATAGTTTGTCGGCGCGCATTCAAAAACGAATAAATTTGAACAGACGCCGATTGCGACGGGGCGACGAGTCTCAGCGCATGACTGAGTTGGCTCGGTCGGCGGCAGGGCGCAGGGAGACTTTGCGACG
>JAKAWN010000264.1 GCA_021827245.1 Acidobacteriota bacterium | reverse complement strand
GCAAAATACCGTATTTCTCAGCCACCAGTTCGGCGGTCATGCCCATGTGGAAATCTTCGTAGGCGTCCCACAGGCCGTCCTGGATCATGGAATCAACCAGCGTCTTGTTGCCCAGGCGCAGGCCCTCACGGGCGCCAGGAAGGAGGTACGGGCAGTTCGTCATGGACTCCATGCCGCCCGCCACCACAAGGTCGGTGTTGCCGGTCTCGATGCCCTGCGCGGCCAGCGCCACGGCCTTCAGTCCCGATCCGCACACCTTGTTGAGGGTCATCGCGGCCACGCGCGGATCGAGGCCGCCTTTCAGCGCCGCCTGGCGGGCAGGATTCTGGCCCAGGCCTGCCGAGACCACGTTGCCCATGATGACTTCGTCCACCTGGGCCGGATCAATTTGCACTCGCCGCACAACTTCCCGCACCACGCAAGCGCCGAGGTCCACTGCCGAAAGAGCAGCGAGCGAGCCCTGAAACTTGCCAATCGGAGTGCGGATGGCGGCAATAATCACCGCTTCTCGCATAACTGACTTCCGATTATGTCGCTGGTGGAAGTCGAAGTCAAGAAAACGGCATCAGTCACATTAGCTTGCCTTGGACTGGAAGCTCTCATGCTGGCACCGTGACCAGCCGATAAGATTACCAGTCATGGCACAGATGGAGTTAGAATACTCAGTGTTTGAGAACTCAATGGCCACTTTACTGATACATGAACGTCCGAAAGCGAGGGACTACGACCCCATTCCGTCAGTGTGGGAGGGTGAGGATGCTCAACTGCTCGAAAGGATGTTGTTACTATATCCTCGAAAGCGACCCCGGCGGATACTAGATGCTACAGTAAATGGCGGCCGTGTCTGGCGGGGAAGCGAACGCCCCGTAATAGGTATCGACATCGAAATCAAGCACAAGCCGTCCATTGTGGCTGACAACACGGTCATGCCATTCAAAGATAAACTCTTCGATGTGGTCGTTTATGACCCGCCTCACATTCCGAACCAAGGATGCGACAGGCAAAAGGATTTTCAATACCGTTTTGGGTTGGGCGGAAAATCGCCGAAGGAAAACGGGTACACGTTCAGGCACACGTATCCGCCGTTTGTTAAGGAAGCCTACCGTATATTGAAAGATGAGGGCATCCTATTCTGCAAGATTGCTGACTACGTCCATCATCACCGCTACCAGTGGGCACACGTTGAGCTGGTTCAGTCGGCGAGCGATGCAGGTTTCCAACCATGCGACTGCATCGTCAAGATTCGCAAGGGTCCGATTATTGATCCTAAGTGGAAGGTGGCCCACCACAGCCGACGTCGGCATTGCTACTGGCTCGTGTTTCGGAAATCCAGGAAGTGCGAATAGATCCTAACGACGAACTTCCCAAGTTTCCAGCACAACGCAAAGCCGAACCCCAAGACCTCTTACTGAACACTTCCCGTCCGAAGCGTCGAAATGGACCCGGAAAATCTTCTGACCTTCCTCCATAACATCGGCTCCAAGACTCTGTCTGCCCGCTCGGTGGCCGACTGGCTCCAAGCTGGCTATATCGATGAGGCGAAGTTTCTCGACGGGGATTTCAACAAGTTGGTAATTGATGGCCCTCGGTTCCCACACGGCCCGAAACATGAGGATGACATCGTACCTCGAGAGATGCTCCATCACGCGTTGAATAAGGATCCGTGCCTCCCATGGCTCGCGCTCGGTCGTACACAGTTTGGTAATTGTGATCTGCTCGAGCTTTGTGCCATCACCGGTTTCAGTCTTGAGAGAAATCCTTACGTCCTCGACTAGCAAATCGTGGCGGGGCTGGTTCCTGCCTCCAGGTTCGATGACTGTAACCGGTTTCTTAATCCTCCGAAATGCCTCTTCAACGAGAGCCTCGAAATAAATTCCCTGTGGCGGGGTTCGCGGGTAGATAGACTGGTGGACGCCAATCAGCCCTCGAAGGGTAACTATGAAGTCCGCGGTGAAGACGTGCCTGTAGTGGATCGGCATAGCCGCCGCATTTTATCAGGTCCATTTGAACTGATAAACACGAAAATCACGTGGCAGACGTGGGCAGAGTAAAGCAATCCTCAATCGCCTGCCATTTTCCGATGGGATCAGGTCTCAGCGCTTCAGATGCGGAGAGTAAGCCCAAGGCGCTTTGCTGGAGGGGAAGGCGCGGCCGGTCTGCGGCAAATCATGCATTCCAGTCCGCGCCTCGAGGACTCAGTTACTGGCGGCCTCGGCCTGGCCCGTGGCCGTTTCCGCCCTCATGCTTCCCTGCATTCGGAGGATGGGCGTTCCGTTCCTGCGGGCGAGCTTCCGGACGGCGTACTTCCGGCGGATGTGCCTCACGCTGATTGCGCTGTACGGCTCCAGGATTATTATTCCTGAAGACTGGCCGTTCGTTTCTCGGCTGCACGGGTACGCCGCGCGCCATTTGCCGATTCGGCGCTGCCTGCTGCGGGAAATTCCGCGATGGGACTCTTTCAACCGGCGCAGGTGCAGGCCGCACGGCCTCGCGTCCGCTCCTCACTTCGCGCGGAGGCTCGTTGTAAGGGCCTCCCGCACGCGTAGCTCGCACGACTCCGTTGCCCCTGAATTCTCCCGGTCTCGGTGTCGCGGCAATATCCGGACGCCCTTGGTTTTCGCGTGCGCGCTGCGCGGGATTGGATCGGGCAAACCGCTCCTGCTCTACCTGTTGGTTGAGCGCTCCATAGCGCCGTGTCCTTGCCGCTGCTAACTGCGCGGATGTGGCGCGAGCTGCGATTCCGCCGCGTCCGCCGTTATAGCTGATGCGCGGACCTCTTTCGTTTGTAACCACGCGCTGGCTATAAACAGTCGTGATGTTGACGTTGGTGATTCGGTTCACGTCGCGGTTGTAGTAGAACCTTCCGCTACGCCAATAGCCGCCATAGTAGCCGCGGCCCGTGTAGCCAAATCCGTAGTCAATTCCTCCGTAGAAGCCGACTGCCGTTCCCCAATAACCCGGATACCACGCGTACCCGCCGTTGTACCAACCCCAGTAGCCGGGAGTCCACAACGCACCTACAAAAGGTGCCGGCACCCAGGTTCCCGGCACCCAGTAGTAGCCGTAGTCGGGATCCCACGCCCAGTATCCAGGCGTCCAGATGTAACCGGGAGCCGGGCAAGCGGGTTGGACGTATACGGGTATTGGCGGCGGCCCGAAACTGACAAAAATGCCTACCGAAGCAGATGACTTGGCCGGTGCCACCACCATAGCCAGCATTAGCAGCAACGATCCAATCAGGCACGAAACAACCGACCGGCGTACCCACACGCCTCGCCCTGCCTTCAAGGGCTCGATCGTACGCTTTGCCGTTCCCACATTGCCAGTTGCCACGTCGTTATTCGAGTTCTCAAGGGAGATCGGCTCGCTTCCGGAAGGCGTATATCCAGAACCAGCAATCATGATGTTTTGTTCTCTCATCGAAGCACCTCCTCAGGCACTTCCGCTGCCGAGATGTCCTCCCAATCCATACGCAACCTTCTGCCCATTGTCCGGGCCATTCAGGTAACCTACGGATTCCCAAAACGATAGACGTGACTGTGGCTGCCGGAGTTTCACCGGGCAACTCGACAAATGTCTCTGGGTTGGGTAAAAGTTACAGACTTGGGATCGCAAGTAACTGAGAAGCAAGCGGATTTTCAACAATCCAGACAGCGATATATCGGGCGCAAATTCGCGCCGAAACTCCCGCGCATGCCGGAGTCCTCATCCGGCAAAGCGGAATTCATGGCAAAAGCGGGAGTGTTGCAGAGCGAAAGCCGGCGGCAACGATTGGGGAGTTGACTACTCCCCTGGGAGGTCACACGCCGATCACCTGTACCAGCTCTTTCACCGAATCGGCGGATCTCTGAAGTGCTGCCTGTTCTTCCGCTGTCAGTTTGATCTGGATGATCTCCTCGATCCCACGCGCTCCCAGTTTCACAGGGACTCCAATAAATAAGCCGTTAATGCCATACTCGCCTTCCAGATAAGCCGTGCAGGGCAGAATCTTTTTGCGGTCATTGAAGATGGCCTCAACCATTTCGACGGCCGCGGCTGACGGTGCGTAGAAGGCGCTTCCGGTCTTGAGATAACTCACGATCTCCCCGCCGCCCTTGCGCGTGCGGTCGATGATCGCATCGAGCTTCTCTTTGGGTATCAGTTCGCTTACCGGAATGCCTGCCACCGTCGTGTAGCGCGGCACGGGCACCATGGTATCGCCGTGGCCGCCCAGCACAAATCCCTGGACGTTCTGCACCGAGACGTTCAAAGCTTCGGCAATAAAGGTGCGGTAGCGGGCCGTATCCAGCACGCCCGCCATGCCGATCACCCGGTTCCTCGAGAAGCCGCTCACCTTCAGCGCGGTCTGCGCCATAGCGTCCAGCGGATTGGTGATGATGATCAGGATCGCTTCCGGCGAAACCTTCGCCACCTTTTCAATGGTGCTCTTCACCACGTCATAATTCGCTTTCAACAGGTCGTCGCGGCTCATGCCAGGCTTGCGTGGAAATCCCGCCGTCATCACCACGACATCGGAATTCGCCGTGTCCGCGTAGTCATTAGTGCCCTTGACGCGAACGTCGTAGCCCTCAATCGGTCCCGCCTCCAGCAGGTCCAGAGCCTTTCCTTGCGGTATTCCTTCCAGAATGTCGATCAACACAACGTCGCCAAGCTGCTTGTCAGCCAGACGATGAGCCACGGTCGCGCCCACATTGCCAGCACCCACAACGGTCACTTTCTTGCGCATTCTCTTCCTCCTTCGATGATTTTGAGCGGGTAGCCTCAGCGGGTAGCGCAGAGTTGTGCGCGGAGCGCACTACTCTGCGGCTCTTCATTTGGAGCTTCTGCCTTCATTAATTTCATATCGCATTTCCATTCTGTATAGTCCTTCAGTCAGCACCAATCCCCAACCTCAAAACCGCAGAGTTACAAAACAACTCTGCGCTACCTGCTGTGGTTCCTTCAGTTTAAAAAAGCCACGGCCAGCATCTTCGCTGACCGTGGCTGCCAACTATCAACTTCCTACACGGCGCCGGCCTTCACTTCCGCCATATTCTCGATGATGGCGTCAGCGAATGCGGCGGTTCCAAGTTTCGTGATCCCGGAGATGCCTTCCATCTTCATCAGGCGCTCCAAATCGTAAGTCACCCGGTGCTGGGCGATGGTGGCGGCAAGAGACCGCTCGATCAGTTCGCCGGCTTCGGGCCAGCCCATGAATTCAAACATCAGCACCGCGGAACGGATCAGCGCCGCCGGATTGATGACATCCTTGTCAGCGTATTTCGGAGCGGTGCCGTGCGTCGCTTCGAACACTCCGTATCCATCGCCGATGTTCGCGCCCGGCGCGAGGCCCAGGCCGCCGATTTGCGCCGCGCAGGCGTCCGAGAGATAGTCGCCATTCAGGTTAGGCGTGCAGAGCACCTGGTATTCATCCGCGCGAGTCAGAATCTGCTGGAAGATGGAATCGGCAATGCGGTCATTCACCAGAAGCATCTGCTTCCACTTGCCCTTGCCATGCGTCACGTAGATCGAATCCAGGCAATCCTTGACCTCTTTGTAGATCTGTTGCTTGAAGGCGTCCGTGGCCATTTCAAGTCCCGGCTCAACCATCGCAGCATTCGCTTCAATCGAGAGGCTGGGATCGTCATCCTTGTTGCCGATAATCCAGCTTTCGCGTTCCGTGATGATCTTGTCGCGAAATTCTTTCCGTGCCAGTTGATAGCCCCAGTCGCGGAAGGCGCCCTCGGTAAACTTCATGATGTTGCCCTTGTGCACCAGCGTCACGCGATTGAGCCCGTGGTCGAGCGCGTACTGGATACCCCGCCGCACCAGCCGCTGCGTCCCCAAAATGGAAATGGGCTTAATCCCGATGCCGGAATCCTCGCGGACCTGCTTTTTGGCGTTCTCTTCGCGCAACAGCGCGTTGACAAATTCGATGGCGCGCCGGGCCTGGTCTGTGCCTTCCCGCCATTCGATCCCGGCGTAGACGTCTTCCGTGTTTTCGCGGAAGATGACCACGTTCATTCGGGTGGGATACCGCACCGGCGAGGGCACGCCGGGAATATATTTCACGGGACGCCAGCAGGCATAGAGATTCAACAACTGCCGCAGCGCCACGTTCAGGCTGCGGATGCCGCCTCCCACGGGAGTGGTCAGCGGGCCCTTGATCGCCACATGGAACTCCTTGATAGCATCAAGGGTTCCCTGCGGCAGCCACTCGCCGAATTGCCGGAAGGCCTTTTCGCCGGCAAAAACTTCATACCAGGCAATCCGGCGCTTCGAGCCAAAACTTTTCTCCACCGCCGCATCGCAGACGCGCGCAGTGGCCTTCCAGATGTCGCGGCCAGTTCCGTCTCCTTCAATGTAAGGGATAATGGGATT
The DNA here is from genome assembly GCA_021827245.1 of Acidobacteriota bacterium. Next base: position 3,169 of record JAKAWN010000264.1, on the reverse strand, counting down.
GTCCGGAACAACCAGCTTGCCGCCGGTAAAACTGATGGCTTTCCCGTTCTCAGGTACGGGGACTCCGTTATACGATTTCATGCCTGAAAATCCTCTCGGTTAGGTTTCTGTAAACTTGAAAAGTACTCCAGGCGCAGCAAAATAACGAACTGACCGCCTGGCGCGGCCATTCTTAGCTCACGATTTTACCGCGAACTGCGGGCGGAATCACCTGAACTCGCAGCGTGCCGGTCTGGCTCAGGCTTCCCGCAGAAAATTCCGAAGAACGGCAGGAAGGATGCCACCATTGCGGTAGTAGGTGACTTCAACCTCGGAATCCAGACGGACGACCGCCTTGAAATTCTTCCGCCGGCCGTCCGATCCAATAGCGGTGACACTGATCTCCGAGCGCGGGTGGATGTGGTCGCCAAGCCCGGTAATGTCAAACACCTCTTCACCTGTCAAGCCGAGTGAGGCCGCATTCTGGCCCGACTGGAACTGCAGCGGCAGCACGCCCATGCCCACCAGATTTCCGCGGTGGATGCGCTCGTAGCTTTCGGCAAGCACCGCCTTCACGCCCAGCAGCAAGGTGCCCTTGGCCGCCCAGTCCCGCGACGAGCCGGAACCGTATTCTTTGCCGGCCACAACAACCAACGGCACGCCTTCTTCTTTGTATCGGGTGGCCGCGTCGAAAATCGACATCGGCTCGCGCTCCGGGAAGTGGACCGTGTAGCCACCTTCCTTGCCGGGCACAAGCTGGTTTCGCAGCCGGATGTTCGCGAACGTCCCCCGCACCATCACGCGGTCGTTGCCGCGGCGCGAGCCGAAGGAATTGAAATCCTTCTTCGTGAGCCCGCGTGCAATCAGGTAGCGGCCGGCCGGGCCGTCTTCGGGGATGTCGCCGGCGGGTGAAATGTGGTCCGTGGTAATCGAGTCGCCCAGCAGCGCCAGCACGCGCGCTCCGCGGATGTCCGCGACGTGTGGAGTCTCGACCGTCAGGTCCGTGAAAAACGGAGGCTCCTGGATGTAGGTCGAATCTTCCCGCCAGGTGTAGAGCGCTCCGCCGGCCACAGGGATGGCGTTCCAGGTGGGGTTGCCGTCCCAGACGTTCCCGTAAACCTCGCGGAACATTTCCGGCCGGATCGCTTTGCTCATGGCCTCGATGATCTCCACGCGCGACGGCCAGATGTCCCGGAGAAAGACCGGTTTGCCAGCATGGTCGCGGCCGATGGGCTCATGCACCAGATCGATATCTACCGTTCCCGCCAGCGCGTACGCCACCACCAGCGGCGGCGAAGCCAGATAGTTGGCGCGAACCTGCGGATGAACGCGCCCTTCGAAGTTTCGATTGCCGGAGAGCACCGCGGCGGCAACCAGGTCATTTTCCTTCACCGCCTTCGACACTTCCGGCGGCAGCGGACCGCTGTTGCCGATGCAGGTCGTACATCCGTAGCCGACAAGGCCAAAGTGAATCTGCTCAAGATCATCCAGCAGCCCCGCCGCCTTCAGGTATTCCGTCACCACTTTCGATCCCGGCGCCAGGCTGGTTTTCACATAAGGTGGAACGCTTAGCCCGCGCTCAATCGCCTTTTTGGCCAGCAACCCGGCCGCCAGCATCACGGAAGGATTCGAGGTGTTGGTGCAGGAGGTAATCGCAGCAATCACCACAGCGCCGTGCCCGATTTTGACGCTGGTCCCGTCAAAGCTCACCGTGGCGCTACGATCGACTTCATTGGGCGCAAGGCCCAGGCCGCGCTCCTTGGCCGGAGCGGTCAGCGCCTTGCGGAACGCGCTCTTCATGTTGGACAGCGCAATGCGGTCCTGCGGGCGTTTGGGTCCGGCCAGGCTCGGCTCGACCGTTTCAAGGTCCAGCTCGATGGTGTCGCTGAATTCCGGGTCGGGCGTGCCGGCATGGCGGAAAATGCCCTGCTCTTTCGCGTAGCGCTCCACGCGATCGATTTCTTCGTCCGTGCGTCCGGTGTCGTGCAGGTAGCGGAGCGTTTCCGCGTCCACCGGGAAGAAGCCCATCGTCGCGCCATATTCGGGCGACATGTTGCCGATCGTGGCACGGTCCGGCAGCGCCATTTGCGCGAGGCCCTCGCCGTAAAACTCGACGAATTTGTCCACCACGCCCTTGGCCCGCAGCATCTGGGTGACGGTCAGGACAAGGTCGGTAGCCGTCACGCCTTCCTTCAACCGCCCTTTCAGTTTGAAGCCGATCACCTGCGGCGTGAGGAAGTAATAAGGCTGGCCCAGCATGGCCGCTTCGGCCTCGATTCCGCCCACGCCCCAGCCCAGCACGCCCAGGCCGTTAATCATGGTGGTGTGCGAATCGGTTCCCACCAGCGTGTCGGGATAAAGAAACGTTTCCCCGACCTGCTTGCTGGCCAGAACCACTTTGGCCAGATACTCCAGGTTCACCTGGTGCACGATGCCCGTGGCGGGAGGCACCACGCGGAAGTTCGCAAAGGCCTGCTGGCCCCAACGCAGAAATTCGTATCGTTCGCGGTTGCGCTGGAATTCAATTTCGGCATTGCGCTGGAGCGCCGTTGGGATGCCGAAGACGTCCACCTGCACAGAATGGTCGATGACCAGATCAACAGGTACCAGGGGATTAATCTTGGAAGGTTCGCCGCCCAGCCGCTCCATTGCCGAACGCATGGCCGCCAGATCCACCACGGCAGGGACGCCGGTGAAATCCTGCAAGATCACTCGGGCTGGTTTGAATGGCACCTCGTGTTTTGCCGGAGACTTCGCGTTCCAGCCGGCCAGCGCCGAAACATCGCTTTCCTTGATCAGCTTGCCGTCGCAGTTGCGCAGCACCGCTTCCAGCAAAACCTTGATCGAAAACGGAAGCTTCGAGATTTTTCCGAGGCCAGCTTTCTCCAGAGTATCGAGGCGAAAAATAGTGGCGCGACCACTTGCAGTATCGAGTGGCGCACGGGAATTGAACGGGTTGTTGGCTTGGCTCTCAGTCATTGTGGCTATTTCGCGAAAACTCTCCATATTATCAGGAAACGCGCCCGTTGACGACCCATTTCTAGCGGTTCTGTCATTAACACATCAAATGTGCGGTTGAATTAGCACGTGATCTGTCCGCTGAAGGCGGCGAGGAGTATCGGGCATTCGGTGGGAAAGGAGGCAGAATGCGACGATACTCGGAAGCCGCCTGGGAGCGGGCGATGAAGGT
>JAKAWN010000263.1 GCA_021827245.1 Acidobacteriota bacterium | reverse complement strand
ATGGGGGTATGCACTTGACTCCCGTAACCCTACAGGTTGTGTCTCAAGATTTGAGGCTCTTGCTCGAGATCAGCTTGGCTGGTACAGGATCGATCATCAAGGCTTGTTGGACAAGGCGATAGAACAGTTTACCCCGTGAGTGTGAGGTCCGACGGTTAAAACGGAAGGTAAACTCATCCAGATAGTAATCCAGATGGGAAGGTTGAACCGCTCCCTGACGAGTCCCCAGGAGCCCCCGTTTCAGCAGTGAGGCAACCCGATTTGCCAAAGGCAGGAGATTGTCTCCGATGGTGGTTTCCTGTCGGATCACCTCATGCGAATATCCACCCGCCTCCAAGCCGTTGTAGCCGACCCAGCCATCCGTGCGCACCCGGCTGCCTGGCGCAATCATACTTTCGATAGCTGCTTGCAGAACGGGACCAGAAGCATCCCTGATGCGCCGCAGGCGGATACGGCCGATCCTCGGGCCATCCTGTTGAGCCGCCACCAGCACCAGCGTCTTGCCAGCCGCTCCACGGCCCCGTTTCCCGGGCTCGGGACCACCCACAAAGGTCTCATCGACTTCCACCGTTCCCGACAACCGATCCCGACCCGGACGCACCATGGCACGCCGCAACTTATGCAACCACGTCCAGGCCGTCCGGTAACTGCCCAAGCCCAGCAGACGCTGCAGTCCTAAGGCCTTCACCCCCTGCTTTTGATTCGTCACGTACCACATCGCCTGAAACCAAAGCCGCAGGGGCTTCCGGGTATCTTGGAACAGCGTCCCTGCCGTGAGCGAGGTTTCAAACTCACATTTTGTACACCGAAAAAGCATGCGTCCCATCTGCCAGGCACGATCATTCCCACAACGAGGACAGCGAAATCCTTCTGGCCAGCGGTGACGAAGCAGATACTCTCGACAGCGCTCCTCACGCCCAAACCAATCCTCAAACTCCTGCATCGTTCGCGGATATTCCTCCATATCCGGCAAACACTACATCTTGTGGCTACGGGAGTCAAGTGCATACCCCCTTTATTTTATTCCATCCTGTTTGGGCTCCTGCTCATCGCCGCTTTTCGTTTCCCAATTCACTGATTTGGGTCTCCCTCCGTGATCTACGCGTGAATCCGAATCTGTCCTATCGGCTGAAGGGCAAAGGCTCCCGCTGACAATACACGGGATGTCGCTTGTCAAGTCGCGGCTTATGGTCCACTTATTTTCCAGGATCGACTTTCTGGCTGTGTTTCGCTGTTTGATCCTGCATTATGCAAGAATCGGTACGACCGACATGTGAACCACGAGGCCCCATGAGCGCTGTGGTTTTGCATAATCGCGCATTTCTTAGCATCCCCGTTTTGCGGTGCACCGCAAAATGCGGAGTTCGAAGGGGCGGTCCCGCCGGAACGGGTGCGGACCGGCTTGGAGCACGCCCACCGAACGGCAAGCGACTGGACTGGCCCAGAAGGCGCACTTCCGTTCGCTGTATCTTGCCGAAATAATTCATTTCAAGGGGAATATCAGAAATCTCATCCGCCATCGTCTGTCCTCCTTGCCCTCCTGGGCATAAGACAGACGTTAGCAACTTTCGTCAGTACAAGTCATGCAGCCTTACCGAAAGGACACAGAAGACCCAAAGAGATCCAGTTAGAGAGGACCGCATCGAGAACGAAGTTATCGTGGATGCCTATGGACCGGAAGAGCAGGCCATGGGCTGGTACTACTACTTGGAGGAGAAAATTCGATTCCCATTCCAAGCCAAGTGCATCGTGGCCAAGGTGGTTTCGCCGCTCCACAAAGGTGAAACGGTCGAAGTCTGCCGCATGGCTCCTGAAGATGCGTGCTCCAGCGACATGCTTGTACTGATCCACTGGACAGGCCGGAATCTTGCAATCCCACTCTCTCAACTGACTCCCCCTCGACGCCGACGAATCAACCGCCGAGGCCATCGCCGACTGGCATTACTGGGTCTCCCAAGGCTACTGCTTCTGAATTCACGGCGGTTCCCACCGTTCATCCCGCTTCGCTGATAGAATCTGACACATGATCAGAAGGCAGTCAAAATCACAACCGACGTGGAAAGATGTCAAGGCCGGGCTCGAGAGTTTCGATCGTACAGCCTTGCTGGGCTTGGTCCAGGATCTCTACGCAGCACACAAGGATAACCGGACGTTTCTTCATGCCCGTGTGGGTCTCGAAAAGGACGTCCTGAAACCGTACAAGCAGATGATCGATCGTTGGTTATGGCCAGATGTCTTACGAAACCAGGAGACTTCGGTCGCCAAAGCCAAGCAGGCCATTTTCCATTACCAGAAGGCCGTCGGTGAACCTGCGGGACTTGCCGAGTTGAGGGTCTTCTATTGCGAGTTGGCCGCCGGCTTTTGCAAAGAGTTTGGAAACGACGATGAAGACTACCTCAACGCCCTGGTGCGTATGTTCGAGCAGGCCCTCAATACTGCGAAGACTTTACCTGCCGAGAGCCGGGAGGCCTTGCTCGACAGGCTGGATCGAGTGCGAGACCTCTGCCGAAACTTCGGCTATGGCGTCGCGGACGCCATGGACGACATCTTTGCGGAGTACACGTAGCACATCAATCCGAACATCCCAGCGTCTGGAATCCCGATTCGACCCCGGAGCGCAAGGTGCTCCTACGCAACTCTGCCGAAAGCTCACGCTTTACTAATGGTTAGGCTCGTGAGCCAGAGACTAGAATGCGAAAATAACTCAGCAAAACCGCATATGACTCATTTTGAGAGGCACAGAAATGCCCGAACACAAGACTCCAAGTACTTGGTGATTAATTCAAGTTTTTATGCCGTATCCTCTCCTTGTGCAGTCGCTCCTCGAATGATTCGAGTTGGGCTTGAATGTATGGCAGGTAATGCTGAGATCGAATCAGCGCTTGGCCATTTGCCTGAGAAAGGAGAAGATTCTTGGCAACCTTCTGATCCCTGGTGTCTGTAAGGCCAAGGTGTCTTGCCATGACGCCAGCGTCTTCATCCTGCAAGAAAATACGGCGACGGGCTCAGTCAGGCCACTGATGGGGGTGAATCAGTGGAACAATCGTTCAGGCGCTGAGACCCGAAATCTAACCGCATGAGCCCACAAATAAGTTAACGGTGCTTGGCATGGTTCGGCGCGTAGCGAGTCATACTTTAAGAACCTTGAAGCCGTTTACTGACCTGGCTTGGCCGTCGGGGGAACCGCTGTGCGAGCATTCCAAGGCGCGACCTTGATAACAGACCCGATTCCACAGCTTGGCCGAGGCGCGTTGCAAATCCTGGCCTTGTTCGTCTACGAATCCATCGCGCTCATGACGCTTGACGTAACGCGTCATTACCTGCACCATAAGTTAGTGATTATCAGCTGTCGGGACGAGCGGACTAGTAACTTTGCGGCCGGCAAACGGGTCAAAGCATCCTCTGGATTTGAACGGTCCGCGCGCCTGAAGCTCGACCGTCTGGAGGCGGCAGCCTTCCTGAAAGGCCTTGCCGCATTACCAGGCAATCGCTTTGAGGTTCTGAAGGGCGACCGCAAGGGCCAATATAGCATCCGCATTAACGATCAATGGCGGATCTGCTTCGAATGGCCGGAGCGGTCGCCGGGGCCATCAAACGTAGAGATCATTGATTGCCATTAGGAGGATTGCTATGGGGCTCATTGCCATCCACCCGGGTGAACATCTGGCCGAAGAACTGAAAGCTCTCAATATGAGCGCAGCAGAACTGGCGCGGCAGATCGATGTGCCCACCAATCGCGTCACTCAAATCCTGAACGGGACGCGCTCTATAACGGGCGACACGGCCTTGCGCCTGGGGCATTTCTTTGGTACGACCGCGCAGTTTTGGCTCAATCTACAGAGCCTCTATGATTTGCGACTCGCCGAGAAAAAAGCAGGGAAGTCCATCAATGCGCTTCCTAAACTGAGCCGGCACGAGCCTGTCCACGCCTGAAGACGGTTTTATGGAGTGAACCGAGAGAATTCACTTGAGGGCAAAGACGGCCTTTGCTGCTGGCAAAATCCCAGCTTCGACCCTTGAAGCCATGCGTACGGGTGCGTAAACCCGAGGCGCCCGTGAATCCAAAGAACCCGGGTCGCTTCCTGGCTTAGCCGACCTGATGCTTCTTCAGGGCTGATATCATGTTTCGTGGGGGGATACGATAACGCTAAGTCATGTGAACCGATAGGCGGGGAGCAATATGACCCAGGGCTGGAAACAATGGGAAGGTCAGGTCCTCAACGGGGAATTCCACCTGCGTCACTACTTGGGTGGCTCGGAACACAGCGCGGTGTTTCTGACGGAGGACCGGGAACGGGGACTTCAAAAGGCCGCGATCAAACTCATCCCCGCGGATCCTGAGAACGCGGAACTCCAAATCTCCCAGTGGAAAGAGGCAGCGAAACTGTCTCATCCTCACCTGATCCGGCTCTTTCAGATGGGGCGCTGCCAGCTTGGAAACAGGAACCTGCTCTACCTTGTGACGGACTACGCTGAAGTAAACCTGTCGCAAATTCTTTCACGCGGGCCACTCCCAGCAGAGGAAATACGAGAAACGCTCAAGCGGATTCTGGACCCCCTGGCCTACCTTCACGGGAAGGATTTCATTCATGGCCACCTGAAACCCGCCAACATCATGGGTGTCGATGGTCAACTAAAACTCTCCAGTGACGGGATCTGCCGGATGGGCGAGTCGAGTGGCGGGCGGGGGACGCCGGGGATCTACGACCCTCCCGAGGCAGCAAGCGGAATGATCTCGCCGGCCGGAGATGTTTGGTCGCTCGGCATAACACTAGTTGAGGCCCTGACGCAGCATCCGCCCGTATGGGTAAGGACGGAAGAAGGAGATCCGGTACTCCCCCGGACGCTGCCGGCGCCGTTCTTTGATATCGCACGTCACTGTTTGCGTCGCGCCCCCCAGCGCCGTTGGACTGTTGCCGAGATCGTGGCGCGGCTGGAGTCGACCTCACCCGTACCAACCTCACCCGTGCCCCCCTTGCCTGTGCCAAAGCCGCAGATCAGTGCCAGGCCGCGAAAGGTGTTCGCGAAGTGGCGGTATATTGTTCTGACGGTCGCAGTCGGGCTTGCGCTGGCGGTGATGCTGGCAGGCCCGAGACTGCTGAACCGTCGCCGCGTCCAGCCAAAACCAGAGCAAAACCCCGTGAGGCGTTCAACGGGGCCGCTCACGCCGAAGAGCAGCGAGGCACGGCAAAATTCCAGTGGCACCCATCCATCAACTTCCTCCCTTCGATCTGGGGCGCAGGGGAAAACACCCACCGGCGGTGTTGTTCAGGGCGGAGTCCGTCAGAAAGTTTTGCCTGACGTGCCCCAGAGCGCGAGCGACACCATTCAGGGTACGGTGAGAGTCACCGTGAAAGTCGTGGTTGATGCGTCGGGCAACGTGGTGGAAGCGACGCTCGTTTCTCCAGGACCAAGCCGGTATTTTGCCAGGCTGGCTTTGCAAGCTGCGCGAAAGTGGAAATTCTGGCCTGTGGAAGTTGATGGCCGGCACGTCTCGAATGAACGGATCCTGCAATTTGATTTTACGAAGACCTCAACTGAGGCCTTTCCGGTGCAAGCAGCTCCTTAGCTGCGTGCTGACGGTGACCGCCGCTACTACCCGCTGTGGGTGAAGTCTGCGAGTCCCCGGAAGGGCGCTATAAGGCCTGTCTCTTTCAAGGAACTAGTTCACTGGGAGCCCAGGCGTGTTTCTTCCAGTATTCGGGATCATGCGAAGGGACGATTTTTACTCCTGTCCACTCCTCGAACCTAAACCAGTTGATAGTCTGCATCGCGCTGGGAATGTCGGCAGCAAGACCCAGTGGGATGAATTTCTCCATATTCTCAAGAGTGTACAGGGCATCGGAGCAGTATATGAACGCCTTGCCGTCGGATGGTTTCACATATAGAGACTGATGCCCGGGTGTATGGCCCGGAGTCGGGAAGGCAATAACCGATTTATCCCCGAAGACATCGAAAGGTCCCTCGACTTCCCGGATGTTGAGTTGGCGCAAGTGCTTAAAATCACCCAGGACATAAGCTGTGCCCGTTTTTTGGGCGTTTACGATCTTTCTTATCTCAACCATCTCTGCCCTCTGGAAATAGATGGGAACGTTTGTCCCCACAAAATCGCCGATCGCCCCTGCATGATCAAAGTGGCCGTGACTGCACACAACGGCCTTGAAATCGCGGGGCTTGAGCCCCAATATTTTGATGGCTTCTCTAAATTCCTGATCGGGTCTAATCACGGGTGTACAAGCCTTGGCAATTTCTTCGCCCAAATATCCGAAGGGATCCTCAGCCGCTTTGCGATTGCATCCCGTATCAAACGCTATCCATTCCTTTCCATGTTTGATAACGAGGAATGGAATTGGAATATCCATCGGCGTTCCTACACGTGTGTCCTTAAGCATGTATTGAGTCTGTGTTTTCAGAATACCCGCATCAAAGGCGTATACTTTGACGTCTGCGGACTGCGCACGTCCTGCTGCGATCAGGAAAAAAACCGGAGCCCATATGAGATAGACGATTCTTCGCCGCATTTCTCACCTCATCCGGAATTTTCTATTTCGATTCTCTGCCTCCTGACAGCATACTCCCCATACCTAATGGCTCAGTGACCTCCGGCACTGCGCCATGTGACCCAGACAGGCAACGCCCGCGAGTGGCGCATGGACCGCAGACTTTGTGATCTGTCCGACCGTGTTTGTGGCGCGGCGGCAGCGGCAAGTTTACCTCGCTACATCTGAGTTTGATGGAGGGATGAACCCGCCGCTGCAGGACTAGGGCTGCGATTGATTTGCCATGGCCGGTTTCAGAGCGGATGAATCGGCGCCCTTTCGCGAAACGAAGGCTGGGCCGGCGGCCATAGACCGCCCCTTGCCCTTGAGGCCTGGCCTCAAGATGCGCGAAGATTTCATCCAGCACGCTAATGTCCGGGTAGTCGCGCTCGATGAAAAAGTCATGGGTGTAGCGGTCGGCGTAAGAGTGCATCAGAATCGTCCGGCTGGGTTTCCCGTCGCGCCCCGCACGGCCGATCTCCTGGTAGTATGCTTCCAGGCTGCCTGGCAGCGCGGTGTGGATCACGGTGCGGATGTCCGCCTTGTCGATTCCCATGCCAAAAGCAATCGTCGCCACCATAACTTCGATCCGGCCCTTTTGGAACTCCGCTTGAACCTCCTGCCGCAGGTGGGCATCGAGGCCGGCGTGGTAGGCTGCAGCGGGGAAGAAGCGGCTGAGCTCGATGGCCAGTCCTTCAGCCTGCTTACGGGTGGGAGTGTACACGATTGCCGGCCTGCGCTCTGCGGGCCGCAGCAGTTGGCGGGCAAGCTCGGGCCGCTCGGAAGGAGCAATCTCAACAACCTCGATGGCGATGTTGGCGCGCCGGAAACCGTGAACCAGACGAGCCGGCCGCACCAGACCCAGTTGCTCGGCGATGTCGTCCTGAACGATGGGCGTGGCCGTAGCGGTCAGCGCCCCACCGGCGCAGGACACAGGCGCGGCAGGTGCTGGCCCAGCATCCGGTAGTCCGGCCGGAAATCATGTCCCCATTGCGAGATGCAGTGCGCCTCGTCGACGGCGATCAGCGACAGCGGCCGTTTGGCCAACATGTCCGGAAAGCCGGCCACGCGCAGCCGCTCCGGCGCGATGAAAAGGAACTGCAACTTGCCGGTGAGGTAATCCTGGCAGGTCCGGCGCAGCTCCGCCCGAGGACGGCCGGAATGGATGCGGTCGACCATGAAGCCCCGCTCCTTGAGCTTGGCCACCTGGTCTTCCATCAAGGCGATCAAAGGGCTGATCACGAGGGTAGTTCCCCCGCGCTCAATTCCCGGCAGCTGGTAGCACAGGGACTTGCCGGACCCGGTCGGCATGACCAGCAGGACGTCCCGGCCTTCGATCGCGGCGCGGCAGACGGTTTCCTGATTCGGCCGGAACGAGGAGTAGCCGAACGCGCTGTGGAGAAGATCTTTCAGGTCGGCGCCGCGTATGGCAGTGATCCTGTGCGCATTGATCTGGGCGGCGACTGTGGGCCGGCTTGCGAGTGTCGTCGTCCCTGCGGCCAAAGTGGCTTGCCTTGTTTTTTCCGCCTTACCTTGCATTTCTCTTTGCGTCGTCCTTGACTCCGTACACCAGTTCAACTTTATCTCTGCATCGCTCTCGGGGGGCTCTTCCCGGTTTGATTGAGATGCCGGGAAGCCAGCCCGAGGTAATAACGTGCCTTTGAATTCGAAGGATCGAGCACGAGGGCCTTCTTTAGCTCGGCGACGGCTTCAGGGTACTTTTTCTGAAGCCAAAATGTGGTTCCCAGGTGGAAATAAGCGCTGGACAAGGAGGGCTCGTCCTTAATTGCGGTCTCAAATTCTGATTCCGCGCCTGTCAGGTTGTCATGATGGGCCAGGAGGAAACCCCGTGCATCATGGGCCTCCGCCTTCGGGAGATGGAGACTGACCGCCCACTGATAAAACTGGATAGCGCCGTCTTCATCACCGCGGCGCTCGAGCGCTCGGGCCATGTCGTAATGGGCTTCCGCGAAATCCGGTTTGAGGGCGATGGCTCGGCGGAATTCGATAACGGCATGGTCAGCGTCCCCGCTTTCCAGGTATGCCAATCCGAGAGAATTGTGGACGGCTGGAGACTTGGGCAGGTATTCGAGCGCCCAGCGAAGTTGACGAATAGCCGTGGGCCAGTCGCGCTTCCTGAATGCCTCAAGACCTTGCTGGTAATGAGCCTTGCCAGCTCGAACGCCATGCGGAGCTTCGGTGCTCCAGCCCGCAATCCCGGCGATGAGAAGAGACAGGCACACCCCCACAACCAAAAAGCCCGCTCGTCGTGAAGCTCCATGACCCTTCCCCTGATTCAATCGAATTCTCCGCGCCGCCGAGAGAATAATAAACAATGCTCGTCACCCATGGTACGGTGTTAACGCATGGCATGCAATTTGCGCTTTGGATATCGAGTTTGCCATCTGCTTCGGATCATTGGAGTCCCCCACTGGCGCGGTTGGCCTGCCGGGAAGCACACACGATGTACACAAATCCACATTGGACCTCGCTGCAAACCGCACAAAACACAATGTCGGCCTTTCGCTTCGCTGACGTGGGGGAAAAAGCAGCCATCGGCCATAAGATGTTGACGCGCGAATGCCCATGGATCAGCGGTAAGGTGCATGCAGCGGCTGGGAGGAAAGTTCTCCATTCCTCCGTTCGCTCCGGGCGGGCTGAGAGGAAAAGTGGTTGCAGGATTCGTTGTCGTACTTTCCTTTGAAAGCGCGACGAAGATTCCTCTTGAGGTGTTTTTCGAAATTAAGTAAAAGGTTTACGTGCTCCTTCGCTTCTATGCCTGCGCGGCCACTTCGCTGACCGCAGCCGTCTCCCGGCTTAAGGATTCGGCTGCCTCTCTTCTGACTCCAGCCAGGTAAATTGCCAGCGGCCTGTACAGCAGGTGCGCCCACTTGCCAAAGGGCACCTCGACAGCCAGCATCGGCACCGCAATCGCCAAGTGCACCGTGTACATTACGTAAGTCGCCATCGGGAGATCGTTCACCCGCAGTACGTGCATCTCGATGCCCGTCACCGCCGTCAGAAAGA
>JAKAWN010000005.1 GCA_021827245.1 Acidobacteriota bacterium | reverse complement strand
TTCCGATCTCAAATGGCAGATAACCAAGAAGAACCACCGCTCCGAAGATCCCGGCATAGGACCAGCGAGTACACTTGAGGAAAGCGGGGAGGAGGAAAATCGGGAAGAGTTTCGAGAGGAAACTCAGGGCCAGAAACATGATTGACAGGGTGCGCCGACGGCCTATAATGAGAAAGATGAAGGCCGCCAGCAGCACGAGGACGGCCAACGAATCATTGTGGCCCGACAGAGAGAATGCAATCAGGACGGTCGGGTTCCACGCATAAATCAGGACGTACTCGAGCGGGCGGCGGGTTGCTGCCAGGAGGATCATAAGCAGAACCACGGTTGCGAGGTCAAGGGCGGTAAACAATCGCTTGTAGCCTGCAACAGTATGCACCCAGGAAAACGCCACCTCACTGAAGGGTGGATAAACCGTGGGGGTGGTTTTCCCGGTTTCGATCGGGTGGCGAGGATTCTGAGCCCATTTGAGTCCGGGCATGGCAGGATAAATAGTGTAGGGATTAAGATGGGCGCGCTCGACGCGCCCTTCCCATTGGTAGCGGAAAACGTCTTCCGAGAGCGTAGGAGTCAACGGTAAGAAAAAGAGACGAAAGACGACTGTTGCGCCGAGAATCACAAGAAGAGTCGCGGGGCCGCACTTGCACCGTTGAACGACGTAGACCGCAGCAAGGTACAAAGCGCCAGCCAGAAGCATCAGCCCAATGAATTCCGGGACATAGTCCATGAGGGGCTGGCAGCGAGCAACGGTATGGAGAATTACTCCGAGGGCCACGGCGATTGTCAAGAGACCGAAGGAAGCTGCATAACGCGACGCAGACGGAGGATTTTGCATCTTACTTTGCATGAAGCGTGTGTTCTGCGTACAAAGACTCGCTGACGGGTTTTTGTCTGTGTCGGTCAAGGTCTAACTCCGAGGGTCCATGATTCATCACTTATTGTTGGGCTTATTTCTGGTTCCGACGAACCCGGTCGCTCATTATGTGTATCTGCTTTTTCACCGTGATCCGTTCAGCGGGATCTACCAGCCCAACGCGTTTGATCTCTCGATTGAGATTCCTTACTTCCTTATCCTATCCATTCTTTCAATTTACGGAATTCACCGCTATTGTCTCACTTATCTGTACTTGAAAAACCGCCGGAAAACGCCCAAGCCTCAAAAACTGTTTGAGAAGTTGCCCCGCGTTACAGTTCAATTGCCCGTGTACAACGAGCGTTACGTGGTGGAGCGGCTGATCGAGGCGGCCATCAACCTGGATTATCCACGGGATAAGCTGGAAATCCAGGTCCTTGATGATTCCACGGATGACACCCGGCTGCTCTGCGAGCGGTTGGTCCGCCAATACGCTACCGCCGGTTACCCGATCAAGTATCTCCACCGGGATAATCGCCTCGGCTTCAAGGCGGGCGCGCTGGCCGAGGGGCTGGCGAAATCAACCGGCGAAATGGTCGCCATCTTCGATGCGGATTTTGTTCCTCCGCCAGCTATCCTCAAGCAGATGGTCCACTATTTTACCGATCCAAAGGTGGGGATGGTCCAGGGCCGCTGGACATGGATCAACAGGGATTATTCAGCCCTGACAGAGGTCGAAGCAATCATGCTCGACGGCCACTTCGTGGTGGAGCATGGCGGCAGAAGTTCCTCCGGGCGCTTCTTTAATTTCAACGGGACGGCAGGCATGTGGCGGCGCGCCGCGATCGAAGATGCAGGCGGATGGGAGCATGATACCCTGACCGAAGACACCGACTTAAGCTATCGCGCCCAAATGAAAGGATGGAAGTTCATCTACGATCCGAACATCGTGTGCCCTTCGGAACTTCCTGTGGAAATGAATAGCTTCAAAACCCAGCAGGCGCGATGGGCCAAGGGATTGCTCCAGGTCGGCAAGAAGATCCTCCCGGTCATCTGGAGCAGCGACCAGCCTTTGTATATCAAGCTGGAAGCGACCTTCCACCTGACCGCCGGCATTGCCTACCCCCTGATGGTCCTGTTTTCATTTATCCTTTTGCCTGCCATGATTGTCCGCTTTTATCAGGGCTGGTTCCAGATGATGTACCTTGACCTTCCCTTGTTCATTCTCTCCACCTGCACGGTTTCGGGTTTTTATGTCGTATCCCAGCGGGCTCTCTATCCTGAGAACTGGATGCGACGGCTGCTTTACCTGCCTTTCCTGATGGCGACGGGCATCGGGCTGGCCCTCACGAACGCCAAAGCCGTGGTCGAAGCTCTCTTTGGGGTCGAGTCCTCTTTTGTGCGCACGCCGAAATACCGGGTGGAGCAGAACGAACAAGGATGGGAACGGAAGAAGTACGTGCGAAGGCGAATTGGCTGGATCCCTGCCGTCGAACTGCTTATGGCAGGTTACTTTGCCTATGCGACGAACTACTCTCTTTCAGTCCAAAACTATCTCACCGTCCCCTTCCTGCTGCTTTTTCTTGTCGGGTATGCTTACATGGGAAGCATGTCGCTCTTGCAGACGCCGCTCCGGCGACTGTGGTTCAGCCTTCCTGCGTCTATACGGGTTCGACCGCGGGATGTCTCACCTGCTGCTTCACAGGGGTAAGGTCCGTCAGCCTCTTTGCTTCCTCTAGAGTCTTTGCCATGCGCCCGGTCTTTCCAGGTTCTACCGACAAATTGCGAAAAAATCCTTCCGCTTGAAGGGAAGAGATTTTGCACATCCACTTGCATGAGCGGCATCGACGGGTGTAAAAAGGAGGTAACAATCTTTTATTGCGCTGCATCACATAATAGTTAGTACTAAAGTATGTAGTACTAATTCAACCTAAACGGCACGGTTTACGATCCCTGCGATGGAGGCTCGAACTCTCGAATAGCGAGGGCAACATGATCGGAACGCGCGGCAAGAAAGTCGTGTTGGCAGCCAGCAATTCTGAATCGAGTGAACACGAACAAAAAGCCTGGAGCCAGATGCTCCTGGCAACCCTCCCGGCACGCTATGTCAAGACATTCAATGTGAATTGGCCCCGGCCCATCGAACTCGCGCCGGACGGCCAGGCAAAATACGTCCCTCATGGCCTGCGCATTATCGAATCGCTTCTGCTGCAGGAATTCTCGCCGGACGACGTGGCCGTCTGCTATCCGGAGCAACTCGGCCTGTTTGTCGGGGACGACACCCGCGTGGTGGGCCTCCACGCGCACAATCCGCTTGGCATTACTTTTGCTACGGATGTTTATCCCTATTTTTACGGTACGGATGTAGAGCCGATTAATGCAGACGAATTTCGCAAGCTGATCCTGCACCCCGCGCTGCGAGAACACAAACATCACCTGAAAATCATTGTGGGCGGCCCTGGTTCCTGGCAGATCGAAAGAAAGAATCTTCAGGACGAATGGCAAATCGATTGCCTTGTCGACGGCGAAGCTGAAGACATTGCGCTGCCTCTTTTTGAGGCGGCGATTCGCGGCGGTTCAATTCCGCGCAAAGTGGAAGGGCACAGCCCCAAACTCAGCCACATCCCGCCTCTTCGTCATCGGGCGACCTACGGCGTGGTCGAAATCACCCGTGGGTGCGGCCGCGGATGCCAGTTCTGCTCGGTAGCCCTCCGCGACGGGAAAAGCATACCGCTGCTGCAGATTCTGCAGAACGTTCGGACGCAGGTGGCCGAGGGCGCTGACACCATCCTGCTAACCACCGAGGATCTTTTTCTTTACGAGCAAGGCCCGAAATTCCGGACAAACATTCCAGCGCTGAAGCGGCTGTTTGAGTCGGTCGCTGCGGTGCCTGGCGTCAAGCACATCAATCTAACCCACGGCACGATGGCTCCCTTTGTGACCAATCCTGAATTACTCGACGAACTGTCGGAGATTGTGGTGGGCAAAAGCTCCACGCAGCACGAGGAATCGACTCATCCGGACAAGCGCTACGCCATTATGTTTATTGGTTTAGAAACAGGGTCGGTCCGCCTTTTCAAGCAGTACATGAAGGGCAAAGCCTATCCATTCCGCCCCGAGCAATGGCCGGACGTCATCCTGAAGGGCGTGGAAATGCAGAACAGGTATGACTGGTTTCCCATTTGTACCTTCATTCTCGGCCTGCCGGGTGAGACAAACGCGGATACGAAAGAATCGCTCGATCTGCTCTATGCTCTCAAGGATTCCAAGTGGGTGGTGGTTCCCACTCTGTTTGTGCCTCTCGAAGATACGCGACTCGGAACGAGAGAGAGCGCGAAAATATTCAATCTGACAGATCTGCAGTGGGAATTCTTCTTCACCTGCTGGCGCTACAATTTGGACTTCTGGCGGAGAGAGCGGTCAACCCAGTGGAAATTTAACGTCGGAATTCCGATCTATTACTACCTGATGGGACGGAGAATCTTTGGCAGCACCCTGAAATACCCCCTGTTCCGGCTGGCACACTTCCCGGAATGGTTCCTGCGCCGGAAGCTCTACCTTGATTTCAGCGGCAGGATGCAGCCGCGCTGGCATGCACCGGACACGGTGCCCATCCCAGAACACCGGTACCGGCCCCAGATCCCCGACTTCTCCGGAATCAGCCAATCTCCGGACCAAGTCCAGTTCATTTGATAGCACCCTGTCAACCGCCGAAGTGTCGTGCCAGCGAAATCAGGAGTTCGATCACGCCGTAAACCGCTACACAAAACCATAAATCCACAAACATCCCAAGGTCCGGATGGTATGGGCGATGTTGCGCCGCCAGGGGAAGGTGGGACTCAAGACTGAAATAAATGGCGTTGCCAATGACGATGGCAATCAGATATTTGATCCAGCGTTTTGTTCTGGCGCTCATGACACTCACGGGATGGGCCGGGTCTAGCCATCGCCTTTCCGGAATCTGCATGTTCGCTTTCAGGACCAGGGAGCAACAGTCTAACACCACTACAGCCTTAAGAATAGGTGCCGGCCGGATACTGACGGCGCAGTAAACCATCGATTCAGCCGTGTTTGCGCCCTCAAACCCGGCCGTATTTCGAGGACATCATACCGGAGCCCTCTCGTATCCGGCCCAAATTGTACACCTTGATCCCCCAAGGGCGCCGGACGAGCCATGCCAACTCACATCGTTGTAATATAAACATCGGATTGCAATGCTTACTTCCCATCTCAAGTTGGCTTCTGAGGTCAAATACCTGAAAGGCGTTGGGCCCGCCCGCGCAGAGCTGCTGGCAGGGCGTGGCATTCATACGGTCGAAGACCTTCTCTATCACACCCCCTTCCGCTATGAAGACAGGACGCGGCTGACCACCGTCGGCGACCTTGTTCCGGGACAAACCACCACCATCCTGGTCAGGGTGCTGACCTGCGGCCTTACGCGGACGCGGCGAGGCCTATACATTTACGATCTGGCAGGGATTGACGCAAGCGGCGCGCCAAACCCGCGAATGATCCGATGCATGTGGTTCAACGCCCGGTATCTGGAACGCAACAAAGTGTTCCACACCGGGCAACGGGTCTTCTTTTACGGCAAAGCCGAGCGCGACCGCTTTGGTACGGGTAACCTGCAAATCATCCAGCCGCAATTCGAGATCCTTCCTGACAGTGAGACGCCTGAAGGAGAATCGCTGGAAGTGGGATGCGTTGTGCCCATTTACGAATCCGTAGGACGGCTCGGCCCCCGCGTGTTGCGCCGCCTGATGAAAACCGCGCTGAAATCTTTGGGCGAACAGATCCCCGAGCTGCTGCCGGAATCGGTGCGCAAGAAAAACAGGCTGGAAGGCCGGGCCTTGGCCTTTCGGCTGACCCATTTCCCGGACGGAAATCAATCCTTTGAGGAGCTGTCACGATTCCGGACGCGGCCACAGATTCGGCTGATCTTCGAAGAATTTTTCAATGTCAGCGCCGGGCTGGCACTGAAACATCGCAAGGCTAAGGCTTCGCCGGGCATCCAGTTCCATGTCACGGAAAGTCTCCGCCACGACATCAAAACCATTCTCCCGTTTCATCCCACGGTCGCTCAAAAACGTGTGCTGAAAGAAATTGCCGATGACATGTGTTCCCCGCGTCCCATGAACCGTTTGCTGCAAGGCGACGTGGGTTCCGGAAAAACCATCGTGGCCGTTCAGGCGGCCTTGCTCGCTTTGTCCAATGGCTATCAGGTTGCGCTGATGGCTCCCACGGAAGTCCTGGCCACCCAGCATTTTCTTTCAATCCGGCAGTTGCTCGAACCGTTGCCTTACAAAATTGATCTGCTGACGAGCGGCCGGAATGCGCGAGATAAAGCGGACCTGAAAGCTCGCCTTGCTCGTGGCGAAACGCACGTGGTTGTGGGAACCCACGCCTTGATCGAGAGCGACGTGGGATTCGCTAAATTGGGTCTGGTAATTGTAGATGAGCAACATCGCTTCGGCGTCCTTCAGCGCTATCAATTGATCCGCAAGGCACAGGTACCTGACGTGCTGGTCATGACCGCCACGCCGATACCGCGAACCCTTGCGATGACCCTCTACGGCGACCTCGATTTCTCCGTCATCAATGAACTGCCGCCCAGTCGTTCGCCGATTGTGACGCGTCTGATCGAGGAAGAGGACAGGAATCGGGCATTCGAGTTTATTCGCAACAAGGCGCGCGCAGGCGACCAGGTCTACGTGGTTTACCCCGTCATCGAGGAATCCAGCAAGCTTGATTTGCGGCCGGCAATCAAGATGTTCGAGCAGCTTTCGATTAACGTTTTCCCGGAATTCCGTGTGGGGCTGCTGCACGGGCGGCTTTCAAGCAGCGAAAAGGAAGATGTCATGAACTGCTTCAAGGAGGGCGACCTTCAGATCCTTGTCTCAACAACGGTGATCGAGGTCGGCGTGGACGTGCCGAACGCAACCATCATGCTGATCGAGCACGCCGAGCGCTTTGGCCTTTCGCAACTCCATCAACTGCGCGGGCGCATCGGCCGCGGCAAAAAAAAATCTTACTGCCTGCTGCTGACGGCAAATCCGCGAACCCCCGAAGCCGACGAAAGGCTGCGGACCATGGCCGAAACTACCGACGGCTTCAAGATTGCGGAAATCGACTTGAAACTTCGCGGTCCCGGAGAGTTCTTTGGAACACGGCAGTGGGGCATTCCCGCTTTCCGGATTGCCAACCTGTTGCGCGATCAGGAAATTCTGGAATGGGCCAAGCGGGAGGCGGCCGCGTTCATCGACCATCCGGAATCGCGAGAGGAATTTGAGGCTTACGTCAGGTTCCTACGAAATGAGTGGTCGCGCCGCTACGGTCTGGCGGGCGTGGCATAAAAGGTTGCCGAACCGGCCATGGGCCACGGTAAGCGCCGGTGAGTAACCGGCTTCCCATACTGAAAGAACAGTCAAGCACATCCTTTGCCCGGCTGCGAAAGAAGTTCCACAAAGTTCTTTCAGAACACAGATAAGGGTTCAGCTTAAGGGGCCAATGTGATCTAATTGAGAATCGTTATTGCATCTCTTTCCGCCTTCGAGATCGGCATGCGCATCATTGCAGGGTCACATCGTGGGCATCGCATCCAAACGCTGAAAGGCATGAACCTTCGGCCGACCTCGGATCAGATGCGCGAAACGTTGTTCGACGTTCTGGGACCGAGCGTACGCAATTCGAGATTTCTGGATGCCTATGCAGGCTCCGGGGCGGTAGGCCTGGAAGCGTTGAGCCGCGGCGCGAAAGAAGTGGTCTTCGTGGAGCACCATCGGCCAGCGGTGGAGATGATTCGCAAGAACCTTGCGGCGTTGAAGATGGAAACGAGCTTCCGCCTGATCACTTCCAAAGTCCTTACGGCCATTGAAAGGCTTGACGAGGAAGGCGAACCCTACGATTTTGTCTTCCTTGATCCGCCCTACAGCGAGACAAGTGAATACCATCATGCTTTGCGACAACTGGGCAGATCGAAGCTACTGATTCCCTCCTCGCTCGTGATCGCCGAACATTCCCGGCATTATTTTCTTGAAGGCCGTTACAACCAGCTTGAGCAAATTCGAACCATCCGCCACGGCGACGCTCAACTGACGTTTTATCGTATCGCCCAGGACTCCGAAAAAACTGCCCAAGATCCAGACTCATAGGGCCGGACGAAACCAATCAGTCCCTTGACCGCCAATCGAACTATCACCTAAACTTGCTGAAGCGTCCTGATAACATAGAGTCTGAAGGCCTCAGGAACGTGGCGGGGTAGCTCAGTGGTAGAGCGAGGGTCTCATAATCCCTAGGTCGGGAGTTCGATCCTCCCCCCCGCTACCAATTTGTTTGCAGCAACTTATAGCTATTTCCATTCCTCAAATTCGCCAATCACTGTTGGGGCTCTTGTGTCATGAATTTATGATTTCGGCGTCGGGACGGCCGGTTCGTATGCCGCGTCCACCGATTTCACCTCTCCCAATTCCGGGCATGACCTTCCTTGGGGTTAGACCGGTTTGACGGTGAAGGATTTCTGGACAGAAGGACCGGGATGGCAGCTTCGTTTCCCAATTCTGGGATCTTGGAGAGCACAACACCGTTGCCGGCATGGCTGGCGGCATAGGAAATATCGAGATTTCGCAAATGGCAGTGTTCCCATAACGAAGGACACCGCACTCGCGGCATTGGCCTGAGTTCCACAATGGCTGAAAATCCAGGAAAACAAGGGCGATGTCTCTGGCAAGGGTTCGGCACCAGTGTCCCCAAACTGGGAGAAGGCCAGGGGCATCGGAAACCGGCAAGCCAGCAAAGGCGTAAATAACTAAATGATGAGAACAATCGCACCGGCGAGCAATGGTTTCGTCATTCGGGCGGAACGCGTGTCGCGGTACTTCCAAATGGGCGAGACGCTGATTCGGGCAGTGGACGAAGTCACGCTATCCGTCCATAAAGGCGAATTCATGGGACTGCTGGGAAGTTCCGGGTCGGGAAAATCCACGCTGTTGAACCTCATGGCGGGGCTTGACCGTCCTACCGCGGGCGCGATCATCGCCGAGGGGCGCAACCTGGCGGAAATGAATTCACGGGAGTTGGCTCGATATCGAAATCAAACTGTGGGGATTATCTTCCAGGCGTTCAATTTGCTGCCGCGCATGACGCTTGAGGAAAACGTAGAACTGCCCCTGCGCCTTGCGGAGGTGGACCGCGGGGAACGCGCGGCGCGCGTGCGGGAAGCACTCGAACGGGTCCATCTTGAGAAACGATTCGCGCATCGACCCGGCGAGCTTTCCGGCGGTGAGCAGCAGCGCGCCGCCATCGCTCGCGCCCTGG
This sequence comes from Acidobacteriota bacterium, assembly GCA_021827245.1. Next base: position 38,891 of record JAKAWN010000005.1, on the reverse strand, counting down.
TGAACCGCCCCGCAATTCTCTACGCCGATGAACCCACGGGCAATCTGGACAGTTCCACTGGCGAGGAAATCCTCAAGCTGCTGCGGGAGATCAACCAAGCACTCGGTACGACCATCGTCATGGTGACGCATGAGCGGACATTGGCGGAACGATTTGCCGGGCGGATCGCTTCCTTGAAGGACGGAAGGCTGGTGGCAACATGAAAGTCCGCGATTTGACCGAGCTTGCTGCGAGGAATTTGCGTGAAGCGTTACTTCGGAACGCCTTGACCACCCTCGGAATTGGCGTCGGCATCGCTTCGCTGGTCGCCATGCTTTCACTCGGCGTAGGGTTGCAGCGCCTGGCCACGCAGCACCTTGAGCAGACCGGCCTGTTCAACGCAATATTTGTGAGGCCGAAATCGGATTTCCGCCGTTTTGGAGAGAATCCGAATCCTGCTCCACCCGAGAAATCCCCGGCGCTCGATCTCAAAGCCCGGCAAGCCATGTCTCACCTGGCCAACGTCACGGAAGTCTACCCGCAAATCCGATTCCTGACGGAAATCCGATATGCGGGGAATTCATATCCAACCATGGTTGCGGGAATTCCGGCTTCCGACCGCACGAGCGGGGCGTTCGACGAGATGGAGGGCCGTTTTTTCTCAAGCCCCACGGCCGACGAGACGATCCTTCAAATCGGATTTGCCCGGCGTCTGGCTCGCCAACCCGAGACTCTGATTGGGAAGCAGATTACTCTTCGCTACGCGAAGCGAGAGCCGCTCCCCGCGACAGGCGGCAAGAAAGGAGGGGCGGGTGCAAGCCCCACTCAGAGCGCTGCTACTGCGGGATTTTCCGTCGTCCTTCAGGAAACGCACCTAAAGATCGTCGGCATTGTTAAAACAGACCCGGGGGGATTCGGCGGATTTGGCCGGGGCCAGCTCTTCGTTCCTCTGCACGTGGCAGAAGCGCTGCATGCGACCCAAATCACAGACCTGCGACAAGTTCTACGAGGAGCGACTCAAGAGCCCACGTACGCCACGCTTACAGTGCTGGTGACGAGCCCAACAAAGGTCCCCGCCGTGGAGGCTGCCATCAAGAAAATGGGCTTCGCGGCGTTTTCGCTGTTCGATACCACCCGCAACCTGCGTCTCTTCTTCACGGTCTTTGACCTGCTGCTTGGAATTTTCGGAGGCCTTGCTCTGGTCGTCGCTACCCTTGGCATTGTAAACACGCTTGTCATGGCCATTCTCGAGCGACGGCGCGAAATCGGGGTGCTCAAGGCGTTGGGCGCCGCCGACCAGGATGTCCGCCAGCTCTTTTTTTCGGAGGCCGCTGTAATGGGACTCTTGGGCGGCGTTTTCGGAACCGGCCTCGGATGGGCTATTGGCAGGGCGCTGACGTTTGGCACTGACCTTTACCTGCAGCGGCGCAACCTGCCCGCCGTGGACATCTCCTTCGTACCCTGGTGGCTGGCGCTGGGGGCTATCGTCTTCGCGGTCGGCGTGAGCCTTGTCGCTGGAATATATCCGGCATCCCAGGCGGCTCGGCTCGATCCCGTGGAGGCGCTGAGGTATGAGTAGTTCCGGGAAAGCGCTCCGGGCCACACTTCTCGCACTCCTTGGGCTCGGCATCTGCGTCTCGCCTTCTCGCGCCGCGACGACGAGCGCCGTGTGTCTCGCCGTCCCAAGCCGCCTCCTGCATCGGTCGGTTGGCTATTGCGCAATCCTGCCGCCTGGCTACGAGGCAGGCAAAATCAGGCGATACCCAGTCCTCTACTTATTGCACGGCCTCGGCGAAAACCAGGAAATGCTCATAACCTCGGGTGGGCTGAACCTGGTCGAGGATCTATGGGACACGGGGCGTATTGGGAAGTTCCTGATTGTCACGCCCGACGCAGGCTCCAGCTTCTACATCAATTCCCGAAATGGCCGCGACAGGTATGAAGACTTCTTCATTCGGGAGTTATTGCCGTACATCGAACAACACTACCGCGTGCTTCCCGGCCGAATGAATCGTGGCATTGCGGGCATCTCGATGGGTGGATATGGAGCGCTCCACCTTGCATTTCGTTACCCCAGCCTTTTCGGTTCCGTCTCCTCAGAGAGCGCGTCCCTAATCGAACGCATTCCTTCAGTAACTGCCGCGGGACCCCTGCCGCAAGCACTTCGTCTGATGCTTGGCGGAGCATTCGGGTCGCCGCCAGACCCTGCCTTCTGGAAAAAAAACAGTCCTCTGACCTTGGCCCGAACCGCGCCGCTCGCCGGCATGAAAATATATTTTGACTGCGGCGAGCAGGATGATTACGGATTTGAACGTGGAGCGCGAGCGCTCGACCGCATCCTGACCGCGCGTGGGATTCCGCACGAATTCCACCTTTACCCGGGAGGTCATAACTGGGGTTACTTCGCCGCCCATTTGCCGGGCCTGCTGAAATTCGAGTCACGTGCTTTCGGCCTGGCCGGATCCTTTCATCAATGAATTCCGGAGGACGCTTAGATCTGATTTGGACTGGGCGTGCTGGCTATTCCATGCTGCCAGATTTATACTTGGAATCGTTCACACAGGGTGGTCTTCGCCAGGTCCTGCGGCGTTCGAACGGCGAAAGACAGCGCATTCACGGGGCATTGCGATAGCACGCACGATGCTTTTGACGTTTGGTTCACACAACCTTCGTCTGTTTCTCCTCATCAGGGCAAGAGATGGCATAGCAGGCGTTTACATACGGCCGGAAGTCGGGCAGAATCACTGTTAGCCTGGACAGATGTCCGGGCGGTTACTGGGGCTTGCAGGGGGCGATTCGTAAGGACAGCTCAGCAAGAACAAGATGAAGGCAAGGCAAAAATTGACAGGGATCGGGCTGCTGGTGCTCCTGGTGGCGGGGGCGGTCGGCATGTATCTGACCTCGCGTGCGTTTGCTCCTACCTCTTCAAACCAAACGGCCTCGGGGATGCCGAATAAATCTTTGTACCTCAACCCACGCTATCTGGATGCTGCGCTCCGGCTGGCACGGCTGGCCGCGACCCCCGAGGAACAGCGGGCGGCCCAAGACGCCTTAAACGATGCCGACCGCGATTTAGACCTGCAATACGGTTACGATCTCCAACTTGCGTCCACTGAGACCATCCCCGAGACGCCTAAGATTCAGGCTATTCAGGAGCGAATCGGGAACATTGACAAGGCGATCGAAACGCACCAGACGGAAGTGAACCGGCTTAAGAGCCTGGTTCAGCGAGTCCGTGGAGCGCGGCGGAGCGTTCTGGAACAACAATTAGAAGTGCGACAGGCCGAGTTGAATCTCTTTCACGAAGCAATGGGCGATGCCGAAGATGCTCTGGATGAAGCTGGAGGGAGTCTAAAAGGCCGTCTGGCGAAACTCAATGCGGAACACGTTGCGGTATCGAAGGAGCACGACACATTCAAGTTTCCTCCGCTTCCGCGTCCCACGGCTTCGGGCAGCCTGCTGGCAAGATGGTCGCGTTGGAAGACGATTCACGGTGAGCAATCTCAAATCCGGCAGGCGCAGCAAGAGGCTTATGCTGCGGCCGCCAACCTGGCGCGGCGACAGGCGACACTCAAGAAACGCATTGCTACCGAACAGGCGCAACGCAAAGCCTTGGCGAAGCACGAACTCACGCCACAGCAAATTGGCGCACTGGTCGCGGCGCCCCACACGAAACCGGCTCCGGTTCACAAACGCAAGGCGCAACCGCCCGGAGCAGCCCCGGCTCGCAACGCATCGGCTGCGCCGCACACAGCCAATCCTGCCGTCGTTTTGATTCGACGGATTTCATCGGACCGGGTCATGGCTCAGATTCTTAGCCGTCAAGTCCAGGCCATGAATGATTTAGGCGCGGCCTACGCGAAGTGGAACACGCTCGTGGGAGCGTCCGAACGCTCTGCTTTGCACAGCCTTATCGGCGGTGGCGTATGGATCGTCCTGATCATGGCGTGCGCGTTCTTTTTAAACCGGCTGATTGAGCACTTTTTCGCCGGCCTTTCCCTGGAACGGAAGCAGAGGACAACGCTCCAGGCGGTGCTCCGCATCAGCGTGCGGCTGATCGTCGTGATAGTGATTCTGATGATCATCTTTGGAAAGCCCAGCAATTTGTCCACAGTGCTGGGCTTGGCGGGCGCGGGCCTGGCGGTGGCGCTGCAGGATTTTATCCTGTCATTCATGGGCTGGTTTGTGCTGATGGGACGGCACGGAATCCGGGTGGGAGATTGGGTGGAAATCAATCCGAATTCTTTTACCGGCGTACGAGGCGAGGTGATCGAGATCACTCTGTTCCGCACCGTACTGCTGGAAACCGGCAACTGGAATGAACCGGGCCATCTCACCGGCCGCCAGGTCGCCTTCATGAATATGTATGCGGTGAGCGGCTATTATTTCAATTTCAGCACTGCCGGCCAGTGGCTTTGGGATGAACTGCAGGTGTCGATTCCCCGCAGCCAGAATCCTTATCCGCTGATGGAGAAAATTCGGGCCATCGTGGCCAGAGAAACCGAGAGCCATACGCAACTGGCCGAACGCGAATGGCAGCGCGTATCAAGCCGCTATGGCACAAAGTCTTTTTCCGCCCAACCGACCGTCAATATAAAACCCATCGACAACGGGGTCATTACCATCATCCGCTATGTCACGCGAGCTGACGAACGGACCGCCACGCGGTATCGCTTAAACCATGAAATCGTCAAGCTTTTCCACAATGGAGAAGAACTCGTGCCTGGGACCGAGGTCCTCAGCGAAACCGAAGCTCCTACCTCCGGTCATCAGTGAACATCCACCTGTTAGACATGCTGAGATCTCAGATTCGATGGACTCATATCAGCCCAAGCCCTGGAGCGAACAGCCACAAATACTGATTCTGCGCATTCAAATGGCAACGCGCCTTCTCTTTGGTAATCATCTCCTCCCTCGCGGCTCTCTGGCCCGGGCTGCACGAGACGGCCTAGCATCAAGCGCGGTGCCCCTCAGAGGAAGACGACTTGCTTGGCTTCCTGAATCATCTTAATGAACGTTCCGACGCCAACGAAGTCCATGCCAGGATAAGCAATCATCTCTTCGCGCTTCAGGCCCATCACACCCATCGACATTTCGCAAACATGGATGCGGACGCCCAACTCAGCCGCGTCTTTCATCAGTTCCTCGAGCGACTTCACTCCGCGTTGCTTCATCACGCTGCGAATCATCTTGGGACCTATACCGGCCATCTGCATTTTGGAGAGCGGTAGCGCACGTGAGCCGCGCGGAAGCATGCGGCCAAACATGCGGTCGAGGAAGCCCTTGCGCGGCATCTTGTGCGGGTCGCGCAACGCCGCTGTGGCCCAGAAGGTGAAGAACATGTCCACTTCCATGTCGTAGGCGGTCGCGCCGAGCGCGATGATGAAGGCGGCAATCGTCGTATCAAGGTTTCCAGTCATGACTCCCAGGGATAGACGATTGGCGCTCGAGGATTTTTCTAGCGCCTCGACGCGCGCGACAAGATCCTGGAATTGTTGCTGCGGTATGGTATCAGTTCCTATCATGCGAACTCCTTGGAATCACCGGTTGCAAAAGTGCCCGGCACGCCGCGTCAATAGCTGACAACGGCGCTGGCGTCGAGCAGCATTTGCGTGTAGACCGCAGCGGCGATGGGCTTAGCCTGTTCGATCAGTTCCGTTTTCTCGTCGTAGCCGCGCCCTTTGACGCACGGCGTGCAGAGATAAAGCTCTCCGCCCATGTCGAGAAAATTGGCCAGCAACTCGTCCATCGGCTTCAAACCTTCGAACTTCACGTGCTTATCCACGCCCTTCTGTGCCAGATTGACGGCTGGGCCGATGAGCACGAGCTTGGCTCCGACGTCCATTGTCAGGGCGCCCACTGCGTGTGTGAAAGCAATCAGGACCATTTCGGGATTGTCCGTTCCCTTGGTCAGCACGTAAACAATATTTTCGTTTTTGGTATCAGTCATTATTCCCTCGGTTGGTTTCATAGATGTCGCGTTGCTGGCGGGCGTAATAAAGCCCCAGGGAGAGCGGGCGGTAAATCATGTGCGCCAGCTTGGTGACCATGACGAGCAGCACCAGTTCCATGGCCATGGTGGTGTGGATCAGCAGCACCGTATCGTTCACCGGGCCCGCCCAACCGAACGATACGGCCGTCTCAAGCCAGAAGCCGGTGATTGCCAGCACCAGCAGGAACGCCAGCAGCCACCAGTCCGACAGCGTCGAGCTGGTCAGGTAGGTTGCCTTTCCCCGGTAACGCTGATAGATGGACGCGCTCACTCCGTATAGCATTAACAGGCCGGAAATTGTTCCGAGCACGCGCGCCGGCGGGAACCAGCCCCAGCCTAGAAAGTAGATGAAGATGAAATCGAGGCCCGAGGCGATGAACAGCCCCAGAAAACCTGCCATCACGCTGTAGTGGATGGCGCGTGGCGTCAAGTACCACGGCGCGGGAGTCTCGTCCTCATCACATGTGGCATGACGATTCATCGTCAGGATTTCCTGGCCGAGCCGCTTCAGGACGCTTAGACGCTCCCGCCACGGCAGCCCCTGCAATGGCGATTCGCCACCCAGGCTGCGGCGATAATTCCGAACCAGGCCGATGCTGCCGACCACCGCAACAATCGCGAGCAAAGCAAAAATGCCCATGCCCACCTTGTGAACCACCTCGTAGGGCACGAGCCCGAAGATCCAGCCGTGCATCGGCTGAGCCCGCCCAAGCGAAACCAGAAGGAAAGCCAGCAACCCGGCCAGCAAAAGTGTCACGGTCAGTGTCACCGCCGTGCTCTCATACATCCGGCGGGCGAGTCCCGTGGGATCGAACGAGGCGACGGAGTAACGCCGCAGCGCCGCCATAGTCTCAGCGGGCTTGGCGCCGCGGGGGCAGGTCGTGCTGCACTCGCCGCAAGAATAGCAGAGCCACAGTTCGGGCGATTCCACCAGCTTCTCTTTCAAGCCCAACTGCGCGTAGCGAACCAATTTTCGGGGAAAGGGTGTGTTGTCCTTCGAGAGCGAACAAATCGCCGAGCAATTGCCGCAATTGAAGCAATTGATCACGCTGTCGGCGCCGAAGCGCGCCAGCTCATTTCGAAAATCAGGATCGACCGTTTTAGGCTTGAGTGTTGCGCCCATTTTGCACCTATTTACCGTTCTGTTCGATGAACTCGTATTTCACGTAATCACCGTCCGGGCTGGACTCCTGCACCGTGCCGTATTTCCTCATGGCGGTAACGTGCCAAAGCACCTGGTCGGCGGGCAGGTCGGTTTGCCGCGCGAGCTCCGGCACCGTGCCAGCCCCTTTCCGCAGAGCTTCGGTGATCTGTTTGCGGTCGTGGCGAAAATCGGCCACGTACTTTTTCAGGCTTCCAGAGGGGTCGCTGTGCTGTTCGCGGAACAGCTTCAGCGCCTGTCGGTGTGCTTCGGTAAGTTTTGCGGGCATCGTTTTTCTCCCTTAAAAGGTCAGCCCTCCACCGGCACGGCTTCAACCAGCCCGTCGACCATCGCGTCGAACTGGTCCAGCGTCCAGCCCCTCAGGTCGATCGCACGCGTCGGGCAGACGGCCACACACGCGCCGCAGCCAAAGCACAAGCCGGGATTTACACGGGCTTTAACCGCCGGCTCGCCGTCAAGCTGCACGGTTTCCTTGAACAGTGCGCCGGTGTAAGCACACGCCGTCAAACAGCTCTCGCAGCCGTTACACTTTTCCGCATTTACTTCGGCAACGAAGGGATCCAACTGCACTTCGTCGCGCGAAAGTGGAATCGCCGCTTTCACCGCCGCCGCGCCCGCGGCGGAGAGCGTTTCCTCAATGTTCATGGGGGCCTGAGCCGTTCCGGCCAGCAGCACGCCGTTGACCGCCGTCTCCACAGGCCGCAATTTTGGATGGACCTCCTGCAAAAAGCGATCGGCGCCAACCGGCAGCTTCAGCAGATCAATCAACTCCGGGATGCCGTGCGGCACGAGACCCACGCCGAGCACGAGAAGGTCGAGAGGCACCTCGACTTCTTCGCCAAATGTCAGATAATCTTTCACACGGACTTTCAGCGCCGAGCCGTTCTGTCCCGGCTCAACCACCGGCGGCTCCTCTGCGTGGTAGCGCAGGAACACCACACCGGCCTCTGAACTTTTTGTATAGTAGTCCTCGTGCCTGCCGTAGGTGCGGATGTCCTGGTAGAAATCGAATACGTTCACTTCGGGGAAGCGTTTCTTGAGCGTGAGAGCCTGCTGCAATATGGCGGTGCAGCAGTAGCGCGAGCAGTAATCGTTGATCTTCCCATCGGCCTGCGGCGGATTCACTCCTTCGATTTGCCGGCTGCCAACACAGTGCAGAAAGCCCACGTTCCTCACCCGTTTGCCGTTCCACGTGAAGTGGCCGTTCGGCAGGGCGGCGAGCTGCCGCAGGAAGTCGGCCAGAGACACCACCGCTGGCTGCTCGGCAAAGCCGTATTCGCCTTTGGCCGGGATGTACGGATCGGCCCCAGTCGCCATAATGATGGTGCCGACCGAGGCGCGAATCTCTGTTACGCTCTCAGGCCGAGCCGAGCCGTTCCCGTCTGTCGGAGCCGCAGTACCCGGTTTCGGTTCGAGCGCGATCTTCACATCAAAATTGCCGATGAATCCGGAAACCTTCGCGACGCGCGCCCGCGTAAAAATACGAACCAGCGGATGATCGGTGACTTGGGCGATGAGTTTCCTCACCAACTCAGCGCCCTCGTCCTCATCTGGAAACGTCCGTGCCAGCAGGGCAACGCGGCCGCCCAGACTCGGCGCCTGCTCCACCAGGATCACCGGCACGCCCTTGCCTGCCAGTTCGGCTGCGGTTTTCAGGCCGGCGATGCCGCCGCCGACCACAAGCGCCTGGCGATGATTGCCCATGCGGATTCGCTCGAGCGGTTCGACATGATGCAGCTTACCGACCGCCGCATAGATCATCCGTAGGGCCTTGGATGTTGCGCCGGCCGGGTCGTGCTTGTGTGCCCAACTGTCCTGCTCGCGGATGTTGACGTGCTCGTAGAGAAAAGGATTCAGCCCGCCGCGCTGCACCGCAGTTCGAAACGTCAATTCGTGCAGGAACGGCGAGCATGACGCAACGACAATGCGGTTCAGGTTCTGCTTTTGAATGTCTTCGACGATGGTCGCCTGCCCGGGATCCGAGCACATGAACGTTTCCACCTTGCAGGCGGCCACGTCGCCAAGCTCTTTCACCTTCTCGGCGAGCGCGTCTGTATTGACAACGTCACTGATGTTGCCGCCGCACCGGCAGATGTAGACGCCAATGCGGGGCTTTTCTGATTCTGACTCTGGCTTGGAGCTTTGCTTTTGCTCACTCACTTGCGGCTCCTATGACTTCAAGTTCGAGGGATGGAGCGCTGGCGCCGGCGGCCGCGCGCTTCTGCGCGAGGTAATGCGAAGTCTCCATCGCCGCCGAGCCTGCTTCCATGATGGAATCCACAATGTCCTTCGGCCCGGCCGCCGTACCAGCCACGAAAATCCCTTCACGGCCTGTCCACGCAGGCCGCAGCGGGTCAGGCCGCTGAACGAAGCCGTCCTCTTCTTTGGCCGCGCCGAGGCTTTCCGGCGAGACCAGTTCGGGCACAATGCCTTGCGCCAGCACCACCAGGTCGTGCCGGTTTTCCATCACCCGGCCGTCCTCTTCGATGGCTTCGACGCGCGCCACCAGATCGCCATTCGGTTGTGGCGTAATGCGCGCTACCTTCCCTTTGACAAAGTTGATGCCCATGGCCTTCGCGTTCTGGTAAAACTGCTCGAAGCCCTTGCCGAACGCGCGAATGTCCATATAGTAAAGCGTGATGTCCGCCGTGGGCAGTGCACCGGAAAGCAGCATCGCCTGCTTGATGGAATACATGCAGCACACGCGTGAGCAATAGGGCACGCCGATGCTCTGATCGCGCGATCCGGCGCAAAGCACAAAGGCCACGCTGTCGGGAATCTTGCCGTCCGAGGGCCGCAGGACACGCCCATATGGCCCGTGCGGAGCCAGCAGCCGTTCGAGTTGCAGCGGCGAAATAATGTCCTTCGAGTGAGAAGCGTTGTATTGCGGCTTGAGCGAAGTGGAGTTCAGGTGGAAGCCGGTTGCCAGCACCACCGCGTCCGCCTCCACTGTCAGCGTTTCAGGTTGCTGATCGAGGCGAATCGCGTCGCTGGCACACGCCCTGACGCAGGCGCCACACCCGATGCAATATTCCGGGTTGAGTACGGCATACTGCGGAATGGCGTTGGCGAAAGGCACCGAGATCGCGCGCAGGGCTCCCATGCCCTGCTCAAACGGATCAGGATACTCCACCGGGCATTCATACTCACACAACCGGCAGCCGATGCAAGCCGAGGTATCGACGTAACGCGGCTTCTTGGTCAGCGTCAGGCGCTGGTTGCCACCAGCCGGCTCAATGGCGTCCACGGTGGTGTAGGTCATCAGGGTAATGTTGGGATGGTGAGCCGCCGCTGACATCTTCGGCGTGGTTATGCAACTGGCGCAATCGAGCGTGGGAAATACCTTGCTGAGTGAGATCATGCGGCCGCCAATACTCGGCTGCTTTTCGACGACCAGCACCTTGTAATCCTGGTCGGCGAGATCGAGCGCCGCCTGCAATCCCGCAATGCCTCCGCCCACCACAACAACGTCAAAGGTTTGTTCCGTTTTGCGCATCGCTGCGCCGTTGCCAGAGCTCATGACGCACTCCTTGTCAGTTCGACGGGCCGTCCCGCCTGCAACTCCTGCAGGGAAGCCTGCCAGATCTCGGTAGCGGCAGATCGATTCACCGGTCCAAGCTCGCGCAGCTTCTGGTCCATTTGCGTGACCTCTTTGAGAAACGCCTTGATGCACACCGTGCAGATGGCCGTCAGCCGCATCCGCTCGATTTCAAGGCCGCCTTCCTTCATCTTCCGCACCAGCCGGTCGATGCGCCGTGCAAGCTTGTCGTACGCCCCCGTGTAGGGGCAGTCGGAGCCGCAGGAGGCGATTAGGATGCCATCGATGCCCCGCGCATAAGCGCGCGCGTAAAAATCCTCGGGAAAGAGCACCGGCGACGGTACCCGTAAAATGCTCACGTTAGATGGGTATTCCAGATGCGCTTTGCCCACGGCGTCGGCGCCAGGATAGGCGCAGGCGAGCGTTGCCAACACTAATATTCTCGGCTCAAATTCAGACTCCATCGTAAGCCTCTCTTCCGCCGGGTTATTTCTTGCGGAGGATGAAATGCCGGTCGAAGCCATCGGCCTCGACGACTCCCAAATACTCGTGGCCAACCTTCTTGGCCCAGACGGGGATGTCGTTGCGCGAGCCGGGATCATTGGATAGGACTTCCACAATCTGACTGACGCCGACGGTGCCGACAGCTTTCTTGGCTTCCAGCAGCGGGCCAGGGCAAGCGGTACCTCGGGCATCAACGGTTTTGGTAGGATTCAGAGTCTTCAGATCTACTCCCATGGTTCTTCCACTCCTTTGCTTGTTGACCGCCGCGAACGTTGCGAGCGTTGTCAGTCGATGGTGACCACATATCGCGGATCGGTCTCTCGCGCGACCTCCCCTTGGCTCTTCATTTGGTCAAGGAGCACGGAGCGGATCAGCGAGCACGCCCGGATAATCCGCCGGTCTGCGAGGCTATAGAAGACGGTCTGCGCCTGCTTGCGCGCCTGCAGCAGGCCATGTGAACTCAGGATGGCCAGATGCTGGCTTACATTAGACTGCGAGACTCCAATGACTTCGGCCAGTTCTCCGACTTTCCTTTCCTGCCTGCCAAGCAATGCGATGATTTTCAAGCGCGTCGGATTGGCAAGGGTTCCGCAAAGAGAAGCATGCAAGTCGAAGATGTCGAGTCCTTTTTTGTGGTTCCCATTGGAATTATACGTCCTCATATATTCGAAATATAGCATATACGAATATACATGTCAACGGCCATTTTAATCTTTTTGGATCTTTGTTCCCCGCGGAGGCTCTTCTGACACGCCCCACAGAGCATGAACCCGTTCCCGGTTCGATCACGGGTTCAGCCAGTTCGCTCGGCGCTGGCGTTTCGATGAAGCTTCGGATGGCAAGGTATGTGAGGATTGATCGTCTTTCTGCGGCAGGAGGCGCTGATTCGTTGCTGTTAAGGTCAAAGCGAAATTCCCGTCTTTCAACCGATCGAAGTTATCTGCCATGGCTTTGAGCGCCTCCCTTGCTGACTTAGGTCGAATTCCGGTCGGCAAAGTGGATGCCATACTCCAGTCTTTTCCTTTTCCCAGCAGGCAAGCTTCGTTCATTCCGTTCAGATCGCCGAGTTCAGTCAGGTGCTGCGCCGTCACCATGATCATTCTCTTTTCAATTCGAAATCCGCAATCGCCTCACCGATGGCACATGCAGCCGACCGGAAGCTTCCCAACATTTCAAACTAGCTCTTGATGGACATGGCGACAGTGATGCACATCACAATTTGAGATCGATTCGGCAAGAACACTCTTTGGCGCCTTCTGTTTGTCCGTTAACCCCACGCTGGAATTGTCTTCTTCGCGGGTGGCACATCGCGGTGCTTGCGATGTGTGCGGTAAGCAGGCAGCATCTGTACTTTGGCCGTGAGTTTGTCCCGCGTGGAAGGAGTTTGGCAGGGGAATCCCCTGGACTCCCAATTCCATTTATGCGGCGGGTGAACTGGGCCCTCCCCCAGCCAACACGAATCCAGAAAGAACCTGGGACCTCGGAACCGGAGGGTCGCGCCGCCTTTGTATGCATCATCGAAGGGTGGCGACGATGGCCACCGTGATGAAGAGTACCATCCCTTGGTGGCAGGCGACGATAATGCCAGGATTTTTCGGCTTGAGATTGACGGCGTTGACAAGTAGGAATCCCAGGGCGATCTGCGCCACGGCCAGGTAGAAGGCCACGGGATAGGCGGGCATTAGCCAGCCGAGAGTTGTGACAACGGTCAGCGCAGAGAGGATGTGGGCCGCCGCGACCCAGTGGGCGGCCCGCACGGGTTTACAGAAGGCTCCGATTGGCTTGCCGAAGCCGCGCTGCCCGGTGGTGGTGCCGCCGAGGAAGACCGTGAGTAAGAGGGGATGGAGAGCCGCCATGGCTCCGAGGTAATACCAGAACTGGACGCCGGGATAGAAAAGGAAAGTGAGATAAACGAGAAAGACTCCGTAGGCGAGCAATCCGTGCGTGCCGTGCACAACGGAGGGAACGCGGCCGGACAGGACGTGGAGGGTGCCGATGCCCAGCAGTGCCGTGATGACCACCAATGCCAGGCCAGTGATGGTAGCCGAACCCGGCGCGAGCACGGCTAGCGCGATCGCGATCATGCCCACCAGGGTGGCTACCACTCGATGCGCCGCCTCCGGATCGCCTTGGATCATTAACAGCAGAATGTTGCGAGTGTAGGGCCAGCGCGTGCCGAGCGAAAGACCGTAACCAAATCCTTCGACAAAGCTGCCGAGGAGAATCAGGATGGCAGCCAGGACAACCTGGGCGAGAAGCAGGCCGCTCACCAGAGCCGCTGTGCCGTGCTGCGGGCCGGCCCTCGCCTTCCAGACGCCGGCAACGATGGCGCCCACAACGAACGCAGCAATGATCAGCCTGACAACGCGCACTGTGCGCGTCAATTCTCCTTCAACGGCTGATGTGCCGGACGCGTCCACCGTGACTCGTGCGGGGCCTCCCTCTTCGGAGGCGCTGCGGCTCGCCATTCCTTCGAAACACACGCTCCGGGCAGCGGACAACAACAGGCCGTACGCTGGCCAGGCACGGCCTTCCTCCGCGGCCGACCCATCTATTCAATCACTCGGGAAAAACTGTGAACCTTAAAACCGGCGGACCGCGCCACAATGCTTACACTGCGGCTCTTGTCCAACGCTTCTGGAATTCGTCCTCGGCGTCGAGATGGCCGCGCATTTCCCGTATCATGCGGCTTCCCAGAAGGCGCAGCACGCTAGGGTCACCCGAGAGGCTGTAGGAGACAAGTTGCCGCTCAATCCGGTCTAGGTCGATCGCCAGGTGTTCGTGATAGTCGCGGAATTCCTGGAGCGACCGGGCAGCATCGGCGTCCTGACTCATTACCGGCAGAAACGCGGATTCCTCGTTTCGGCAATGCTCCATCACCGTGGTTTTGAAATATCCCAGAATGGTTTCAAGCGATTCGGTAGCGGCCTTGCGCTCCGGTGGCTTCTCGCCATGCACTGTGGGCAGCAATGACAACGCGTTTTCCCATTCGTCAAGGTGGAGACGAATAGCTCCGTGTTCCTCCGCCCAGCGCTCTGGCTCGATATCCGGCTCGTGAACCGTTTCGGTTACTGCCGCAGGAGGTTCCGTTTCCTCGGCCAAATATTCGGTGTCGAGATTAAGGCCTTTGAGCGCGCTGACCACCTCGCGCCGGGGCGGATAGCCATGAGTTGAAAACTGCCCAGGCAGGTCTCGGCGCAAGTAACCTCCCGGCAAGGTTTCGCAATCCACCGTGAACAGGTCACCGCCACTCACCATCGACAGGTTGAACTCATAGCTCTCGCGGGTGTTGAAGAAAAGGCGCGACCGCGGAAAAGCCAGCCGGTAAACGCTCACGATGAAACGGAAGTCATCGTCGGAGACAGCGAAGCGCGAGGCCTTTTGCGAAGCCAGCACCCCCCGTGCCGGTTTCAATCGGGGAATGCCCAGCGCATGGGGCTCGATCCCGTAGGTTCTGTGCAAATAGTTCCCATGCTCGACCAGTGCCAGAGCTTCGTACCTCCAGTCGTAAAGGCCCAACAACACGCCTAATGCAATTTCTGAAATCCCTCCCGCGATAACACGGTCCCAAAGGTCGGTCCGGAACTCATATTGCCGCTTGGGTGACCCTGGAAAGTGCCAGCGGTCAAAGTGGGGACGATGGTAGGTTTCCTGCCACTCGACCACCCAATTCAATCCTGCTTCAGCAAGCAGAGAATAAGCGCCCTGCTCATAAACAGGAGAACAAAGGGCAATGACGCCACCTCCTGCGGCCTGCAGTTTGTTGCGCGTCAGCTTCACATATCGCGCTACCTCTTTGGGGCCAAAATCGGGATCGTCGGAAAGCACCAACTCGATTTGCCGGTGTCCCCAGGAAAGGATCAGATCCAGCTCCGCTTCAAACTCTTCGACGCCCAGCCGAATCCGCTCTGCTAAGGGATTGCTCTGCCGGTAGCCACAATACAGACACTCGTTTTGGCAAATGCTGGTCAGGTAAACCGGAATGATGAACTCAACCTTATGGGTGGCCAAGGCCTCGTGCAGTCTGCGAGCCGTCCCGTGAATGACCTCGCGCCGGTCCGGATCGCGCCCCCAGGCCAACAGCGAGGCGACCTGTTCAGTTCCCAATCCATGATTCTTCTCTGCCAGCGCAAGGATTTCTTCCAGCGGCTGTAAAGGCTCGCGCAACGTTCCTAAGGATTCCAGGCGCACCTGCGCCGTCTTCATGATTTCGCTAAATCCGGTCACGGTTCTCACTCCCAGGGCAAGACTCTAAAGAAGAGTCTATCATACCCGGGTGACCGCACACATCGCAGACGGCACGACCTACGCAGCAGCGGCGTGGCCGCCACTTCGCTTGGAGTTTCCGTTTAAGACCTCGAGACTATTCCAACCGCGCCGGCCGGTTATCAACTGATTCGCTTTGAGCGGACCATCGCTTCCGGCCTCGTAGTTGGGAAAGGCAGGAGCAGGCAACTGGGTCCAGACCTCTTCAATCGGCGTGATGATGCGCCACTCGGCTTCTACCATGTCGCTGCGAGTGAAGAGAGTTGCATCTCCCAGCGTGGAATCGAGCAAAAGGGTCTCATAAGCCGGAGGGCCTTTGGAAGCGAAAACCGACTCGTAGGAAAAGTTCGCGTCCACGGTAAAAGTGCGCATGTGACTTCCAGGCCTCTTGGCATCAAAGGAGATGCTGATCCCCTCGTCGGGCTGGATGCGCAGCACGATGACGTTTGGCCCAAGCTTCTCAGAAGGCATGCTCGCGAAGAGTGCCTGTGGGGTGCGCTTCAGGTGAACGCGGATCTCGGAAAGACGCCGCTTCAGGCGCTTGCCCGTACGGATGTAGAAAGGAACGCCGGCCCAGCGCCAGTTGTCGATGTAAAGCTGGAGGGCCACGTACGTTTCCGTGGTTGAGCCAGGGTTGACGTTCTGCTCCTGCCGGTAGCCCGGGACGTCCGTACTGCCAATCCTTCCGGGCCCGTATTGCCCGCGCACGGTTCGCTTGGCCACCTCTTCTACGGTCATGGGGCGTATGGACCGCAACAACTGTATTTTCTGTTCGCGGACCGAATCGGCCTCAAAAGCGATAGGGGGTTCCATGGCCGTCAGCGCCAACAACTGCAATAAATGATTGGCAACCATATCGCGCAATGCCCCGGTCTCTTCGTAGAAGCCGGCTCGGCTCTCCACGCCCACGGTTTCAGCGGCCGTGATCTCAACGTAATCAACATAATTCCGGTTCCAGACCGGCTCAAACAGAGAGTTGCCGAAGCGAAAAACTAAAATGTTCAGGACCGTCTCCTTCCCAAGGTAATGATCGATCCGGTAGACATCCCTTTCGTCAAATGCTTTGCGGACCACCCTGTTCAACTCGCGGGCGGAATCGAGGTCGTGTCCGAAGGGCTTTTCGAGGATGATGCGCGTCCAGCCGGTCTCACTGCGATTGAGACCCGCCCGTGCCAGCCCCGTAATGATGGGTTCTGCCACCGAAGCCGGAGTGGAAACGTAGAAGAGCCGATTCGGGCTCGAACCGGCCTGCTGCATTTGATCCAGATGTGATCTTAGCCGGCCATAGAACTCGTCTTTATTGATATCGCCTATAAAGTAATGCAGACGATTCCTGAATTCGTGCCAGCCCGTTTCCGTAAAATGGCGAACATCATCGGAGCCGGCAACCGCCTCCCGCATCCTGGCGCGGAAGTCCTCAGATGACATCTGGGTCCGTCCCACGCCCAAGACCTCGAAGCGGGGATGCATGTGACCCGCACATGCAAGGTTGCACAGGCTTGGAATTAACTTGCGACGTGTGAGGTCTCCTGATGCCCCGAAGATGATCAATAAACATGAATCTGCGATTGGCAAGTCCTCACGCGAGAACTTTTCCAGCGGTTTCACATCAAGAATAGGTGCCAAGGATCCCCCCCCTAAATGAATTGCCTTACTTATATAGATGCCGCAATGGTGGCAAGAGGTCCAGCAACGCGGCATTGATTGGGCTTTGCGGTTTTTTGTCGCAGCGCATACGGGGGTGGCGCACACATCACGCCTTGAGCGAGGTGCGCGGACAGTGAAAATCGCGTGGTGGCGAAGCCCCTCACCCGGCCGCTCGCACGGCCACACTCTCCCAAAGGACGAGGGCTGATCTTTTACAGGAAGTATAGCTTGCGGCGCGGATGAGCACACGCTACTCGCTCGCTTTTAGGATCCTTCGCTGCTCTGTAGCAGGGCGAGGAGGCGGAGGATTTCGAGGTAGAGCCAGACCAGGGTGATCATCAAGGCGAAGCCGCCATACCATTCCATATATTTAGGTGCGCCGGCCTCCGCGCCGCGCTGGATGGCGTCAAAATCGAGGATCAGGTTCAAGGCCGCGACGCCGACCACGACCAGGGAGAATCCGATTCCAATGATACCGTTGCCGAAAATTCCGGGAATCTGCACGCCGAAAAAGCTCAGTACGAAAGAAGCCACATACACCAGCATGATGCCGCCGGTGGCGGCAAACACGCCCGCCTTGAATTTCTCCGTTGCCCGAATCAGGCCGGATTTGTAAGCGGCGAGCATGCAGAGCAGCACGCCGAAGGTGAGCGCGACAGCCTCCAGAACGATTCCATGATAGAGGGTTTCGAACATGGCGGAGGCTCCGCCGAGGACCAGGCCTTCCAGCAATGCATAAAGCGGCGCGGTGATCGGCGACCAGTTCTGCTTGAAGACAGTCACCAGAGCCAAAATGAGTCCGCCGATGATCCCGACCATGACGTAGGGAGCCGCGGCGGCGGGGTTGCCCGAGGTGACAGACATTCTCCAGATCCAGGCCGCGGACGCAAAGGCAAGCAACAGCAGGAGGCCTGTCTTATTGACGGTCCCCTGGATAGTCATGTTTTCGCCGTACTCAACAGGCCCGGCATATTCGCCGAACGAACACGCTGTCAGCGCCGGATTTCTCGTCTCCATGCAGGAACCCTCCCATCCGCAGGTTAGCATGCAGCCGGGAAAAAAGGGAAGCAGCAGGCCAGGCGATCGCGGGAAGGCTCGCGGGTGGCGCAGACGTTGACTTTTAATGTCTGCGATCCAGGAAGCTGACAAGGACAGGTGGCGTTAACATCGCGTCTTGACCGATGTGGGCCTTCGGGTAACGGCTCGGCGACAGTTTGAATCTTATCCTTTGCTCTCCACGAGGTTGGGAGTAAGATATCGCCGGTCAAAGCAGTTGTGGCAGCAGCCGGAATTCCGTCCCACGCTGTGCCACGAACTGCAAGGCCGAGAAACTGCAGAATCCTGGGAGGACATCATGGCAGAAGACAGGACCACACGCAGAACCTTCTTTGCGCAGAGTGCAACGATGGCAATTGGAGCTTCGACGTTAGGGATTGAAGGCTTTGCCCTATCGGGGCCTTCAACAGCGCCGACTAACGGAGAAGGCAAACGGCGAAAGGAGCTTGAGGAGTTTCTCAAGATTTTCCCGCATTCCCGGAAGCCGCCGACCGGCCGGATCAACGCCTATGACAAGACCTGGGAAGATTGGGTCAAGCGCACCGGAGCCCTTCCTCCGGATTTCGACGCCATGCCTTCGAATCCCGATCTCCCGGATCCGTTGGTGCTTCGGGAGAACGGCCGCAGGATCCCTGTTGCCAGCCGGGCCTTGTGGGATCGCCAGAAAAAATGGGTCCTTTCGCAAGCTGAGCACTGGCTCTTCGGCACCATGCCTCCCAAGCCGGACAATCTGCGCGCAATCGTCACCGGCTCCCGGCGCGAAGGAACAACCACTGTGCGCGACGTGCGGCTGGAGTTCGGTCCAGGACATCGCGCCACGCTCCACGTTCAGTTGATCATTCCGGATGGCGAGGGCCCCTTTCCGGTCTTTCTCACCAATCATCCCCGCACCCGGCCATGGGTTGCGACGGGCGTCCGGAGAGGCTACATCGGTTGTATCTATTTTGCTGCCGACCCGATGTACGGCGGCATGGGCGATGATTCCGATGCTTACATCGACATCTACCCGGAGTACGATTTTTCCTGCCTGGCACGCTGGGCGTGGTCGGCATCGCGCGCGGTGGACTATCTGTTCACGCTGCCCCAAGTGGACAAGAAAAAGATTGGGTTGACGGGGCATTCCCGGAACGGGAAACAGGCTCTCGTGGCGGCAGCTTTCGATGAACGGATTGGAGCCGTTGTGCCGTCCAGCGGGAATACTGGGTCGGCCGATCCCTGGCGGTACACCACGGACATGTTTGTCAACGAAAGCATTGCGGATATCACCGGAGCCTTTCCGCACTGGTTTCACCCACGCCTGCGTTTCTTTGCCGGGCGCGAAGACAAACTCCCGGTGGATCAGAATCTGTTGATGGCAACCATCGCTCCGCGGGGCCTGATGATGTACGCCAGCCACTCCGAATCGCAGGGAAATCCTTTTGGGTTTGAACAGGGTTACCGCTCCGTGCTGAGCGCCTACCGCTTTCTGGGCCGCGAGGAAAACCTGTGGCTTCATCTTCGCAACGGGGAACATGAGTTCGAGACCGAGCACATCGAGGAAATCGTGGATTTCTTTGACACGGTTTTTGGCCGGAAACGTTTTCCGAAATGTGAGACATGGGTTCTCGGTTACACGTTTGAAGGCTGGCAGAAGACTTCCGGTGAAAAGATCGATCCGCTGGCGTACCCGAAAAGATCGGCCGGCGACTTTCTGAAGAATGAAGACGGCAGTACCATCATCTCGCCTGCGCAATGGGAAGAAAGGAAGAAATCCATCCGCCGGGATATTTCACAGGTGCTGGGCGACGCGCCGTCTCGAGTTCCTTTTCCAGCAAATCACAGCGTTTCGGACCTTAGTATGTGCACCGACGGTTGGCTCGCAACCCTGTTTCAGCGACCCGCGAAAGACAGTTGGGGCGGTTATGGGGATCAATATCAGCGCGAAAGGCTAAAAAGCGAGGGGATCGGCGCGACGGGAATTCCGTTTGGCGAAGCGCTGATGGGAGATTTGTTCTATCCGCTCGGGCCTGATGGCAAACCCAAATCCGGCAAGTGGCCGGTCGTGATTTGGCTCCATCCCCACTGCTACCAGGATGGCTGGTCCGCCGGGCATCCCTGGGTTTCAACGGAGTGGGCTTACTCTCAGGGAAAGGATGCAAGACCCTCGTTCCCCTTGCTCTGGAAAAGAGGTTTTGCAGTATTTGCCTTTGACCAGCTCGGCTACGGAACGAGAATCCATGAAGCGAAGGATTTCTATGAGCGCTACCCAAAATGGTCGATGATGGGAAACATGATAGAGGATACGCGGGCGGCCATTGATGCGCTCTCCGCTTTGCAAGAGATCGACTCAACCCAGATTTACCTGTTTGGCTATGCCCTCGGCGGCAAGGTCGGTCTGCTGACGGCGGCTTTCGATGATCGCATTAAGGGCGTTGTTTCCGTCTGCGGATTTGATCCGCTGCGGCTGCAGACCCCGGATAAAGGTACTGAGGGGCTCCGCCACTACTCTCACCTGCACGGGCTGTTGCCACGGCTTGGGTTTTTCGCCGGCCATGAAGACCGTGTTCCGTTCGATTTCGATGAGGTGCTGGCGCTGGTCGCTCCGAGGTCGGCCCTGGTGATTGCGCCGGAACTGGATCGTTACCAGCGAGTCACAGATGTGAGGCGCGAGGTCGAAGGTTCAAGAAAGATCTATGATCTGCTTGGCCATCCTGGAGCCCTGCAATTCGAGACGCCGATGGACGTCAACCGTTTCCCTCTCAGCATGCAGGAGCACGTTTTTGACTGGATCGCTCGGCAAAGAAATGCCGAACTTCAGTCTTGACCCATCGCAGGGCAACTTCCCGTGTCCCGAGCAGCCGCCGAGTAAATTCCAAAAAGCGCATGCTTTGCAGAGCGCGCTAGGCCGGCCATCTGGGGGAGCCTACCAGATCAACGCGGCCGGAGACTTGCCGGAAAGCACGTCGTCATCCAATTCGTATCCAAATCCCGGTGACAGATCCAGTTCGACAAAACCGTTCTGCGGCTGGGGCTCTCCTTTCAGTAGCGGCTTTCCTCCCTGGGCGAAGATGTCAACAAACTCGGCGCGCGGCGAATTCTGCGTGGACATCACAAAGTGGTAAGTGGGCGCTCCCACGCCGTGCGGAATCACCGGCAGATCGTAGGCGCTGGCCATGGCGGCAATCTTCTTCAGCTCCGAAAGCCCGCCCGCGCGGCAGATGTCCGGCTGAAGGATGTCCACCGCTTTTTTTTCGATCAGGTCGCGAAACCCGTAGCGGGTGTATTCGTGCTCGCCGCCCGTAATCAGAATGTCAGGCACAGCGTCCTTGATTCTGCGATAGGAATCGATCTGGTCCGGAGGCACCGGCTCTTCAATCCACAGCACCTTAAACTCGGCGACCGCTTTGGCCAGCGCAATGGTGTAAGGAACATCCAGGGCCATGTAGCAGTCCAGCATGATATCGCCATCGGGTCCGATCAACTCCCGGGTTTTTGCCACCAACTCGACGTTTTTCTTCATCCCGTCCTGGCCGTTGGCCGGGCCATGCGGCACCGCCAGCTTCACGTGGCGGAAGCCTTCCTTAAGGTGCCGCTCCGTCAGGTTGCCCGTCACATAAACGGGAATCCGGTCTTTCGTCTTGCCTCCCACCAACTGGTAAACCGGTGCGCCCACTGCCTTTCCCACCAGGTCCCACAGCGCCAGGTCCACGCCGCTAACCACTTCGATCACCGCACCTTTGCGCCCGTAGAATTGCGAGGCCCGAAACATCTGCTCCCATAGGCGTTCGATACCGAACGGGTCCTTGCCTACCAGCAGATTCCTGAACTGTTCCTCGATAATCACCGGCGCCAGCTTGCCTTTGCCGCCTCCGACCGTCCCGATTCCGCGCAAACCTTCATCGGTGACAATCTCGACAATCGCTGCCGCCATCGGCCCGAACCAGCTTGAGCGCTTTTCCTTGTACTCTGGATAGATCGACATCGGGTTGGCGATCACACCCTCGCTCAACCAGGAAGCGCTCATGGGAATCACATGGACTTTCACATCGGTGATCTGCATCCTGTCTCCGCCGCCACAAGCCTGACTGATATCTCTTCAACTGTCAGACGCCGCAGACGCCAACAAGGGTACCTGCCCCGACATCCTCATGGTTTCAATCTTTTCAAATAGATTACGCTGACTTCAAACGGGCTGAGCGTCGTCTCGTCACGTGCCAGGCGAGCTACTCCGATGCCCTCCTCTGCAGTTTGTTCGTCAACATAACGTTCCGTCGATCCCATAGCACCCGGCAGCGAAATAACCGCAGGCCGATTGCGTTTGTTGATCAGTAGAAGCTTATGGCGGCCCGCCGGCGTCACGAATCCCTGCGCATAAACAGTTTGGGATCCGCCTTCCGTCTTTACCAGTTTGTCGCCCGGGCCACAATTGTCACGGAGAAGTTTCAGCACCCAGAAGCGGGCGTTGGGCTGGCCGGTGGTCCAATCAACCATCGAGACGCTTGGGAACTGCGTGGGATAGCCGACCAACTGCGATTCCCCGGCCACTTCGATGCCCAAGTGCGCCAATTGCGCGTAAAGGTAGGCATACATCGCTCCGCACAGATTCCAGTAACCGTTCGGAATCGGCCGGACCAGGTGGTCCGCCGTGTCATACGGCAGGATGCATCCCAGTTCGTCCGTGTCGGTTTCGGTCTCGGGCGAAAGCCGCTGGCGAATCGCCTGGATATAACGCACGGTATCCAGAAAACGGTCGGCTTGGTCAAAGAAAGTGTATTGCCAGTCATTGATGTTCTGGCCCGGCGTGGGACTGGCGTAAAAGTGATACGAGATCATATCGAGAGGAATGCCCGCTTTGTGATTCTGATGATTCAGAAAGTAGTCAAAGAACTGCGGATTGATCGAAGGCGCGGCCAGCGCACCTCCCACAAACTTGATGCTGGGATCGACCTTGCGGATCGCTCCAACGATGGCATCGTAAAGACGCGTGTAAAATTCCGGACTCATGTGGTGCTCAAAATCTACCTCGTTCAGGACTTCCCAGTACTGGATCTTGTAATGATGTCCGGACTCGTGCCGCTTGCCGTATTCGTCTGTAAAACCACCCTGCGTGTACCAGCTCACCAGCCGCGCGTAGTAATCCGCCACCTGCTTCATGCTGGGGTCGCGCAGCTCAGTTCCCTGCTCATAGTTCCAGTCCACCTGGTCCGGGTCCGACGGATACGCCACGGGCTTTGGCGTTTTCCACATCCATTGAGGGATGGTGCTGAAGTTGATGATCACCGAATGGCCCGCCGTGGCATTCAGGAAATCTTCCATCATCGGGTCAATCAGCGAAAAATCCCACGACGTCTTGCCGTTTTCAGGGGGCTTCAGCTCAGCCACGGCAAGCTTCGGATAAGGCAGCCATGGAACATAGCGCACGTAGTCGGCCCCCAGGTCTTTCAGGTTCTGAAAAACCCTGTCATGAATCTTCGATCCCCGCCGCAGCGGCGGATTCACCACAACCTGCAGCGTCGGAGTTGTTTTTGAAACCTCCTGCACTTGTCCCCAATCCACCTGAACTTTGCCTGATGCCTGCGCGCGCAAGCACGGATCCGGCACCGCAACCATCATCACGGTCGCAACAATTCCAATCCACAACCATTCCCACGAGCGCGTGATCTTCATCGGCCGATCCCTCCCCACAAACAACGCTGTCGTCACAATTACAGATCAACACTCCATAGTGTCCAAAGCCAGTCAATTCGCGCTATCATCATGCAACATTCGGAACAGCAAAACCAGCCTTTATCCCAAGGCGCGTTGTGGCGCGCGATGAGGTGCCCCCGCAATGGTTGCGAATCTACTTCCCGAACTGGAAGACAAAGCCCGCAGAAGCCTCCACGTGACTCGCAGAGCCGCTGATGGGGTAGTAGGAAGTGAAAGCTGTTGTCGCCTGGGCGGGGAGACCGAAAGTGGGTGAGCCGGTAATGTGGTCTCGAAGATCAACCCGAACAGCAACCATGCTGACCAGCTTTATTTCAACGCCGCCGCCGAAGTTGAATCCGAATTTACTGTCCGGCGAAAGGACGGTGTTCGGCACTCCATTGAAGCTTCCCTTAGCTGTAGTCACGGCTTGGCTCGTTGGCACGAAGCGGTCAAATTCGACTCCGGCGGAAATATAAGGCCGCACGCCTTTGAGGGACCTCGGCGAATAGGCAATAGCATCCAGACTGACCCTCTGATTTGCAATGTCATATCCCGTCTTATTGTTCGGGACGGCGGCATTATAAAAATCTGTAACGACCAGAGTATTGAGAACATGCGTGTATGAGCCTTCCACGCCCAGGTTCTTCCACAAGTGATATTCGCCTCCCACCGTATATCCGTCACCGATATTGTAAGTCGACCCCAAAGCGGCTCCGTAGACGTTGTAGTATCTTTTGTCGAAAAGCATCGACCCGGTACCCATGGCGAAGACCCGGAAGGTCTGGGCGTGCAACACCGCCGTGCTTGCGCCAAGAATTATAAAGATCACGACCCCTTGAACGAACTTGCGAACATTCATCTACGAATCCTCCGTTGGCTTGGTAACTCTAATTCCTTCCCTCTCGCGCAAAGACATGTCGCTGCTCGGGGAAAACAGTCCCTCAACTGGCTCCGCCTTGAGATGGCGAATGGCTCTCCACGATCATCGGCGGCTTTCGGCACCATTGCAAGAAATTATCAGCAGCCCTCTCGAAAGTGTCCCAGAAGCCGAACCGGGATTCCCCGGGCCTCCATCCGCCCCGCTTAACCACATCGTCCTTGTCAAACCAGAAAGCATCCTCACTCAGGCCCACAAAGTCAAGGATTGTGGGGCCGCGACCCTCGGCAGGCAATCGACTACGCCTCGCACCGGCCCCCTGAAAGCCCGTCCTTCAACCGGCATGTATTCCGGGCACGGTTGTCGGATCTGGAAAGTCACGCCGCATCGGCAAATTCAATCATTTGACTCCTGTATATCTTCCCGTGTTTTCCGGTACCGGTAAATTCTGAGTAAAGTAGAACAGCCAGCGCCGGGCGATGTTCCCTATTGGCCGCCACCACCCAATCTTCACCCCCACATGCAGGATTCGGAAACCCGGGCCTTCGAGAAATCAGTTTTCATTTGACGCCGACCAAGAGCTTTGATAGGGTCTTTCGGAGACTTGGGCAGGAAATTCATTTCTGGAGCATGCCTGGCAAGTCTTAGATCGTGTCCCGGGTTCTTCAGAGTTCGCCGACGACCCAATATCATTCGGGCGCATTAATAGGGTGCCCACACTCTTGCCTCGAAGGAAGCAAGGGCAGATCAACATCATAGGAGACTTTCATGGAGAGAAGAGAAGTTTTTCAACTGGGTGTGACGGGAGCCCTCGGTGCGGCGTTGGCGGCACGGCCGCTGGCGGCGCAGGAGCAGGAAGCACGCGCCACACGCGGACTGCCAACACCCATCATCAAAGACATCAAGGTCATCGCAACGCAGCCACAGTATGCCCGGCTGATTGTGGTGAAAGTCATCACCGATCAGCCTGGGCTTTACGGTTACGGGTGCGGCACCTTTACCCAGCGCGCCGATCTGGTGATTCCTGCGGTGGAGAAATATCTCAAACCGCTACTGGTCGGCATGCCGACGGACCGCATCGAGGATACCTGGCAGGCCGCCTACAACAGCTCCTACTGGCGCAACGGCCCCGTGCTCAACAATGCGATCAGCGGAGTTGACCAGGCGCTGTGGGACATCAAGGGCCGGCAGGCCAACATGCCTGTTTATCAGTTGCTGGGCGGCAAAGCGCGTGAAGCGGCCGTGACTTACGCCACCATCGGCTCTACGGACGCCTCGCAGGCTGTCGATCGCGTCCACCAGATGATGGACCAGGGATTCAAGGTTGTCAAAGTCATGGTGGGCGTTCCCGGCATGGACGCCTATGGCCCGCGCAGTGGGCCGGCCTTCAAAGGTTTGCACTCCGGCCCCGTATTCGATCCTGCCCCTTATATGCGCCTGACCCAGAAAGTGATGGAACAGTGCCGGCAGCAGCTTGGTGAAGAAATCGGGTTGATTCACGACGTGCATGAGCGCGTCACTCCGCACGAGGCGGTGCAGTTTGCAAAAGACCTCGAACCGCTCCGGTTGTTCTATCTCGAAGACCCGCTTCCGCCCGAGCACATTGACTATTTCCGGCAGATCCGGGAACACTGCACGACCTCAATTGCTATGGGGGAACTGTTTAACAACCCGCATGAGTGGCAACCGCTGATTGAGGGGCGCCTGATCGACTACATCCGCTGCCACGTGTCGCAAATCGGAGGCCTGACGCCGGCCCATAAGGTCGCCATCCTCGCTCAGGCGTACGGTGTCAAGACCGCCTGGCACGGCCCGCCAGACGTCTCGCCCGTGGGCCACACGGCTCAACTGCACCTGGACCTTGCCAGCCGCAATTTTGGTATCCAGGAAGGGGGCATCATCCGAGGTCTCGAGGCCGAGATCTTCCAGGGCTGCGCGACATTTAAAGATGGCTATTTGTGGGCCAGCGACAAGCCCGGGTGGGGCATTGAAGTGGATGAGGCACTCGCCGCCAAGCATCCCTTCCATGATATACGCAACAACCTCAATGGCGGATGGGGGGTCATCCGGTGGCCCGACGGCACCGTCATTAACCAGTAAAGCCGCATCAAGGTCGCAGCCACGGTCGGTCAGTTTATCGATTGCCGTGGCTCGACCCTCATCAAAAAGCCCTCTGGGGGGAAAAATCCTGCCCCCACGGCGTAGTTTTGGCGCCATGGGTTGGCAGGCCTGAGTTTTCCTGCTGACAGCGGCACGTCGTCCGCGTCGTAGCCGCCCGATACAATTCGGGTTCATGCCTAGGCGCTCATGGAGTAGGCGCTGGCCCTGTTCAGGTGCTCGATGGTTGAATCATCGAGCTCGAGCATTGTGGCTTCAATCAGATCATTCAACTGGTCATGTGTCCGCGCGCTGGCAATCGGCGCGGTCACGCCGGGCCGTGCGATAAGCCAGGCAATCGCCACCCGCGCCGGGGTTGACTTAAGCTGCCCGGCAACTTCAGCAACCGCCGCCACAATGCGGAAGCCGCGTTCGTTCATGTACTTTTTGACGTAGTTTCCCCGGTCGCTTTTTTCAAGATCGGCCTCGGAGTGGTATTTTCCGGTGAGGAAGCCACTGGCCAGTGAAAAGTAAGGGATGACCCCGAGATTTCTCTCACGGCACAACGCTTCGAGGCTGCTTTCAAAGCCCTGGCGCTCGACAAGGTTGTATTCGGGCTGGAGCGATTCGTAACGCGGGAGGCTGTTTTTCGCGCTTGCTTCAAGCGCCTGGGCCAGCCGGCTGGCGCTGTAGTTCGAAGCGCCAATGGCGCGGACTTTGCCCTCCCGGATGAGCTGGCTGTAAGCCTCGAGTGTCTCTTCCAGAGGCGTGTCCGGATCATCCCGGTGGGACTGGTAAAGGTCGATATAGTCAGTCCGCAGGCGGCGCAGAGAGCCCTCGACCGCACGCAGGATGTAATCCTTCGAAAGGCCTTTGCGTCCGGGCCCCATTTCGCTGCCCACTTTCGTGGCGAGGACCACGCTTTTCCGCGGGCCGCTGCGTTCAAGCCATTTGCCGATCAGAGCTTCTGACTCTCCGCCCTCGCATCCGGGAGCCCATTTCGGATAGACGTCGGCAGTGTCAATCAGATTAAAGCCGGCGTCCACAAATGCATCGAGCAGCTTGAATCCGGTGGTCTCATCGACCGTCCAGCCAAACACATTTCCCCCCAAAACGAGAGGGGCAACCTCGATTCCCGAATTTCCCAGTTTGCGTTTCTGCATGGATGAAGACCTCCAAAGATGATGAGATGCGCAGAGCGCCCTGTAGCGGCGGTCTATGACCGCCGGCCTTCACCTGAATTAAAACCCGGAGTTCATAGACGGCGCTACAGCCGGGGCCACTATCGCTTGACCGCTACCACTATGCCGGTGGCCCAGGCGAGCTTGGCGATGGTAAGGCGAGTGTCGTCTGTCAATTGGTTCATCAGGAGCGAGACCCTTTGCACGTGGGCTTTGGGCCACTTGGGAAGAGGTAACATGTCATCGATGATGTAAAAGCCGCCCGGCTTCACGACTCGCAGGCACTCCTCAAGGCGTTCGAACTTGCCGGGGATGGCATCCGCAAAAACAAAATCGTAATTTTCCGCCGGCTGGCGCTTCAGGAACTGGTAGCCGTCTTCCAGGACTAGTTCCAGGCGGCTGTCATTGCCGAGAAATTCGCGCGCCACCGCCTGATGTTCGGCGTCGATGTCAACACTGGTCAGGCTTGATTGCGCATCCATTCCGGCCAGGATCCATGCCGTGGCAACTCCTGTTCCGGTTCCCAATTCCAGAAGCCGGCCGCCCGGCTTTGAGGCCGCCAGCGTACGCAGCAAAGCCCCCGTAAGCGGCTCGGAGGCCACGTTGAATCCCAGGGCCTTGGTCCGGGCCGCAATCCCGGCCAGTGCCGCAGGAGGTTCGGTGAGATCAAAAACCTTCGTTCCTTTTAATTCAGTAGGCATCTTGCGAATTGTAACCATGCCGGAGCAAAACTGCAAAGGCGAATCGTGCTCCCTTGTTCGGTCACCAACCTGCAGGTGGTGTCTCAGTTCCTTTCCTATTTTGTGGCACGGGCGTCTTGGCCATGTGTTTTGGGCGCGGCACGGGCGAGGACGCCGGTGCCACAAATGAAACTGAGTCATTACCATCCTGCAAGATTCCTTGCATTCCCGCGTTATCATAGTACCTGATGGCATTAGCGGATAACCGCATCGCACCGATCACAGATGAGACCCTTTCGGCGCTTCGGCTGCTCGCCAACCAGGCCTTTTCCAGGACGGCCGGTGCGCCCCTGATCTCCGGCAACCGCGTACGCCTGTTGCGCAACGCGGAGGAGAATTACCCTGCCTGGAAAGAGGCCATCGAACAGGCTGAGCGCACAATCTATTTTGAAAGCTACATCATTCACGACGACGATGTGGGACGTGAATTCGCCGGTCTTCTGGCCCGGAAAGCCCGCGAGGGTGTGAGGGTGCGGCTGATCTATGACTGGATGGGAGCGATTCTCCGCAGCGGGTGGACCTTCTGGCGGTCGCTACGCCGCGCCGGAGTGGAAGTTCGATGCTTCAATCCGCCCCACATTGACAGCGCCTTCGGATGGCTCAGCCGCGACCACAGAAAGACCATCGTCGTGGACAGCCGAATCGCCTTCGTCACCGGGCTGTGCGTTGGGCGGCACTGGGCCGGGAATCCGGAGCGCCGGATTGCACCCTGGCGCGACACTGGGATTTCCATTGAAGGGCCGGCGGTGGCTGAGGTTGAAAGAGCATTTGCCTCAACCTGGGCGGCGTGCGGTTCCCCGTTGCCCGCGGGTGAACTCGGGAACGGCGGCGCCCCTGCTGCCGCAGGCAGCGTCAGCCTGCGAATCATCGCCACGCAGCCGGGCGTCGCGTCAGTGTACCGGCTGGACCAGTTAATCGCTGCGCTGGCCCGGGAGTCGATCTGGCTGACGGACGCCTATTTTGTGGGAACGTCATCCTACGTGCAGGCGCTGTGCGCGGCGGCGGCTGATGGCGTTGATGTTCGCCTGCTGCTGCCGCGCGCGGGCGACGTGCCCTTCGTCAGGGCCATTTCCCGTGCCGGTTACCGCATTCTCATCGAGGCTGGCGTGCGAGTCTTTGAATGGAACGGGCCGATGCTCCACGCCAAAACAGCAGTTGCCGACGGCCACTGGGCCCGGGTGGGATCAACCAATCTGAATCTGGCAAGCTGGCTCGGCAACTGGGAACTCGACGTGATTGCTGAAGACGACGGTTTTGCCGGAGAGATGCAGACGATGTATCTCGACGATCTCAGCCAGGCCACTGAAATTGTTCTCACGCGCAAGCGGCGCCCTCGCCCCATCGTCCCGCGCAGGATGCGTGCCAGGCCGCGTGGCGCCGTCCGCGGGAGCGCGAATTGGGCCGCCAAGGGAGTTCTGCGGATGGGCAAAGTCGTCGGTGCCGCGGTCACGCGCAGCCGTGTCCTGGGCCCGGCAGAAGCGTCACTGATGCTGACCGGTGGGCTGACTCTGATAGGCTTTGTAGCCTTTGCGATCTTTTTCCCGAAAGTTGTTGCCGGAGTGTTCGCCGTTCTGGGCGCATGGGTAGCTCTAACGCTACTTGTGCAGGCGTGGCGGCTCCGTTTCCCACGGAAGAAGGCTCCTGAAGATACAGAGAATACTCCTCCCGTCATGCCGGAAGCCCCATGAAGAAGGATAAATCTCATTCCCAGGCTAAATCGATTTTCAACGATATTGCATCTAAAGGAGATAAGCACCCGCAGGCAGGCGTCGGCGGGGCTATTGGTTTATGGCGAGTGGCAATAGAAGGTCTCATACGTTTCGCGTAGCTACCTACAATATTCACAAATGCCGCGGACTCGATCAGCGCGTGCGCCCGGAGAGAATTGCTCAGGTGCTGGACGAGTTGGACGCCGATGTGATTGCGCTGCAGGAAGTGGTCCGGAGCGGTGGGCGCTCCAGGCAGGACCAGGCGCGCTTTGTGGCGGACAGCCTCGGTTATCACCCTGTTTTCGGAGAGGTCCGGCATTACAACGGCGCGCCTTACGGCAACCTGTTGCTGTCGCGTTTTCCGGTTCTAGGATTCTGGAATTACGATATCACCACTCGCGGACGTGAGCCGCGGGGCGTCCTGCGAGCGGACGTGCGGCTGGGGGACGGACAGCTTCTCCACCTGTTTAACGTCCACATGGGAACTGATTTCCGCGAGCGCCGGGAGCAGGCACAGCGCCTGGTCAGCGAGCATATTCTGCGCAACGGCCAACTGGCGGGAGCGCGCATCGTTCTGGGCGATTTCAATGAATGGTTTCCGGGACTTGCCTCGCGTCTGCTCTCTGCGCACTTTCGAGCCAATGATGCTCAACTTTATGCCGGGCGCAACCGGACCTATCCTTGCGTCCTGCCGCTCTTCCGCCTCGATCACATCTACTTTGACGGCGGATTGAATCTCCATTATCTGGGCCGCCACCGCAGCCGTATGGCGCTGATCGCCTCAGACCACCTCCCCGTTGTAGCCGAGTTCAGCCTGCAAGCTCGACAGTTCTCTGCCCCTCGCCGCGCCGTTTCCCACTCGAAGGCAGGACAGGCTTCCAGCGATCAGCAGCAGGTGGTCCGGAGTTTTCAAAGCAGCCGAACGCCGTAGACCGTGGCCGCTAGTCTCGGTATCCCTGAACTTCCAGGTTCGTCAGCCCGTTGGCCCTGGCCCAGGCAACCGCCTCGCTGTATTCGGAGCGTGTAAGCCGTCGGTCGATCGCAGAATACTGCGATGCCATAAACGCGGGCATGTACTGCGACATGAGGTTAAGGTAAGTGTCCTTGGGAAGGTTCCGTGCAATCCACTCCACGACGGCCTCTGTGCCGCTGACTCCGTTGGGCATCACCAGGTGGCGGATCATCAACCCGCGATACATCAGGCCGTCCGGCGCTGGATGCGCCACTCCCACCTGGCGGTGCATTTCAAGCAAGGCGGCTTTTGCCATCTCGGGGTAAGCCTCGGCGTCCGAGGAGTATTTTGCGGCCATCTGGCCGTCCGAATACTTGAAGTCGGGCAGGTAGATGTCAACGACGCCGTCGAGCATCTTCAGGATCTCCACTCGCTCCCAGCCACTCGTATTGTAGACCAGCGGCAGCCTGAGCCCTCGAGCCGCAGCGAAATCCACGGCGCGCAGGATGTGGGGAGAATAATGCGTAGGCGTGACGAAGTTGATGTTGTGGCAGCCCATTTCCTGAAGCCGGAGCATGATCTCCGCCATCTCTTCCACGGTTTGGGCTGGCTCGCATCCGCCTTGGCTGATCTGCCAGTTTATGCAAAAGACGCATCGCAGGCTGCAATGGGTCAGGAAGATGGTTCCCGAACCGCCTCTGCCCACCAGCGGTCGCTCTTCGCCGTAATGCGGGTGATAAGCGGAGATCTCAAGCTCGGAAGCCGATCCGCAGAATCCCCTTTCACCTTTCAGCCGGTTCGCCCCGCATCGCCTGGGACAGAGCTCGCATCGTTTCATCACATCCCACAGATGCTGCGCTCGCCTTTTCAATTCGCCGCGCTGGTGCAGATTCAGATAAGCAGGATGGAATGCGGGGTCGATGTCCGCTCCATCGCTGGCCTCCGGGCGGCTCTTCGCAAATGCGCCAGCGCCGATCAACGTCCCCAGTGTCTGGACATGGCCGGGGCACAAGTCACAAATTCGGGAAGAGGCAAAGTTGAACACTGACGCTTCTGAATCCGTATTGGAGTTGACGGATTCCGTCCTTGAAAGAGCGCGCATCTTCGTTTGCCTCCAGGCCGTTGGCGAGGGAAATACAAGGGAGGCTTGAGAACCCGCTTCCTGAATTATTCTAAGTCCCGTCGCCTCCTCTTTCAAACTGACCGCGGCATAAGTGTGGCCGCTTGAGGGAAGCCTTCAAAGTGGCGGACCAAGGGCGAGCAACCCCTCCGCCAGCGCGCGGCCGATGTTGGTGACGAGGTCCAGTTTTCCATTTACCGCGTAGAGATGTGGCGTCAGCGCCCATAGTTCCCGCTCAATTCGGCGGGGGATGACGCTAACTCCGCCGTGCCGGCGTTCCAGCTCTTCCACCAGCATGGGCAAAACCTTGTCGCTCAGACGAAGGGCCGTATCCACCACAAAGAGCGTAACGTGCGGCCGGAGCAGTTGCATCCGCTCAAAGAAAGCTGCCACCTCACGGGCTTCAAGGTTCTTTGGCGGCGACGACTTCAGCTCGAGGTAGGCCAGTTTGCCTTCGGCGGCGGCGATCACGTCCAGGTCGCCTCCCACGCCGCGCGTGCGGAGCCTGACTCCGGCCGCCACGTCGAATCCGAACCTTCGGCCCAGTTCACGCGCAACGTACCACTCAAGCGTGCCGCCAAAGCTCGACATCTGCCCGGCAAAACCCTGCTTGACCAGCGCCTCCGCGTAGGCCCTTGACTGGCTTTTCTTCAGATATTGCGTCACTTCTTCCGGAGCAAATCCTTCCGGGTGCAGAATGGCCCCGCGCAGAAAGAGGCGGAAAGCATAATGGCCGAGTAGTTCTGCAAGCCGCCCAGCCTTCTCCTCTTCGAGATCTTCAGGGAAGGGTACATCGAGTCGAGCCTTGCTCGGGCGCAGTCCCCGCCGCGCCAGCATCGCCATTGCTTCGCTCCCCGGCACGAGCGCTCTGTGAGGCTTGGGCGGCCGGGCCGCCGCAGCCGCAATCTCCATTTCGCGAGCTGTGCGCGCTTTTTTCATATGACAATCCCGCGCTCGAAGTCGGTAGTGCGGACCTCCGATTTCGAGGCCCGCGGTTCTTCTCAAGATTTTCTCCCCTTCGTTCTGCTAGACAGATACCAGATCGGCCGCACTTCCCGCACAAAAATTTCCGCGGTCTTGGGACCAATATACTTGAACTCCTGCAGCCTGGCGGAAAGTTCGCGGGGCGTCTTTGAATTGCCAATAAGATTCGTGAGCGTGCCGTAACGCTGCTTCAACTCCTCGGACACGTGCAGAAGCTTGGTCGCCGTGGAGAAATCGAAGCGGACGTAGTGCGCTTCATCGAGCAAACGTACCAGCTCATCCCAGCCGGCGCGCAGGATCGCCTCAGGACTCACCAGCCCGGCCTCGGCCAGCACCCGGAAGGCGCGCTCCGCCACCTGCCGCTGAATCGGCTTGCCAAACAGCAGGCAGGCCAGGAACCATTTGAACAACTCTTCTTCCTCTTTCGATGCCAGGCGGATGCCCAGATCTTCGGCGATATGTGTTGTTCTAGCGCGCACCGCAAACCCGCGACCTGACATGATCCGATGTCTTGCTGACCTTCATCATAAACTTGCCCGAAAGCTTGTTCCAACCCATCCTGGCCCGGCCCCGCTCGGTTTGCCCGAATCCACTAGGCCTGCCGGTGTCTCGGATACCGGCGCACCCTTGCATAAAACTGCTTTCTTTTTTTCCCGAGGCGCGCTATTTTCTCTCTGCGTAGTCATTTTCTTTTTGTGGACATCTGAAAGGCCGAATCAATTCGGCAGAGCAAAGCAGAACGCTGGCCCTCCGGCTTTCGAACCAAGCTCGATCTCCTGCCCCCAGAGCCGTCCATAAAATTCAGCGAGAGGTGCCCTATGGGTGTCGGTGCGGAGCAATCTTTTCTGCAGAAACGCGTCGCCTCCATTGACGCGCTGCGCGGTTTCGACATGTTCTGGATCACGGGCGGCGAAGTGATTATTCACGCCCTGTACAAGATGGATCCCAGCCCCACGACGAACCTTCTCAACGTAGAATTCGAGCACGTTCAATGGGCAGGCTTCCATTTCTATGACCTGATTTTTCCGCTCTTCCTTTTTGTTGTCGGCGTGGTGCTTCCATTCTCTTTGGGCAAGCGCCTGGAGACTGGCGCCAACCGCGGCCAGCTTTACCGGCACATTGCCAAGCGATTGATCGTGCTGTTTGCGCTGGGTCTGGTCTATAACGGCCTGCTCAATTTCAACTTTCACGACCTGCGCATTGCCGGAGTCCTGCAGCGGATCGCCTTGTGTTATTTCTTTGCGGCCCTGATCGTGATGAACACAAAAGTCCGGGGCCAGGTGGCGTTTTTCGCTGGAATCCTCCTGGTTTACTGGGCCGTGATGATGCTGGTTCCCGTGCCGGGCGCCGGCGCGGGGGTGATAACGCCACAAGGAAATCTCGCCAGCTTCATCGACCGGCACTTGCTTCCGCACCCTTATTGTTGCTTTGCCCAGGGCGACAATGAAGGGATTCTCTCCACTTTCCCGGCGATCGCGACCACGCTGATGGGCGTCCTGGCCGGCCAGTGGCTGCGCTCCCGGCACACTCCCAATCGCAAAACGCTTGGCCTCGCGCTGGCCGGGGTGGCGAGCCTGCTGGTCGGCTTTGTCTGGAGTTTCAATTTCCCCATCATCAAGAACCTGTGGACCAGTACGTTCGTGCTCTTCGCAGGTGGCTGGAGCCTGCTTTTGCTCGCTCTCTTTTACTGGATCATCGACGTGCAGGGTTACAGGCGCTGGTCGTTTTTCTTCACCGTCATCGGCCTGAACGCCATCACCATCTACATCGTGCACCAACTGTTTGACTTCGGAACGATTACCAACATTTTCGTTCACGGATTCATCAACGATCTGGGCCCGGTCAAGCCAGTTTTCTGGGCCGTCAGTGTGATGATGACCGGCTGGCTGTTTCTCTATTTCCTCTATCGGCAAAAGATTTTCCTGAAGGTCTGACGAGTTACGATTCGCTACCGATGGCAGGCCGATTGAACGACCTTGACGCGCCTCGGGGGAGGGTATATCGTCAGAATGCTTTTTGAGCCTCAACAGGTTGCTGAAAAAGGCTGTAGCGGCGGCTTTACGCCGCCAACGCGCGCTGAGACCATTGGGCTTATGGCGGGATGAACCCGCCGCTACGCGCTCTCCGAGGCATTTTTCAGCGACCTGCTAAAGGAGATTCCCGCTGATTTCGATGTCCCGCGACAAGCAAATTACAAGGCGGCAGGCCATCCAGACCACCGGCAAGGCTCTCGCGGGCGTGGCCGGCTTCAATGCGTTGTCGTCTCCCTCGAGCGCCGCAGAATTTTCAAACGCCACTGACCCCGCACAGCCGCAGGCCGCCCCGGCGACCACCAACACCGCCGTAAAACTCAGGATCGCCACATGCCAGTTTCCCGTGAGTGGCAGTCCCGCGGAAAACGCGAAGTATATCCGCGACTTCATGCACCAGGCGGCCAGAGAGAAGGCACATCTGCTGCACACCTCGGAAGCCAGCCTCTCCGGATATCCCGGATGCGATCTTCCGTCATTCGGAAACTATGACTGGGGAGCGTTGCGCAAAGAGACCGCGGACTTGCGGGCGCTGGCCAGGGATCTGAGGATGTGGCTGGTTCTCGGTTCATCCCATTTTCTGGATGAGAACACGAAGCCGACCGATTGCCAGTATCTCATCGACCCCGAAGGCAGGATCGTAAACCGCTATGACAAGTGCTTTTTGACCGAAGGCGACCAGAAATATTACTCCGCCGGCACCCGCCTGGTGGCGCATGACATCCGGGGAGTGAAGGTCGGCCTGGCCATCTGCTATGACATCTGCTGGCCGCAGCTTTACATCGCTTACCGGAAACTGGGCGTCAAGGTGATGATTCATTCCATGAGTAACGCGCGAGGCAAGGGTAAAAACTGCCTGGACACACTCAACGTCCGTGAGGTGCCCACCCGCTGCGCCGACAATCGACTTTGGGCCGTAGTCAATAATGCATCGAACCCCTACTCCCATTGGGGATCGTTTGTCGCCCGGCCGGACGCCACCATCGCGAAGGAGTTGCCGATCAATCAGCCTGGCATGCTGGTTCACGACTATCCGGACACCCTGTCCGCGACCGGGTGGTATCACAATTTGAAGCCGATGGATATGGCCGAAGATACCATTATGCATTGGGGCACGCCCAGCAATAGTCCGCGGCAGCGCGACGGCCAGAGCGAACCATAGGTGAAGCGAAACTGCATTCCTCCTGAGGGCCATTAGAGTTTTGGTGCGTGCTGTGACTCGCTCAGATGCTCAGCTTCACCCCCGGCGAGGCGGGATTCAGCTTCAGGTTCGGGGCTGGCCCGCGCAGCTTCCTATTCAAAAGATGTACGATTTCAACAGGCGCCGGTTTCAAACGCAAGCGCGTGAATTCCTTCCAAAAGGTGACCCAGCGCCATGACCCGCCGCCGCTGGATTCTTCTTTCACTCGTCTTCATCGCCATCGTGATCAACTATATCGATCGCGGCAACCTCAGTGTCGCCGCCCCGGCCATGATGAAAGATTTCCGCATCGCACCAGAAACGATGGGCGTGCTGCTCTCCGCCTTTTTCTGGACCTACGCGCTGTTTCAGATTCCTGCCGGAGTGCTCGTGGACCGCTTCGGCATTCGATGGGCTTACACGGGCGCTTTTCTCGCCTGGTCGCTCGCCTCTGCTGCCATCGCCCTCAGTCGCGGGCCCGGCGACGTCATCGGCCTGCGCATGTTGCTGGGTCTTGCCGAATCGATCGCTCCGCTGGCCAGCCTGTCCTTCATTCGCGGCCGTTTTTCCGGCAAGGAGCAGGGATTGCCGACAGCCATCTACATCGCGGGCCAGAATGTCGGCCCCGCGCTGGGCGTTCTGGTGGGAGCCATCCTGCTGGACAAGTTCGGCTGGCGCATGATGTTTGCCATCACGGGATTGGTGGCGCTGGTTTGGGTGCCCTGCTGGCTGTTTGCCGCCCCCTCCGACGGCGCCCGCGCCGAGCGCGAAGCAGCCAGGGCGGTAGAAGAGCCGGCCGCGCCCCGCAGTTGGACCTGGCGCATCCTGCTCTCCAACGGAACCTTCTGGGCCATGTCGTTGTCCATCCTGCTGTCCTCTTATTACTGGTATTTCGTTTTGACCTGGGTGCCCAGTTACCTGATTCTCTCCCGGGGATTTTCGACGCTTGGAATGGGCCGAGTGCTTTCCACCGCGCTCTTTACGATGGCGGTTGTGAATGTCGTGGCGGGCGCGGCGGCGGATAAGCTGGCAGCCCGGATCGGAGTTTTCCGCGCGCGCTTGTGGTTTGGTGTGCTGGGCTATGCCGGGACGGCAGCCATCCTGCTCCTGCTGGTGACGGGCCGCGCCTGGGCGCTTCCCATCCTCGCGCTTTCGTTGTGTGCCACAGGCATTGGAAACTCAACCTACTGGACCATCACCCAGCATGCGTCGCCGAGGAACATGGTCGGGCGCTCGGTGGGTTTCTTAAATACGATTTCGGTGGCCGCAGGCGCCGCGGCACCGGTCATCACCGGATGGATACTGGGGCCGCAAAAGCACTTCGGCCCGGCAATTCTCGTTGCGGGTATTTGTCCCGTTCTGGCCGCCGTCTGCCTGCTGGCCGCAGGGTCCAAAGGTCTCTCGCGAATAAAGTCTCTGCTCGCCGGTGAGGCTTACACCGACGCATAGCAGCGCTGAGAAGTAAGTGCCTTCTGCCTTCTGCCTTCTTCTTACTGCTTTCCGCCTTCCGAGTGCCCGAGGTCTTTCCCCGGCGCAATCCGGTCCCGCACAAGCTGCTTCAGCTCCTTGATGTCCGGGAAGCGCCCCTGCTCGGCCCGCGACCAGATCAGTTCGCCACAGGCACGAACTTCAAACACGCCTCCCGTGCCGGGTATCAGCACCATCTCGCTAATCTCGTCCTGAAAAGTCGTTAGCAGCTCCTGCGCCATCCACGCCGCCCTCAGCAGCCACCGGCATTGCGTGCAATACTTGATCTCAATTCGTGGGCTTCTGACCATTACAGTGTTGGAATATACCCCCTGCCGCCAGGATTGGCAAATTGGGGTTGAAGGCCCGGAGGGCCGGAAGATTTTAGCCCACGGCGCCAGCCGTGGGACTGAAAACGCCATTCGAATCTTCCGAGCCCCGGAGGGGCGAAAGATTTTAGCCCACAGCGCCAGCTGTGGGATCCCAATCGGCGCTACAATCCTCCGGAGCCCCGGAGGGGCGAAAGCCATGACCCACACCTTCGCGAATCTTCTGACCCACGTAATTTTCAGTACCAAAGACCGTGAGCCCCTGATGGATTCCAATCTCAAGCCCGACCTGCTCGCCTATCTGGGCGGAATCGTCCGCGAGCTTTAACCCAACTTCCGCGGTCGGCTAAGTGAAGTGTTTTGTTTGTAAGGGGTTGCGTATTTATTCCGTCACTATGTGCCCTAGCTCAATGG
>JAKAWN010000262.1 GCA_021827245.1 Acidobacteriota bacterium | reverse complement strand
TGCGATGAAGCTCAAAAATCTGCTGAGCCTGCCGGTAATGCTTCTGCCAGAGCAGCGCAAACGCTTTCCCCGAGAGGGCCTCGCTGTTGTGCGGCTCGAACCGCAAAGCGCGGTCGTAGAATTCGACGCTCTTGTCAAGCTGTCCTTGCCAGGCGGATATTTGTGCGATTCCAACCAGAGCAGGGATAAAGTCGGGATTGGCTGAAAGGACAATCCGGTATTGCCCTGCAGCCCACGCGTACTTCTTGTTCAGGCCGTCGAGACGCGCCAGATGGCATCGCGCCAGCAAATCCGCCGGCTTCCGCTCCAAATAGACGATATACGCCTGCCTGGCCTTCGAACGATCTCCGGCGGCATCATAAGCCTCGGCAGCCCTCTTCAAGCTTTCCGCGGGAGCGCCGGGCAACCGCGCAACCCTCATTTCGATGGCAGCCGCTTCCTCATACCTCTTGAGCCCCATGTAGCACCGGGCCAGCTTTTCTGCAACTTCGCTCGAGCCTGGATTGACCCTGTAAGCCCGCGCATAATACTTCGCCGCTTCCGCGTAGCCTCGAGGCCCCGTCACGAAATAACAGTAGCCAAGATCCTTGAGGATGTCGAAGTCATGGGGGAAAGAAGGAAGCGCTTTAAGAAAGTTCTGGCGGGCGTGCTCATAATCGCCTTGGGAAAACTGTGCGTGGGCGCGATCGAGGACTTTGAGGGCAGGAATGTTTTGTGTTGGTTGAGAGCTGTGCGCCTGGGCGACCGGCAGCAGACAGCCGCCGGAGACTGTGAGCAGGATAAGAAGTCCCACCCTCCGCCAACCTGCCACCGCACACAGATACTGCCGGGATTCAACAGAATCCAATAACCGGCAACCCCGCCTCCAAGCAACACCAGCATGGCGATCAGCAGCAGAGTTCGGAGCCTTGGCAATTTCATGGTTCATGACGTTTATCGGTTGCGCAAACCGCCCCCTTTAAGAAAGATGTGGCGCCCTTCTCTCCTGCCCGGCAGGGCTGGGTCACCGGTTTCCAGGGGTGAAGATGTGAGGGGAGTTTTCGGCAATGCAAGGAATGCTTTTTGAAGGATGCCGTAGGACTGCTTCTTCCGTAGTGCGTATCGCGGACGAGTCCAGGGGGTCCACCTATACTTTCGAAGCAAACCCTGAGATATCGTCAGAGGGCCGGTCAGGGCTGGCAAGGAGTCTGCGATGGGATGTCCCTGCTCCATCATCGGACGCATCTGGAGTGCCCGCTGGGGACGATAAGAAAAAGCTGCCAGGACGAAGCCCGGCGTCCGGGCAGTTCTGAGCGTTCCGTCCTTCTCGATCCCAGCAACGATCTTGAGGGTCGAGGGATCCGTCACGTTGAGCAGTGCCCAGGGAATCCTCAGGTCAATTGTGTTGGTTCGAACATTAGCGTGCCATTCCGCCAGAGAATCGTAATCGGGCGCGGAACGGTTCAGCGTTCCGTAACGCAGGATTCCGCGATCGTAACGTTCCGGAGGGAAATATCTCCCATTTCGCGCAAAGCGTCGGCGGTTCGGCTCGGTGATCTCCCCTTCAAAAGTGCCCTGATCGGTCACCTTCGGCGTCCACCCAAGCTTCAGGGTAAGCACGGTTTGCGACGGGATTCTCTTGACCGGAACGGTCTGATAAGGATTGTAGGCCGAAGCGATCCAGATATGGCTTGCCTCCGGTCCCGCCAGTTGAATGGCAAAGGTCATTCCCTGGGGAAAACGCACGGGAGCAATGAGGGGCAGGTAAGTGATACCCGCACGGCCCGGATCAGTCCCGATCCCGATCAGGTAGTTGACCTCATTCCAGTTCGGGCGGCCGGTCCTGGCGTCGGCAAGCTTGCCGACCACCAGCCGCAAGTAAAGAAAGCCCTCGTCGGCATCCACATAAAGAGCTTTGAGATCGCGCGCCGCGTCCCACCGGTCTCCAACGGGCTGGAACAGCCCTGGC
Source organism: Acidobacteriota bacterium (assembly GCA_021827245.1). The sequence continues at coordinate 7,640 of JAKAWN010000262.1, read as the reverse complement.
TTCGCTTCGGAATAGAACGTCGGGCGATTTTTCCAGGCAAGCGGGTTTCCATCGAGCTGATGGGCCGCGCACTCCTCGGGGTCGGCGGCGAGCAACCCGTAATATTCGGATGGATCCATGAAGTCCGTCCACTGCGGCTTGTCTTCTTCCGGAGTCTCGAAATTGCGGGTCACCCACGAGCGCCGAAACCATTCATCGAGCCACTCGAAAACCATCCCGCCGGCGGCAGCCGAATTGTAGATGTCGCGCGTGAATCGTGCCACAAGTTCTCCCTGCTGAATTTCGGTCTGGCCACCCTCGTTGAAACCCGCAGGACTGAAGTGGGCAATGCCCAGGCTGGTCGGAATTCCATATGAACTGATCACCAACGGCAACCCCTGAGTGTGCGCCTTGAGGTCCTTCAGATAGCCGAGGAAAGGATCTGTTCCTTCGCGGTCGTTTACCTCAAGATAGGAAGGATCGAGATCGAGGAAATCCGGGTAGAGGGGAAACACGCTGTAATCGGCAAAGTATCCGGCTGGGAATTTCTGAGTGGCCTTAAGATGGCGCGGGTCCACTGTGACGCTGTCGTCGTCATCATAAGGTCCTGGCGGCGTCTGGAAGCGCTCGCCCAGCGAGCGGCGGATGGCGATTTCCTCAGCCATAGTACTCGCCGTCGGATGCCGCATCGGATCGAGAGTCGGCCAGTTAAGAAACGCGGCGGGATGCTGCCAGTTGTACCTGCTCACTTCGTACTCTGTGAGACGATCAATCATCCGGGCCAGAAAGATCTCGGTGGCGCTGCCGGAAGGGACTTCGGTGTAGTCGCCCCGGCATGATCGCATCCGGGGATGCAGCGCATTATTGGCCAGGACCACGTGAGAGAGCCAGGTGTTGCCGACCACAAATCCTGCAATCCACCGGTCAACATTCTTCGGATAAAGGCCCCCGGCGTGAAGATAGTTCGAGGCAACATCGCCCTGTCCGTGCGCAACATCGACAGCCTTCCGGATCTCCTTAAGGCATAACCGGTAATAATCCGCCTGGAAGAAATCTCCGTCCGGCGGCGGCCCCGGGAACGCAATGCCCTGAAGGAGCCACAAGGGTGCATGGGAGTCGTCGTGGTCATAGTTCCACAAAGCGCGGTAGAACGCCGGCGGCAGGATGGTTGCGGCGTAAACAGTATTGATTCCCAGACTTCCCATCATCCGGAGCCATCTCAGATATATGCTGCTATCCGTCACGGACTCAGCCGGAAAGCTGCCGGGCAGCGCCGCGTCGAGATCGATCCCGGTCAGGTAGACTGGTTCCCAGGCATTCCCGGAGAGGTGCTCGAGGAAATTCCCATGCACCCGGAACAAGTATGTCAGGTCCGCGGGGCGGGTTACCTGCTGGAAGCGGAGGCTGGCCGGCCGGACCGCACCCTTCAGGTTGAAAAGCTGGCGGAGATTTTCCAGGGCGAGCGCGTCGTCAGGCTCGCGAGCAAGTACTCGCTCAAATTCCAGGGCCGCGTCCCGGTTCCGGCCAGTGTGACGATAGAATGAGCCCCAAGCCATCGCAATGTCAATTGGATCCCTACCCTGCTGGTCCAGCAGATTCAGCAATTCGGAGGCGTGAGGGTATTGCCCCAGGCTGATTTCGGTGTCGGCGTAGCCCAGGATTGTATCGGGAGAGTTAGGGGCAAGCCGGTGGGCGCGTTTGAACCTTTCCAGAGCCATCTCTGTCCTGCCCGTTTTGAGATAGTTCCATCCCATCAGTGTCAAGACACTCGTGTTATTGGGATCAATCTCGTAAGCGTGGTGGAGGAGCTTGAGAGAGTTCCCGTAATGGCCATTCCTATATTCGTTGACTGCAGCCGTATAAATGGGCCCACTGACAGGCTTGGCATAAAATTCCCACAGGTAAACCACGGCCAGAATCAACAGCAGAGAAAGGCCAATGCGATTCGTGAAACGGGGCATTTCGCGGGACCTACTGTGCAACTCCGACGTGGGTCACTTTCTCCCAATGCCGGGATCCTGAAAGGAATCTCACAACGCCTTCAAACCGGTAATAAAGTACGAGTTGGCGGTAGCCGAGGTTCTCAATAAAGGCGAACCAAAGAAGCTTCGCCAGGTCACCATACTCAGGGTAGCGGCGGTATGTGAGCTCTTCCAGAAGGACGGCACCAATCGAAAGCAGCCCGCCATAAGCGAGGCTTAGAAGGACGAAGAGCAGGTAGAGTGTTGTTGGCACCATTCCGAAAATGATGGCCAAAGGAACCATAAAATAACCCAGGAACTCCACCACCGCCCCCAACGCTTCCACATACAGATGAAAAGGAAAACTGAAAATTCCCACCAGCCCATACTTTGTGTTAAACAGCATCTCAGAATGTTTCCACAGGGTCTGGCACAACCCAAGCTGCCATCGGCGCCGCTGGTTGCCCAGCATCTTCAGAGTGGCAGGGCACTCCGTCCAGCACACCGGGTCCGAAGTAAAAGACATCCGGATGTGCCGCTTGTTTTTCACGGCCCAGTGGTGCATCTGCACAATCAGATCCATGTCTTCGGTCACAGTGTCATGCGCGAACCCACCTACTTCCATCACTGTCTCGCGGTGGAAAACCGCGAACGCTCCCGAAACAATCAGCGTTCCGCCCAGCAGATCCCATCCGGTGCGGCCAAACAGAAAACTCCGCAGGTATTCCACCACCTGAAACCGTTCCAGCCTCGACTTGGGCAGCTCCACCTTGGCAATCCGTCCGTCGCGAACCTGGCATCCGTTCATCACCCGGACGATACCGCCGCTGGCAACTGTGTTGACGGGGGAATGGATCACAGGCCGCATCAGGCGCAGCAGGGCGTCACGTTCGAGGATCGAGTCCGAGTCCAGAGTACAAAAATAAGGCGTGCGGCAGGAATTGATCCCGGCGTTCAAGGCATCAGGCTTGCCGCCGTTTTCTTTGCTGATCACCAGGAGATTGGGCAGGTCCGGATTCATGTAAAATCCGCGGACCGCTTTGGTGGGTATGTGCGGGCGATAAATCAAATCCATCTTGACCAGGTGAAAGTGATCGACCAAGCTTCTCAGAGTCGAGTCGGTCGAGCCGTCATCGACAACCACGACTTCCAGTTCCGGATAGTCGGTCTGAAGGATGGAATTCGTAGTCTCCAGGATAATCTGCTCCTCATTCCAGGCCGGAACAATAACAGTGACTGGGGGCGTTACAGCAGACTCGCGAATTTCATCCATGTCCTGGTAAGCAAGCCGCCGGTTGTAAAGCCAGACTGTCGCCAAGGACAGCATCATCAGCAACGTATAGACACCGTTTCCGATGAAAAAGTAGGAAACGATGAACAGGTTGAACATGTTCATCCCGTGGATAAAGATCTGTCGCCACAATTCCATGAATTCATGCCTCGCCATGCAGGCGCGTAGCGGCCAAGGCCTGCCGGGCAAGAGCCCGGACGTCAAAATCGGGTTCCAGCACCGCCTCCCGCTCGACCCACTGATGAATCTGGGGATCAGGGTATTGTCCGAACTGCTGCAGAAATTTCTTGCGCAGGTGGCCGTTGCCGTCCCCTTTCTCAAGGATGGAAATCATGTAACTGGTCTTCCCCATTTCCGCCAGGTGGCGGAGGATGGCCGTTTCCCTCCCGTTGCCCGCTTCGGCGCATCGAACAAGCAATTCCGGGATCAGGCCCGCTCTTTGGAACTCATCGGCGATCTGCTCCCGGCTGTAACGGTCGCGACTGGCAAGGAAATGAGCCGTCAACAGGTTCAGCCCCGGAGATCCGAAAGCTCGCAGCGCGCGAACAGCAGCTTCGCGAACCTTCCAGTTTGGGTCGGTAAGGGCGTTCGCAACCTTGCTGGCACACGAAACAAACCTGCGCTTGGCCAACGATCTCGCCGCATGCAACCGGACGAACCACATCTCATCCTCAAGCAGCGTAAGCAGCGTGGCGGCCGCGCGCGGGTCGGCCAGGTATGCAATCACTGGCGCTGATCTGGCTCGCACATCCGGGTTCTCATCCAGCGGGAGGCGCGTCAGGAAGACCTCGGCGAGCTCCGGCATCGTCTTCTTTCCATCGAGATAGAAATCGGGATCGCCCGCCGCCTCACGTTCGGCCATCTCCCGGATGATGTCTGTGGCAAGAAAACGAATCCGCGGATTTGCGTGTTGCAGCGAGCCCATCAGCTCGCTTGCATTCTCCAGCGGAAAACTCACCAGTGCCGACTTGAGGGTCCGAATGGAAACCGGCGGATCCGACTGCAGGACTACCTGCTGAAGCCGTTCAACCAGTGCCGGGAAACTTCCTGGGTGCTCAATCGCCCCGAGCGCCCGTATCGCAACCACCTGAAGGTCAGGATTGGAATCTCCAAGCGCTTTCACCAGTAGAGGCCAGCTCGGCCCGTGGCGAATGAGGCCCAGATTTTCAGCGCTCTTCGAGCGAATCAGGAAGTGAAGAAATTCGACCCGGCTAACCACGCTTTGCGGATTCATCAAAGCCTCGCGCACCGAAACATGGTCAATCTGTCCCATCAGGCGCTGCTGCCAGATCTTGACCAGCCCGAGATCTTCGCAAAGCCGCCTGAGCGCAGGCTCCTCGTTTGGAACCGGCCTCTTTTCAAGACAAAGCTGCTCCAGCATAAACACCCGGTCGGAGCCGGAAATCCCCTGCAAGTCCTCAAGACCCTTCTCGTAGGCCATACGGCCGGCGAGCACGCCGGCGATAACCGGGCTGTATCGCTCCCGGAGTGAATCAATCCGGTGGAAAAATCTGCCCCGCCTTTGCCTGCGAAGAAAGACGGTCCCGATCAGTAACAGATTTCCTAGCAGAGCGAGGATAAAAAGTACAAAGACGACTTCGGTAACATGTTCGATAAGAAAAGGCATCGCATTTGAGGGTAAGACGGGGTCCCTCCTGTCCCTTATTCAGATCTTGGCCCGCCGCGGGCCGCGGTGGGGATTCCCCACCACATGTTATCGGCTGGCAAACGAAAACAATGAGCTGTATTCGGGAATCTTTGAAGCGGAGGGCGTTGACAGGCCATTCGACACAAGGAGAAAGAACGTCCCCATCGATACCGGGGACGTCGTATTCACCTTAAAGCAGACATTATGGCGCTAGCCCAGCCAGCAAGGGCTAGTACTCTGGCGAGCCGCCTTCTGCCTTAAATGACAAGACTCGTTCCGAGCAGCCGTGATGAGGAAAGACAACCGGTTCTTTTCAGTGTTGCAGGAACAAAACCGGTCCAGCGTCCAAATTACGAAGCGGATTCTAGAGTAACGGGGGAGGCGATGTCAAGCAGTATATTTGCGAGTATATTTGCGAGACTTCATATTAATTACTTAATGGATAATAACTGGGAAATTCAATCGATCTGACTGGAGAACGCAACGCTGGTCCGCTCAAAGCGTGACCTCGCCGTCGGCAGGTCTTTACGGACGAAAACCCATCCAAGCTCCCCTCTAATATTTAACCGGTAGCCCGGCCTTCCGCCATCCCGCCAGGCCGTCCCGATAAACGTTGACATCATTGTAGCCGAATCCCTGCGAGAGCAGGATGCGCCCAGCCGACCGGCTGAACGCGCAGATGTCTCCTGCCGCGTTTCCGCTCTCGTAAAGCACAATCGTCTTGTCCTTCGGAAGCCGGGTCCATTCCTTTTTAAAAGAATTGATCGGCAGGTTAAGAGCGCCGGGAATGTGGCCCGTCTGGAAGGCTTTCGTGGTACGGACATCCACGAACACAGCTTGCGAGCGGTCGCCGTAAAGCTTCTCGGCTTCAGCGGTCCCGATCATTTTCGGCTGCTCTTTCTTCCCTTCAGCCTCGCTGCAACCCGCCGCAGAAGAATTTTGCAGGCTGGCAAGAATGTTTAAAGTACTTCCCATGACTTTCATTGTGTCGCCTGAAGGACTGGGTGTTGACTTATTCGTGGCGGTCTGCTTGGCCGTCCCAGCCGTCGTCCTGGGAGCTTCCTCCTTCTGCTTGGGTGATTTCGAACTGGAGGCGGAAGCTTCCTGTGGCGCCCCTTTCAGCTTGAGTTCGTTCTCAACAAGCTGTTCGAACTGCGGATATGGGATGGGACCCACAATCATGTGCCCGTCAACGAAAAAGGTTGGAGTCGCATGAACGCCCAAAGCTTGACCGTCTTTTATGTCCCGGGCGACCCGCGACGCCATCTCACCTTTCTGAAGGCATGCGACGAACTTTCGGGAGTCAAGGCCCATCTCCCCCGCATACCGGTTAAGGGCTGCCGGGCTTAAGTCATTCTGGTGCTCATAGAACATGTCCACAGCCTGCCAGTATTTCCCCTGCTGACCGGCGCATTCGGCTGCTTCCGCCGCCTTCTCAGATTGCGGATGAACACCCACCAGGGGAAACTGCCGAAAAGCGAACCGAATCTTGTTGCCGAATTGTTCGCGAATCTTTTTGGCGGTGGCTTCGGCCATGCGACATGCTGGACACTTGAAATCCCCGAATTCTACTATCGTAACGGCGGCGTGAGGGTTGCCATAAAAGTGCGTATCCGGGCGGATCAAGTGCGCCTGGACGGTCTTGGTGGAAGGGGGCTTCGCGGCAGGGAGAGCACCGTGCTGCGTCAACAGAATAAAGGCCGGAACGCCGAGTACAAACCCAAAGAGAATCAGGGCAAAATTCGTTTGCACCGCTGAAAGCGCGCGGGCGGCGTCAAGAGGCGCCCCCGGCCGCCTGCGGTCCAAAAGCGCCAGAAGAAAAATCGCCGTCACGAGAAGCGCAGACAGGACGCACCAGACACACCAGGAATGCAGAACAAATGCTTCGATTCCAGTCAGGTATACCGAGAACAGGAAGGCCGCCCCTGATATCAACACGACTACATACCCGGTCAACCGCGCTATCGAAGTCGGAAGCAGCGGATAAAGGAAGAGCAGAAGGATCAGGCAGGCATACATGAATACGCCGTAAACAGGTACTGGCAGTCCGCCGAGATGCGAGTACGCACTCGCGCGAACAGCGTCACAACCCCCTCCCACGCATACCATCGGGTTGGCAGGCGACGTGTATTCCCACAACAGGTAAATCGAGTCAAACAGTCCAATCAGGCCCAAAGCCATCAGCAAGAGTTTTCGCATAATCCCTATTCCTACAGCTTCTGGGTCCAATGGAACGCCCCGGACCCGTGAATTACCTTTGGTGCTTCCTTAGAGCAACTGGAAAACGGCGCGCCCCCCCGCTCCCGGCAAGCACTCCCCTAAAGAGTATAGAGCCAAGCTCACCCCTCGCGAAACATTTACGAAAAGGTTCCACGTGCATGCATCGGATTGGCAGGCCCGTGGCCTTTGCCGAGTGGCAACCCTTCCCGGATAGCCGAGGTGACAAACTCCTTCGCAACCGCGACACTTTCCCGCACCGCCATCCCCTTCGCCAGGCCGGCGGCAATGGCTTAAGCAAATACGCACCCCGTCCCGTGACCATGCTTCGTCTCAATTCTGGCGGCCGGATATTCAACGAACTCATGGCCGTCAAAGAGCACATCAACGGGGGCGCCTTCGAGATGCCCTCCCTTGACCACAACATTTTGCGCTCCGAAACCTTGAATAAGCCGCGCCGCCTCTTTCATCCCGTTGAGGTCTCCTACCCGCTGGCCAGTAAGAGAGCTCGCTTCGTGGAGATTGGGCGTAACAACACTCGCCA
>JAKAWN010000261.1 GCA_021827245.1 Acidobacteriota bacterium | reverse complement strand
AGTCAAACGACCACCGTTTTCAGTGACAGCGATCTATCACGACAACAAATTCACCTACATCAAGTGCGACGCACAAGAAAAGCCAACCATTTATGAAGTCAAGGATGCCAAACCGAGCCTCGTGAATTTCGACTTGGTAAATGGTGTCTACATCATTCCCGAGATCGTGGACAGCGGCTATCTCGCCATCGGCAAGAGGAAGGCACGATTCAAACTCCTCACTGCTACACCCGAGAGGTAACAATGGTCCGGCGTGTGGCTCAACCACTGACGTGGCGTTCGCTAGAGCGCGCAATTGCTGAACAGATCATCTCGCGCCCTTGTGGGCGGGAACGAGCAAAGAGCTTTGCACAGATGCTTGCCCGGCGCCTCAAGACCGGCGCGGCTGCTACGCGAGGCCCAAAAGAAAAAAGCTTCAAGGAGCACTGACCATGGACGAAAAGACCACGCAAGGCACTCCAAACCGAATTGAGGACAAAGCCCCGAAGCCAAAGGGCGTGATCCCCAAGAACACGCAATCGCTCGTCATCATGGGCGTCGCAGTTCTGATGATCGTTATCATGTGGCTGACAGGCGGCAAGAAGGCCGCTACAAATACAAACCCGACCCCCAATCCTGTGCCGCCCGTGACGCCTACCGATACCTCTCAGCTTCAGCAGTTCAAGGAAAGAATCCAAGCTGAGCAGCAGGCCGCGACGAAAAGCCAGCCGCACTATTCATGGCCCGTTGCGGAAAATACCGCTCAACAAGGGGCAGGAACCCATACTGAAAGGGAATCAGAGGCGGGCTTTACGCAAACTGAAGAGCCCCAGCCCGCGCCGCCTGCCGAGGTTTCGTATCCCGGCCAAGCGCTAATACCACCACCGCAATCCAATCCAGCGAAGGCCGATCTTGCAAGGCGCGAATATCTTTCGCTTTTCGCCTCCAATGTCGCGCTGACTTACCGGAAAGGGGCAGCAGGCCGAAAGCTGGGATCTTCACCGCTTGCCTCCTCAGGCAGCCCTGCATTGCCGAACTCCAGCGAAATCGGCCAGCCATCTTCGCCTGACGCCGAAGCGGAAGTTTTGCGGGACGCGCAGACGCTCGCCGCGATGGGCCCGCCACCTGGGTGGGGAATGCCTGCCAAGCAACAGCTACAATCCCCTCTAACCCAGCCACCTGCGTTGACTGCCCAGCCGTCCCGCGCAGTCCCCAAAGCCAAAGTGGACAACCCCAACGTTGCCGTTCCCGGTGAATTCAATTCCTCAACGGGTACAAAGCATCTTCTGCTTGAGGGAACAATTGTTCCGACCGTTCTGATGAACCGCCTCAACGGTTCATTCTCCGGCCCGGTGAATTGCCTTGTGACCGAGAGCATTTATTCCCACGATCGCGAGCACGTGCTCATTCCGGCAGGAACCAAGGTGCTCGGAGAAGCGCAAAAGGTCAGCGCCTTTGGCCAGGAGCGCCTCGCCGTCTTCTTCCACCGGCTCATCATGCCCGATGGCTATTCCGTAAGCCTCGACCAATTCAAAGGGCTCGACCAGGAAGGGGCGACGGCGCTTCACGATAAGGTTAACAACCACTACGTGCGCATCTTCGGCGCATCGCTTGCGGTGGGAATTCTCGGCGGCATCGGCGAGACCGGAACCGGCAACATCTTTACCCAATCCGCCCTCGACCGTGCCCGTGCTGGCTTTGGCGAAAGCATGGCCGAGTCAGGCGAGCGCATCCTCGACCGCTTCCTCAACATCATGCCCACGATCACGATCCGCGAAGGAACACGAGTCAACGTCTATCTATCGAACGATTTGCTCTTGCCCGACTACGACGACCATACCATGCCGCCTGACCTTTGATTTGAAAGGCGGGAGCAAAACACCAATCACCACAATTTAGAAACGGGAGAAAGAACCTATGAAGAAACTTTTTGTCTTTGTCGCGCTACTTGTTTTTCTCACTCCAAAGATGGGCCGCGCGCAATTCTTCGGTGGAATTGTGTACGACCCAACGAACTTCCACAATGCGGTACTCCGTTATTACCAACTTCGCCTTCAACTCGACCAACTTCGCTCAACTTATCAAAACGCTGTCAGCCAGTACAACTTGGCTGTCCAAATGGCGCGGAGTATTCAGAACATGCCGGCACGGTATAGGGCGCAGTTTTCAAACTGGCACAACCTTGCCGTGCCCGACGCTTACCAGAACACAAGCGGTTGGGTAGAAGGGGCTAACTCCGGCAATCTGTCCACCGTCCAGGCAGGCTATAACCAAACCACCAACCAACTCGAACGCTACAATTCCGATCAACTGTCCTCGATGCCCTCAGACGAGCGCCAGCGCGTTCTTGCCAATTACGCGAACGTCGAACTGGCCGATGGCGTGAACACTAACAGTCTGGCTACGATTGGCACCCTACGGGCCGATTCACCCGAAATTCAACGCCAGATTTCAAACCTCCAATCAGATTCTCTTTCCAACAATCCCCAGCTCAATTCTCAAGTCGCCGTGCTTAACAAGATCAACGCGGCGAACGTACTAACCCTGCGCACCCTTCAGGATGCGAATAACCTTCGCCTCTCCCAACTTGAACAGCAAGTCCTCGCTTCGCAACAACGTCGGGACGCGATGACAACGGCCATCAATGCCGACATCTACCAGCGTCAAAACATGGCCCCTGAGATATCCCGTGTGACCAATGGTCTCGGAACATCATTGGCCAATTACCGGCTTCCTTAACCAACGATTACGAGCGCGCGGAGGGTTTTCACCATGTGGGGTTCGAACTACTACACCTGGGTTTTTACGGCGATCACGAACTTGCTGACTGCGAATACGGGAATCTTTGTCCACATGGGCGAAAACATGTTCCGCGCGCTCGCCACCATCATGCTCGCGTGGTTCGGCATCAAGATCGCGCTCGGCGCTGGGGAGTTCTATGCCGGGATGCAGTTTTCACGGTTCGCAAGCCTGGTGATGATGATCGCCTTCGGTTTCGCAATGATCAATTATTACAACACTCCTATTCCCGGCATTGGCGTGGACTTTCACCACCTTGTCATCAATCAGGTCCAATACCTATCGAACACGATTTCCCACGACATGCTGGACACGATTACGAGCCGCATTTCCGCCTTCATGGGGACCATCGAGCCGCCTGGCGCAACGCTTGAGTTTTGGACCTACTTCGAATACTGGGGCATCATGATTCTGCTTGCGGTTGCCCAAGCCATTGCGATGGTGGTCGTCGCCTTTGGGGTTGTCGCGACCGCCGTGTGCGTCCTCGTAGGGCCGATCTTCATTCCATTCTTTATCGTCCCGCAACTTGACTGGCTTTTCTGGGGATGGTTCAGGGCTTTCATCCAGTATGCCTTCTACCAAGTCATTGCCGCCGCCGTCGTCTATATCATCGGCAACGTACTCACGGCCTTCATGAACCTTTACCACGGTCAGCCCATTCCCTTGAACCAAGAGGAAGCCTTGTTCGCACCTCTCCTGATTGTAGTGGTGGCTTCGGTTTACGTGCTGCTGAAGGTTCCTGCTCTGACCAGCAACATCTTCAGCGGCGCCGCAGGCGCGGGCGCTTCCGAAATGCTCAACTCCTTTGGCTCGCGAAAGGCTTAACACCAGGAGTACGAAATGTCCAAAGACACGAATTTCAACGAGGCGAAACAACTTTATATGGAGCAGTTTGGCCAGGCCATTGTGATGAACAATTATCTCAAGGTTGCTATCGCTCTTCTCGCACTCGCCGTTGTCGGGCTTGTCGTCTTGAATGTGAAAACCATCAACACCTTCCGCAACGTCAAGCCGCTGGTGATCCGCATTGACAAGCTGGGCCGGGCGGAAGCCGTCAACTACGATGCCTTCGCGTATAAGCCGCACGCAGTCGAGGCCAAATACTTCCTCACTCAGTTCTGCGAACTTTTCTATCGCCGGAATCGTTACACGATCAACGACGACTTTACCAAAGCCCTTTACTTCCTCGACGGCAACCTGGCGAATGACACCATCGCAAGCTATAAGAAGGACAAGACCATCGAAAACTTCCTCGACACTCCTTCAGCACCCGAAGTCGGCATCGAGGTCGAACAAGTCGCCCTACAGCCGATGGACAATCCGCCCTACAAGGCCAGCGTAGACTTTTACGAAACCCAGTATTCGCCCGTTGACCATTCGGTTTTGAGCAAGACCCTTTTCACAGCCAGCTTCGTCTTTGTGTTCAAGAGCCGTGTTCCAAACCACCTGATCCCCATTAACCCGCTGGGTCTCACGATCACCGACTTCCGAGCTGACGAAGCCTTTACGCCGGTTCATTCAGCCCAATAGGAGAATCATTTATGCTGATTATCCAACCACCGCCAGCACCGCCCAAGAAAGAGACCATTGCAATTCGGCTTGATGCCCAGATCCTCGAAGAGCTTCGCCGCTACGCAGCGTGCGTACCAACGAAGAACCTCTCACACATTATTGCAGGGGCTCTCCAACGGCTCTTCAATGACGATGGCGACTACAAGACTTGGCGCGATTCACATCCCGAATTGCTGGCGACAACGAAATCCCGCCGCGACGGCACCGCTACTTCCAAGCACAAGACCTCTCGTTCAAATCCACCATCCACCGGCAATTCCGCGGCGACCGACCGCCAGGTTGAGTCTCGTAATTCGGTTGGAGGTGAGTGATGAGTTGTGGTGTCAGCGCTGCTTCGCAGCGGCAGATCAGGCGCGCGGCTTCGCCGCGCTTGGTACGTCACCCCTGGAAGGGTAGCCGTCGCTACCATTTTGGTCGCGACCTGCAACTGCTTGAACACGCCGGACTTACAAGATGCCCGGTAGCGGATGCTAACTCATGTTATTTCAACCGTTTGGAGGAAATGTGAGAAAACGTCCCAAGCTGACCACCCGCACGCACCAAATTGGAATAAGAGTCCGAGAAACCGTTTTTGACCGAGTCCAGCGGCTTGCAGCGCGAGAGGGAAAAGCGCCGTCAGAATGGGCGAGCGGGCGGATATCCGACATTGCACACGGGGTTCCCTCACCATTCCAGCGGGCAATACTTGCCGAGATTTGCGCCACGCAGGACATCCTGGTCAACCTGCTTTATGCCCTGCGCTCGGGCGAAAAACTCACCAAGGAGCGCGTTCAACAAATTACCAGCGCGGCCCATGCCTCGAAGTACAGAGAGGCTGACGAATTGTTGAAGAACGCCCTGTCGATGTCGCGCGGTACTAGCCAAACAATTACGAGCGACGCAGCCACAGGATGTCTGGAGTAATTCATGGTGGAAGAAATTCAAGTTCCAGCCCGGTACCCGAACGAAGGCCATCGGTGGCCGCGCCATAAGCCAGTGTTCACTTTGCTCGCGTTCACGGCGGCTCTAGTGGCCGGCCTTGGGGCCTTTGGTTATCAGTTCAAGACTGAATGGTCCCCACTCCAACGGCTCTATTTCCCGATTTACTTTCGTACCGCTCACATGGCATCCACCCGCAACATGTTTCTCCGGCCACCGGAAACATTTGATGTCCTCACGGTTGTCTTTCCCCATTCGTCTAGAATAGCGCTCGACCAGGATGTAAACCCCGTTCCTAAACCTGTGGCGGGATCGCAATCAGTTCCCTTTGCCTTGTCCCAATTCGCTAGCCGGCAAGGTGCGAAGCGACTTGAATGGCGCGCAGTGCGGCTGACCGACAACGAAATCCATCGTTGGCTTGGGCAGGTTTTCTTCGGCGGACGCTCGGTTTGGGAGCTTTGCCGGAATGCTTGGTATGTGGCCCTCTTGGTGTTCGGGTCAACTCTTCCACTCGCCCTCAGCAAAGACTTTGAGGACAGTCGAGTGGCCCGTCTCGGCCGTGTGTTGAAGGGTGCCAATCTTAGGACGCGAACTCAATATCACCAACGGACAAGACATCACAGCGGCATAGGCTGGGAGACCACGAATCCACCGACTCTCTGGGAGCGATGCAACCTTAAGGAGCCTGAGCGCGCTATGGTTCGTGTCGCAAGGCAGCACGAACCCGAGCACTTTCTTATGGTGGGGGACACGGGGACCGGAAAATCTTCGCTCATTCGCCAGCTTCTCACGCAAGTCAGCCGTCGGCAAGAAACCGCCATCATTTACGACCCAACTCTGGAATACGTTGCCCACTATTTCGACCCCGGAAGAGGAGACGTTATTCTCAATCCTCTCGATGCCCGGATGCCCTATTGGTCGCCCTCTGAAGAAATGCTCGATTTCACTGAGGCCGATGCGTTAGCCGAGCCGCTCTTTCCAGACCGCGACCGTGAGAACCGATTCTTCGTCGAAAGTCCGCGAAAAATCCTGGCCCATCTCCTGAAGTTCCATCCGACCCCCCAGCAGCTCTGGCAATGGATCGCCAGGGCTGATCCTGAGATTGACAAGCGCGTTGCCGGAACGCCGCTTGAAGCCATCATCAGCAAGGTTGCCCCACAGCAGCGCACGGGGGTGCTGGGAGTCCTGGAGCGGGCAAGCGCCGCATTCGGCCTACTGCCGCCAAATGATAATGCGCACTCCTGGACGGCGACGAAATGGGTCGAACGACGCGAAGGTTGGATCTTCATTACGACGAAAAAAACGACGCGCAGAATTCTCCGACCGCTCATGACACTTTGGCTCGACTTCCTCATTCTTCGACTGACGGAACAGGTTGGGTGGGAGTACCCACCGGTGTGGGTAATTTTGGATGAATTGGCCAGTCTTGAAACCCTTCCCACACTTCCGCTCGCTTTGGCCGAGAGCCGCAAATCGAATGTTCGGATGGTGCTGGGCTTCCAGGGCCGCAGCCAGGTCGAGTCCAATTACGGGAAGGAAGCCGAGGCCATGTTGTCCCAGCCGCGCACCAAAATCTTCTTCCGAACCGGCGAGCCCCATGCCGCCGAGTGGATCAGCCGGTCTGTGGGCGAGTTCGAAATCGAGCGCCTCCGGGAGGGCCGAACGACTGGCGATATGAGCCGTCATTCAACCAAAAATACTTCTCTGGAAAGCCGAATCGAAGGCGCGATCCTTGGTTCCGAAGTGATGAATCTCGAGGACCTGCATTGCATATACCAAACTCCAGGATTCACATTAAGGTTGTCGTTCCCTTACGTTCCGCCGGAGAAGAACCACGAGAAGATAATCCCAGCAAACATTCCCGACCCAATGCTTTCGCTGATCCAAACGCATCCGGCATCCGACGAGCCGAACGAACCCGACGATCCAGCGAACGATGCGACCCTTAATCCACGAATTCCCAAACCGGAAACAGGGGAAAGCCAAGCGATGTTGGGGAGCGCATAAGCCATGCTCACGATCTCCAAGCCGCTCAGTTCAGGCCAAGCTCACTCCTACCACGAGCAGGAGTTTGCGAACGCCGAGCAGACGTATTATTCCGAGGGCCAGACTATCTTCGGCGAGTGGTACGGCAAGCTGGCCGCAGATTGGGGGCTCTCAGGCCAGGTTCCATCAGAACAATTCGCTTGCCTCGCGGAAGGCCGGGACCCGCTGAGTGGCGAACAGCTCGTTCAGCACCGTTTCGCAAGCCATCAAAAGACGCGCAATAACAAGAAGCTTTCCACGGCAGAGCACCGGGCGGGTTGGGATGCAACTTTTAGCGCGCCGAAAAGTGTTTCAATCACTGCTCTTGTCGGTACCGACAAACGAGTTCGGGAAGCCCATCGCGAAGCTGTCCATGCGGCTCTCAATGAGCTTGAGCACTACATCCAGGCCCGGATTGGAGGCAATCACCCGGCTGAAACCACAGGGAAGATGATCGCGGCAAAGTTTGAACACGATAGCGCCCGCCCCGTGAACGGCTACTCGGCTCCCCATCTCCACACTCATGTGGTCATCTTCAATCTCGCCAAAACTCCAAACGGAGAATTCCATGCCTTGCAGCCGCGCGAAATGTATAAATCTCAAGCCTACGCAACAGCAATATATCGTTCAGAACTCGCCGCGCACCTGCGGAGCCTCGGCTACGAATTGGAGCGACGCAAAGAGGGCGAGTTCGAGATCAAGGGCTATTCGAAGGAATATCTCGCCGCCAGCAGCCCGCGCAGCAAACAAATCTACGCATTCCTAGAAGCCCACAAGCAGGCGGGAGCCAGAGATGCTCAAATTGCAGGTCATCGGACCCGCAGCAGGAAAGTTCACCTCACGCCCGCCGAGATGAAGGCCGTCAATCTCGCGCTTGCCGACCAGTACGGCAACGATCCGAAGGGTGTTGTCCGAAAGGCTCAGGCCATCCGCCATCAAGTGCATCAGCCCAGTGATGAAGCAAAGGCACTTACAAGCGCGCAGGCAGCCGTCACGTATGCCCGCGACCGCAACGCCGAGCGCGAGGCTGTGGTCGAGGAACGACTCTTGGTCCGCGATGCTTTGAAACGGGCGATGGGCGAGGCGACCCTTGACCAAATTAGAGGCAACCTCGACAAACGTATCCAGACCGGCGAGTTCGTAGAGGTCAAGAGAACAACTGCGGACGCTCCTCACCGTTCGTTTACCACACGTGCGATGCTCGCATTCGAACGCCAGAACATTGCCACTATGACTTCGAGCCAGACGACCGGTGCGACCCTAGTTCACGAAAGAAATATCCCCAGCCTTCTTTCTTCAGAATTTCGGCACTTGAGCGACGCCCAGCGCCGGGCTGTCACAAGCATTCTGGAAAGCAGGGACAAGATTACAGGTTTCCAAGGGGTCGCCGGGAGCGGCAAGACAACAACCCTCAGCGCCATCCGCCGCGCCTCCGAAAAAGAGGGTTACAGTGTCCGCGGCTTTGCACCAACATCCCGTGCCGCCCACGGCCTCGAAAAAGCAGGCATCGCATCGACGACTCTGCAGCAATTCTTGATAAAGGGCGGCCCGCGTCAGCCGGAATCTCGTCGCCTCTATGTGCTCGACGAATCGAGCCTTGCAAGTACAGTTCAAGTGAACCAATTCTTCAAACGCCTTCGGTCCGAGGATCGCGTTTTACTTGTTGGTGACATCCGCCAACACCAGGCCGTTGATGCCGGCAAGCCATTCGAGCAGTTTCAGCACGCAGGAATGCGGACGGCTCGCCTTGAGGAGATCGTCCGGCAGAAAGATTCCGAACTCAAGACCGCCATCGAGTCCTTCGCAAGAGGCGATGTTAAAGCGGCGCTGAAATTTCTCAACGACCAAGGGCGGATCCACAAGGTTGCCGACAAAGAGGCGCGCCTTCAAGCGATCACAACCGATTATCTCCGTGCGCCGCAGAACACGCTTGTTGTCTCACCGGACAATGAAAGCCGCCATCAAATTAACCGGCAAATCCATGCGGGGCTTCAATCCCAGTCGAGCGTCGCTAAAGAAGAATATCGTGTGTCGGTCTTGACTAATCGTCACGAACTGACCGGGGCTGACCGCCAATGGGCCGCGAAATACGAGGTTGGCGATGTTCTTCGCTATACGCGCGGGAGCGCGCGCTTCCACGTCAGGAAAGAAGAATACGCATACGTCACCGATGTAGACCCCCGTGAAAATGTGCTCACCGTACAGCGTACGAACGGCCAGGAAATCACCTATGATCCGCACCGTCTTCAGGGCGTCAATGTTTACAAACGTGAAGAACGGCATTTCGCTGTCGGCGACAAAGTCCAATTCAC
>JAKAWN010000260.1 GCA_021827245.1 Acidobacteriota bacterium | reverse complement strand
TCTTGCGCGCGCTGAACTAATCCTGCCCGGACCGGGTTCAGATGGAGGTACTCGATTTTTTCGTTGTATTCCTTCACCGTACGCAGGGCGCGGTCGAAGCGGGTAGCGCGGTCCTCCGGGGTTGAGGTCCGCGGCTTTTCTTTTCAAATTCGTGTCCGCTGGTCGGAAGGCAACAAGATGCGGTCGATGGGCAGGATCGGATGGCGGGTGGCCTCTTCGTGGAGCGACCCCGAATATTCCCGCGCGCTGGACCACGGCCATTCATCGGCCTGCTGAACCAATCCGGCCTTGACCGGGTTCAGGTGGATATATTCAACTCTTTCGTTGTATTCCTTCACCGTCCGCAACGCGCGGTCAAAGAAGCGGGCCTGCCACAATTCGCCCCTTTCGGCGCGTCGCCGGTTGATGAGGATGGTCGAGCTGGCTTTGAAGGATTTCATGACCAGCGAAATGGTCCGTGGATCGACAGGCGCGCAGATCGCGTGCCAGTGGTCGGGAAGAAACACCCAGGCCATCAAATAAAACGGATGCTGGCGCCGCGCGCGGTTCAAGGCGAGCGCCATTAAATGGAAATCGGCTTCATGCAACCGGGTCCGCTGCTTGAGCAGACGCACGGTTACAAAGAAATAGCGGTCGGAAAGAAAAGGACGCCGGAGCCTCGACATGGCGCCAGAATACAACACCATGAACGCGCATCACCAGAAGAACCGCGGACCTCAAAGCCGGAGGACCGCGCTACCTTGCTCCGGGGCTGGATCGCCTTTGTTCGCTTGCTGTCCCCTGGCTTGCGCCAGGGGCTAAACTCTTCCGCCCCCTTCGGGGGCTCAGGCGAGGTGGTCTCCTTGGTATGCTTTCCAATGGCTTACGCCAGGGGCCAAAGTCTTCCGCACCTTCGAGGCTCAGACGAGGTGGTCTCCTTGGTATGCTTTCCCTTAAAGCCGCACACATCGCAAAGAGGGCGACGTGTGCGCCATCCGACGTTGGGGTAAAGGGTTAAAGGCCCGCGACACAGAAACCAGTGTCGCGGGTACCCGCTCGTGTCAGTAATAGCCCTGGCCGATGAGGCGCTCGATGCGCTTCTTGATGGGGGGATGCGTGGAAAAGAGATTGGAAAACATTTCACGCCCGGTCAGAGGAGCGCAGATATACAGGTGAGCCGTCGTGGGCGAAACCCGCATGGGCACGCGCTTGGACCACTCATCGATCTTCTTGAGCGCCCGGGCAAGCCCCTGGGGATTGCCGGTGATTTTCGCTCCGGTCGCGTCGGCCTCGTATTCGCGCGAGCGCGAAATCGCAAGCTGAATCAGGATGGCTGCCAGCGGCGCCAGAATCATCATGGCCAGAGCCGAGAGCGCACCTCCCTCACGGTCTCTGGCACCACCGCCGCCAAAGCCGAACATCTCTCCCCAGAAGACCATCCGGCCGATAAAGGTGATGGCGCCGGCAATGGTGGCAACAATAGCGCTGGTCAGGATGTCCCGGTTCCTCACGTGCCCAAGCTCGTGAGCGAGAACACCCTCGATCTCTTCGTCGTCGCAAATGTCGAGAATACCACGCGTGACGGCGACGGAGGCGTGGTTGGGATTGCGGCCCGTGGCGAAGGCGTTGGGCGAGTCAGTGGGAATCATGTAAATCTTGGGCACAGGAACATTCGCCTTCTTGGCCAGCCGCTCGACGATCGCGTAAATGCGCGGCCCTTGTTCGCGCGAGATCGGCACGGCACCGGACGTCTTAAGGGCGATCTTGTCAGAAAAGAAATAGCTGCCGAAATTGAAGACCGCAGCCAGCACCAATGCGATCAACATGCCGTTTTCCCCGGCCCACAGTTGTCCGACGGCCAGAAGAAATCCGGTGAGAAGCGCCAGCAAAGCGGTTGTTTTGATATTGTTCCACATAGTCTTTTAAGGCTCTTGAAACCCTGCCTTACCCCTCAATTCTTAGATGCTGATACTGTCCTCCCGGTTTTGCGTATCAGCTTATTCTCCCGTGCTTACAGGATAACCCCTTGCGGCCCAATCGCGGCCAAAATTGTGGGGGATATAGAGGACCTTGACATTTGAGAAGCCCATTGTTTTCAACGCCTCAAAGGCCGGACGAATGTTCGGGCATTCCTGCCACGGGCAGCATCCACAGTAAAGAACGATCGACCGGGTGTGCGGAACGTCCTGCACGCACTTTTTCAGCCTTGCGATGCCCTCGGAGGTCCTTCCCGGTCCGCAATATTGTGAGCCCGGAATGTGGCCCTGCGCGTAAAGCATCTCGAAGCCCACCTGCAGCAGGAGCGGTTTGCTGCCAGGTCCACGGAGTTCCGCGGCCAAAGCCACCGGCTGGATGACTTGCTTCTGGGTCCAGGGATTGGTGGCGGAGAAAGCACATGCGCTGGCAACCAGACAAATGGCAGCGACGGCGCCAATAACCAGACGCTGCTTGCGAAAAGGATCATTGTACGGAACAAGTGTTCTGCTCATGAGTAGAATAGTAACACGCGCCGACACCTGCGGATAGCCCGGCCGTGCGTGCGGAGAAGGCGTGGCATAGCTGGCGACAGCAGGATGGTATAATTTCCTCAGGAGAGCGACGGTGGGACGTCGGAGATTTCAAGGGCGGAGGAGGGGAATGCCGGACGATATTCGTCGCAAAGCCTTTGTCCCCGCCGGGTTCCTGTTGCTTCTGTTCGTGGCGTCGCAATCGGGGATCGCGCAATGTACTGAAAAGCCCGTTGTGTGGATGAATGAGCGCACCGCCACCTCACACCTGATTGCCAGCCGGAAATTCGTTTTCCCTTCGGAGACGCCAGCCCTGGCGCGAATCCAACGCGTTGTGGTGGTGGTGACGGTGGACCGCCAGGGCAGCGTGTGCAGAGCAAAAGCCAAGGCCGGACCAACGGAACTTCGGCAGTCTGCCGAGAGGATTGTCAGGAACTCCTGGCGTTTTCGGCCCTTCCTTCTTGATTGGAAGCCGGTGACAGCCCAGTTCCCGGTGACAGTGAACTTTGTTGTTTCAGCCGACCGGAAGGGGGCGAGAGCACCTGAAGTTGCAGGCGCAGGTGCTTTGCCCAGAAATTCATCGACATCCTCACAGGGCGGTTCAGCCATTGCAGGGACATGAAGTCACTTGAAGAATATCTCAGCCTGGCAGCCCAAAGCCACGGCCACATGTGCCCGGGACAGGTGCTGGGAGTCCGAATGGCGATGCTGGGGCTGAGCAGACTGGGAATCGACGATCCGGTCCGACATCGCAAACGGCTCCTCACGTTTGTTGAAATCGACCGCTGCGCGACGGACGCCGTCAGCCTGGTGACAGGATGCCGGCTGGGGAAACGCTCCCTGAAATATCTCGATTACGGAAAAGTTGCGGCCACCTTTGTCGATCTCCAGAGCCAGCAGGCGGTGCGTGTTGTGGCCCGTGACGACGCCCGGCAAAGAGCCAGAACGATGTTCGAGGATCTCCGAGATCCCTACAGGCAGCAACTTGAAGCCTACAAAGTGATGGAAGATGACGAGCTTTTCACGATGCAGCGGGTTCGCGTGAAGGTTCGACCGGAAGATTTGCCCGGGCGCACGCGCTCGCGCGTCATTTGCGGCGAGTGCGGTGAAGGCATCAACGACGGACGAGAGCGGCTCGTGGATGGACGCATCCTTTGCCGGAATTGCGCGGGCGAAAGTTATTACGAGGTCGTTGACGGCCAATAGAGATCTTGTTTGGGCGCCGGCGCAATCCGCACAATAAAGACATGCCTGATTTTCCACAATTCATCATGGACCACCGCCAGGACGACGTGCACCCGATTTTCCTCAAACAGCGGCGCTACTGGCCGGTGGCAACGCTGACGCTTATCGCCTTGTGCGTTATCGTTTTCCTGCTGGAGAATGTGACCGGCAGCTCCGAGAGCACCACGGTTCTGCTGAATTTTGGCGCCTCCTACGGGCCTTACCTACAGCGCGGAGAATACTGGCGGCTGGTGATGCCGATGTTTCTCCACATCGGATGGTTTCACCTGGCCGTCAACTTGTACGCGCTCTACCTGCTGGGCCCGATTCTCGAACGCATTTACGGCTACGCGCGCTTTTCGCTGATCTATGTTGGCTCAGGCATCACCGGCTCCTGGCTGTCGATGACCATGTCCCACAATATTGCAGCAGGCGCTTCGGGGGCCATCTTCGGCGTGGCAGGCGCCATGCTGGTGACCGGACACTTTTACCCTGACATGGTTCCGAGCCGATGGCGATTGGCCTTTGGCAAGGGCATGGTGCTGCTGATCATTCTGAACTTTGCGATCGGGCTGAGCATGCCGCACGTGATTGACAATTGGGGACATACGGGAGGGCTGGCGGGCGGCATCCTGCTGGGATTGCTGATTTCTCCGCCCCAGAGTTACCGGTCGTACTGGTGGACGCTCTCAAAGATTCCCCGCACGGCGGTCATCATGCCGGCCGCCATTGTGGCTCTGGCCATGTTTGCCACGGCAGACCATTATCGCGCCACGCAGAATGTGACGCGTCTGATTGCAGAAGGCCGCCGTTTCTGGACGCAACAGCAGGACGACCAGGCGGTCCGGAAATTCCAGCAGGCGGCGCGCGAATATCCGAAGGATGAACGGCCTTACGAAGAACTGGCGGCGGTTTACCTGAGCCAGAATCATGTTGGGGAAGCCATCCGCGAATACAACGAGGCCCTGCGGCTGAGTCCCGGGTCGCCCATGGCGCAACTGGGATTAGCGGTGGCCTATGACCGTGAAGGACATCCAGATAAGGCGCGGAAACTGCTGGAGGACATCGTCGGCAATAACCCCCAGACGCCTGACGCGCAGGAAGCCTTGGCCGATCTTTGCGCCGAGCAAAGGCTGTATGCCGAGGCCATCAAGCATTACCAGGAAGCGATCCACCTGGAACCTGGCTTCGCCGAAGCACGCAACAACCTGGCCTGGCTGCTGGCAACCGCTGACGATCCCACGTTCCGGAATCCCGCCGAAGCGCTCAAGCTGGCGCAGAAGGCCGTCGAATTGAGCCACTGGAACGAAGCGACCTATATCGATACGCTCGCGGAAGCCTTCTATGCGAACGGCCAGTACCAGCAGGCGGTGGCAACACAGAAGAAAGCCCTGGCGCTCGATCCCGGCAACAAAGAGATGCAGGAGCACATGGCCAAGTATCAAAAGGCCGCGGGCTCTTGAACTTTAAATCGGCAAGCGATTCGGCTCCTCACGTAGCCTCCACAACAGACGGGAACACACAAAGCAGCCCGGAAGAGCAACCATGGATTCTTTTGAAAAGCTGGCCGGTGATCCGCGCGTGAGCGTGCGACGCGGCGGCCCGGCGAATCCAGAAGGCCGGGCGGTGGTTTACTGGATGCAGCGGGCGCAGCGCGCGCTTGATAATCCGGCGCTCGAAACGGCCGTCCGTGCTGCAAATCTTCTGAAGAAACCCGTCGTGGTTTTTTTGAGCATCGTTCACAATTATCCCAATGCCAATCTGCGCTCTTATACATTTTTCGCCGAGGGAATCCGGTCCTTGGCTCTCCAGCTCGAACGTCGCGGCATTGGCTTCGTGGTGCGCGCCTGGCAGAAAAACGACCTGATCAAGTTCTGCGACGAAGTTTCCGCCTGTCTCGTGATCGGTGACGAGAATCCCATACGAAAGGCCGAGCAGTGGCGGCAAACCGTTGCCAAACGGCTGCGCGTACCTTTCTGGACCATCGATGCGGACGTGATTATTCCCAGCAAACTTCTGCTGAAGGAGCAATATTCCGCCCGGACAATCCGCCCCAGGATTTCCTCCCTGCTGGACGAATTTCTTGTGCCAGTCGGGCAATTAAGGCCCTATGTGGAGTGGAAGCCGGCCAAGAAGATTGCATCGTTGCCTGCCGATGCCGACGTTCTGCGCGGTCTTCCCATCGACCGCTCGGTCAGGCCGATTGCCACGTTGCAGGGTGGAACGGAGGAGGGGGTGAAAGTGCTGCGGCATTTTCTTCGCGAACGGCTGGCGGGCTATTCCGAGGGGCGCAATTATCCCGAGCAGGACCACACCAGCCGGCTTTCTCCTTATCTCCATTTTGGGCATCTGGGACCGCACACGGTTGCGCTGGCCGTGAAGGAAGCCGAAGCTCCCGCCAAAGACCGTGATGCATTCCTTGAACAACTGATCGTCCGGCGCGAACTGGCCGTCAATTTCTGCCGCTTCAATCCCCATTACGACAGCCTGGCATGCGCGGAACCATGGGCGTTGCGCACGATCAAGGAGCATGCGCGCGACGAGCGCGAGTATCTGTACTCCGAACAGCAGCTTGAAAATGGGGAGACGCACGACCCGCTTTGGAACGCAGCGCAAAAGCAGATGGTCATTACGGGCTGGATGCACGGCTACATGCGCATGTACTGGGCCAAAAAGATTCTGGAATGGACGCGCTCCGCCGAAGAAGCTTTCGTTATCGCCGTCCGTCTGAACGACCGCTATGAACTCGACGGGCGTGATCCGAACGGTTACGCGGGCATTGCCTGGGCTGTTGCCGGAAAACATGACCGGGCCTGGGGTCCGGAACGACCCATCTACGGCAAAATCCGTTACATGTCCAACCAGAGCACCTCGAGCAAATTCGACAGCAAGGCTTACATCGCAACAGTCAACTCCATGGCCTAGATATGTAGTTCAATCTGAGGTAACGGCAGCTTTATGCCGCCAATGGCGAGATAAACTCGCCGCTACGCCACTCTATTGTACGGCAGCCGGATAACAAAGCTTGTGGACGAAACCAATCGCCGCAGGTATGATTTTAGAATCGTTCCTGTATGGGGCAGGATACTCTCGATACAAGAAGGTGAAACAATGAGGACCACCGTGGGGCACGGGACTCTGGTTGCGGGCAGCCATGCGGCTGCGGCGGTTACACCGGACAAAATCATGCAAATCGGGTTGGGATTCTGGGGATCGAAAACACTTTTGAGTGCGGTTGAGCTGGGCGTGTTTACGTATCTCGCTCAGGGACCGCTGTCTGGCGACGAACTCGCCCAGGCGTCGGGGCTGCATCCTCGCAGTTCAAGAGACTTTCTGGATGCGCTGGTGGCGCTGGGGATGCTGAACCGGCACGACGGGCGCTATTTCAACACACGCGAGTCCAACATCTTTCTCGACAAGAACAAGCCCAGCTATATCGGCGGGATGCTGGAAATGGCTAATGACCGGCTCTACCATCACTGGGGATCGCTGACGGAAGGATTGAGGACGGGCAGGGTACAGAACGAGTCAAAGGGCAGCGACGGCAAGGATAACTTTGGCACTCTCTATTCCGATCCCCAGCGGCTGAAGATATTCCTGCGGGCGATGACCGGAATCAGCATTCCAGCGGCCATCGCCATTGCTCGCAAGTTCCCGTGGAACAAGTACCGGAATTTTGTCGACGTCGGCACGGCGCAGGGCGGGCTGGCCACACAGGTTGCACTGGCGCATGAGCACGTGACTGGCAAAGGATTCGACTTGCCCATCGTGCAGCCAATTTTTGAGGAGTACACCCATTCTTTCGGCCTGCACAAACGCCTGAGCTTCCAGGCCGGCAATTTCTTTGAAGATCCGCTGCCGGAAGCCGACGTGCTGGTGATGGGACACATCCTGCACGATTGGAACCTTGAAGAGAAAATGCTGCTGCTGGGTAAAGCCATGAAAGCCCTTCCCAAGGGCGGCTCGCTGATTGTCTATGAGGCGCTGATTGATGACGATCGCCGCCAGAACGCTTTTGGCCTGCTGATGAGCTTGAACATGCTGATCGAAACTTTCGGCGGGTTCGATTACACTGGCGGCGACTGCTGCGGCTGGATGAAGAAAAC
Source organism: Acidobacteriota bacterium (assembly GCA_021827245.1). Next base: position 1,797 of record JAKAWN010000260.1, on the reverse strand, counting down.
TGGATTCGCTGAAACCTACGTCGAACACCTGATCGGGCCGGATTCCATGGTGGTGGGAATTAAGTAGCGAAGGTCAGACTTTGGAATAGGTGACGCGGACGGCGGGCATGCCGTCGGCTTCCTCGTAGATTTCGATGTCGTGGAAGATGTTGGGGCTTTCGTTCTTCAGGACGCGGCAGACTTCCACGGCGAGCATCCGGATTTCGGTATCGGCGTGCGGGCTGCCACGCAACTCCAGAAAATGGCGCCAGGCGCGGCTGTTGCCGGTAACAAAGATTTTCGTTTCGGTGGCATTGGGAAGAATCGACCGGGCGGCCTGCCGGGCCCATTTCCGGCGGTCACGCGGGGCCATCTCCGGGCGCTTCTGCTGGACGTATTGAGATGTAGCCTCCGCCAGATCGACGTAAGCTTTGCGGAGAATCTCGATAGTCTGCTGCCACTTCTCGCGCAGCGCGTCATTTTCCTGATAAAGAGGAGGCACAACGTAGCGCGCGTCGCCTTCATCAACATAACGCTGCGAAAGCTGCGAATAACCAAAGCCGGCGCGATGCCGCACCAGCTCATGCGTCAGGGAGCGGCTGACTCCCGTGATCAACAGGTTCCAGACGGCGTGTTCAAGCACGCTGCCGTGCTTTGAAGTCAGGATGTTGTCCAGATACTCCTGGTTGGTCTTACGCCCTTTTCCGAAGGACATGTAACAGGTGCGGCCGGCGATTTCCGCCAGGACCTCGGCCGCCGCTTCGGAATCTGTTGAGAAAACGACTCCTTCATCCTGCAAAAAGCGGGCCAACTCCTCTTGCACGACGGTCTGCCGCCCCAGGAGGTAAACCTTCGGTCGCGTGATGTACGGGTCGAGCGATGGGTTGGTGGCCAACGGCTTCCTCTGCCTTGCCTGTTCTCGTTTCGGGATCAGCTTGAAGACCCGGGAAGATATGGTTCGCCAACAGATTTGGCGCTATTTTGCGGCCTTTGAGCCCTTGGCCGAAGCCGCTTCTGCGTTGCCCTTGCGAAAATTCGCGTACTTTCTCTGGAAACGTTCCACCCGCCCGGCGCTGTCAACCAGCTTCTGCTTGCCGGTAAAGAAGGGATGGCAGTTCGAACAAATTTCGACGTGCAGCACGGTGTCCTTGTAGGTCGAGCGCGTCTTGAACGAGTTGCCGCACGCGCAGACAACTTGGACCTCGTGGTAATCGGGATGAATTTCGCTTTTCATGGAACTCCTTGCAGGCTGCTTCAAAAACTTTAATTATAGCCGCCACGCCGAAAACTTTCAATTGTGAATCAAGTCCTTCGGGAAAGTAATTTAGGAAACAGCCTCTTTCGGCGGGGCTGAAAAGTCTGTGTCAAAACTGGTCTTTTTGCGTTTATCCACAGCCTAACCTGTTGATTTTTTTGGCTGCCGAAAATTCGATTTTGCCAATTATCACATAGACTCTGAAGCCCCGCTCCCTCTACGCTACTTCCGAATTTTGTGAATGACGCCATTTAACCGAGTACCGGCACTGCAACGGAGCGTACGGCTCGGGACTGGTCGCTCAATAGGAAATGGATGACTCTTGCTACATCTTCGGTTTTGACCCACTTCGAAAAGTCTGCCTTCGGCATGGCCTTACGGTTCGCTTCCGTGTCCATCGTCCCGGGCATGACACAATGTGCGCGGATATCATACTTCTCAAGCTCTGAGGCAAGGATTTCGGTCAGGTGCGTGACCGCGCCTTTCGAGACAGCGTAGGCCGCAATCCCGGCGCCACCGCCCTTCAGGATGGCTCCGCTTGAAATTGTGACGATGCGGCCGAA
>JAKAWN010000004.1 GCA_021827245.1 Acidobacteriota bacterium | reverse complement strand
GGTTGGCACGGGCAAGCGCGGCAATCGTGGGCCGGCGCACCTCCTCAGCAATCGCCAAAACGGAATCAAAATCCCCCTGCGAAGCAATAGGGAATCCGGCCTCCAGGATGTCAACTCCGAGCCGGTCAAGCTGATGAGCCATCTCCAGCTTCTCAGCCAGATTCATGCTGCAGCCCGGCGATTGCTCGCCGTCGCGCAAAGTTGTATCAAAAATATACAGCTTATCGCTCATTCCTATTCCTCCGCCCCCAAACATGACATGAGCTGCACGAACCGCGTACTGGGCTTACGAACCGACCTGACGATCTGCTCATTTTCCAATCGGTTGGCACGTAAAGTCAAATCAATATTCGCTTCAGGATATTACTTCTTCATCGCCGTCTGCAATATTTCAGCTTCCCACCCCCACGGACATGCCTTCTCGACTTATCCCTGATGATTTCTTCACTCTTTTCGCGGTATTCCTTAAGGAACGTTCAGAATTCATCGGGCATCGTGGAATTGCCTCTTACGGCTCACAACTGGTAGCATAAATGAACGGGCCAAAGGGAATGATTTTGCTCTTGTTGATTGTCCCGTCAAATAAGAAGCAACGCATGTGAAAGGGTGCCGGTTAGGCATGTGCTACTTTTACAGGCTTTGGTGGCGGATGTGAAATCTCATCGAGCGCCGATTCTTAGAATCGGCGCATCCGTTTGACGGTCTTCTTCATCTCATATGGTGCCAGGTTGAGGGTAAGACTAAAGTTGAGGTAAGCAAGCATTAGACGTGCGTGATCCACAATCAAGTGAGCAGAGAGCACTGAGAGCGAGATTCATGTCCGGCAAGGGCCAATCTTCGCTTACCGCAGAGACGAAGGTTGCACATGCAGTTGCTGTTTCAATAACCTGGTAATCCCAGCGGACAGTAGTGCGAACATCCCAAACGATGTCCGGTACATCATAACCCCAATTCGGATGGCAGAAAGCTCAGCTTGTAGGAACCAACTGAAAGGCCCATTGAGCCCAGGAGGTCACACAGGCTGCCGCAAGTCTTCCCGAAAATCTTCGTGGAAAGGAAAGGCACGCGCTAAACGATAGCGTTAAGCGAATTTTCCAAGCTCATCGTCGATCCAGATGACAGAACCACACACAACTGCAAAATCCGTGCTTTCCCGTTCCCATCTCTGTGTTTCAGTGCACCGGAAATTTCAAAGGTCCGGTAAACGGTTGGTGCTGGTAGGTGTGTTTCTCCTTTACCTACCATGGATTTCAAGTTTCATGGCGGCGCAGCCTGCTACCGGTTCACTGCATGGCACAACGACGGCCCTCAATCCTCAGGGTCAGCCTTTCCCGGTGGGAGGCGTTGCCATTAAGCTGATTGGCGGCGCTCCCGGGCTACCGTCTCCATCAACGTACTCAGCCGACAACGGAACTTACGAATTTCAGGACCTGCCCGCCGGCCCTTATACGCTTGATGCCACGATTGAGGGATTCAAGGCCGTCACACGAAAAATCACCATCACTGCAGGACGGACGATCGTCGAAAACATCCAAATGCAGCTTCAAGAAATCCGCCAGAAGATTGAGGTTCGTGAAACTGCCCCACTGGTTTCGACCAAGGGCACAACTCCAGCAACCCAGGTCCTGCAACCTAAACAGCTCTTAGCAATCCCTGTTGTTCAGCGGGAATTCAAAGAGGAATTGCCGATTACGCCCGGTGTCATTCGAATCCAGAGTGGAAAGATTTACCTCAAGGGCGTTCCGGAAAGTGAGAGCATGCTTCTACTGGATTCAGCCCAGGCCGTAAACCCGGTCACCGGAAGCTACTCGATTGATGTGCCCATTGGCGCAATCCAGAGTCTCGATGTGTATAAAGCCCCCTTCGGCGCGCAATACGGAGGGTTTGTCGGCGGCATGGTCAGCATCGGCTTAAAACCTCCACCCAACCAGTGGCACCTGATGATGCAAGACCTTAATCCTAGCCTCCGAGGCAAAGATGGCCATCTTGTCGGTTTCTCCAGGGCAACGCCTCAAATCCGTTTTGGCGGACCCTTATGGAAAAACAAGGTCAATTTCGCTGAGTCCTTCCTTTACGAAATGAGAAAGCCCGACGTGCGCGGTCTCCCGTGGCCCAACGATGAAACGTATATCGAGGGTTCCAACTCGATAACGCAATTTCAATTTCTTTTGTCGCCGCGAAATTATGCGTCGCTTACCGTCAACCTATTTCCAAGGCACACCATGTGGGCTAACCTGAACGCCCTGATACCACGCCCTGCCGCCGCAGACGACGGCCAAACGGGCTATTCGATCGACGGTACCGACACTTACCAATTCAAGTCTGGCGGCATTCTCCACACGATCTTCAAGTTCACCCAGATGAATACTTACGAGCATGGAAACGGATCGCAGCCGATGCTTCTAACGCCAACGGGCATTGGCGGCAACTATTTCAATGCCTGGAAGCGAACCAGCCATCAGGAGGAAGGGCAAGCAATTTTCAACTTCCCCACGAAGGAATGGCATGGCAAGCACGAACTGATGCTCGGGACCGACGTCATCCACCGCGATTTCACCGGCATCAGCCAGTCACACCCGGTACTGATTCTTCGCCCTGACGGGTCGCCGGCCGAAAGGATCGACTTTAGCGGTGAGGGCCATCTCAGCGCCAACGACACTGCCACCGCGGGTTTCGGCCAGGACCACTGGATCATGACTAGCCGTCTGGCCGCGACGATGGGGTTGCGTTACTTTGGTGAAACAAACGGCAAAGCGGCGCTCTTCGCTCCGCGTCTCGGCGTGGTGTATGCTCTGAATCAAAGCGCGAGCACAATCCTGCGCGGCGGCATCGGAATGTTTCATGATCGCACGCCGCTGCTTGCCGCCAGTTTCACAGGCAACCCCATGCGCATTGTTACCCCGCTCGACCTTTCCGGGTCTCCCTTGGGACCGTCTGTAACCTATCGTAATGAATGCGCCCGGATATCCTCTGGTGGCCCCCAGATTCTTCCCGGCTGTTCTGAGCTAGGCAGTACGCCAAACAACCTGACCTGGAGACTCCAGCTCACCCATCGTTTTTCGCGGAAAATTACCGCGAAGATCAGCACTCTCTACAGCAGCACTCACAAACTGTTCGTCATTAATCCATTTTCGCCACCGGCTGGTACCAGCTCACTACTGCTTACAAACAGTGGAAGCTCGCGCTATCACGAGTCTGAATTTCACCTCGATTATCGAGCCGGTGAAAATGCAGACATGAGCCTGTCTTATGTCCGCAGCAGCAGCCGGGGCGATTTGAATACAACCGATAATGTCTTCGTGCCGATTGAAGTACCCGTCATCCGGCCCGACGTTTATTCCAACCTCCCTTCCGATGTTCCCAATCGGCTGACAGGCTTTGGCCTGTTCAAGCTTCCGTGGGGAATCACGCTGAGCCCGTCGGTCGATTTGCATTCCGGGTTTCCCTATTCCAACATCGATCTCCTCCACAACTATGTGGGTGAAGCAAACAGCCAGCGATACCCCATCTTCTTTTCGCTCAACTGGCGCATTTACAAAGATTTTCCCATTCCGTTTCACATCCATCCTGGCCATACGTTCCAATTAGGCATTTATTCCATCGATACCACGGGCCGGCAGAATCCCACTGCCATCTACAACAACATCACCTCACCCTTCTTCGGACAATTCACTGGCCTCGGGAAGAGGATCAACGGCATTGTAATTGAATTCTCCCATTGAATTTGGTAAGCTCCCTACGGGGACGGGAAATGCAGATGCGACCGCTGCGATAGAGGGCCGCCAGCATGCGCAAATCTGAAAAACTCTCGAAATGAACGGCCTTTCATCGAGAGTTGTAGAGTGCAGAACAAAGCTAAACTTTTCACCCAGCATCCCGCATTAAGGTGCGGACGCTGCTCTTGGCGGGTAGTCACGCTGCAAAATGTGCAATGCACCCCAGCTAGAGGGTGACCTTGTGTCTCCCTGGAGGCAAAGGCATGAGAGAACCTACCAAACGGGCTGGTATCGCCACTGGAATAGGAATCCTGTTGATGGTTGCCAGCTCTGTTTTGGAATCTATCCTCGATCAGAATGGCATTTCGCCAGCAGACACTTTCGTTGACAACATTCTCCTCGGCGTAAGCGCGGGATTGCTCGTGTACATCTGGGCAACCCTCTTGACAGAGAGGGCCGCCCGCAGCCTCCTGGTCGAAAGGTTGAAGCAGGAAGCTGTGTCTCAGGAACGCCACCGCTTAGCTCGCGAAATTCACGACACTGTGGCCCAGGCGCTCATGGCTGTTTCGCTGCAATTAGAGGCGGCGAAAGATGTCATGGGATCCGACGCCGATGAAGCGTTGGCGCACGTTGACCGGGCGCAAGACGTAGCCCGCGAGGGATTAGCCGATGCCCGGCGTGTAGTCTGGGCACTCCATCCCGAGGTTCTGGAGGGTGATGATCTGGCTGGCGCCCTCCGGCGCTTCACGAACCGGATCACTGAACATCGCAAGATTGCCGCTGAGTTTCTCCTGCGTGGTGAGCCTTCTCCACTTCCGTGTGAAATCGAGGCTAACGTCCTGCGCGTCGCTCAGGAAGCCCTCAGCAACGCAGTGAAGCATTCCGGGGCAAGAAAGGTTCGGGTCGAATTGGCTTTTGGCAACGAGGAGGCTCACCTGTTGGTATGTGATGATGGGAAGGGATTCGACTGGGAAAAGAAAAAACCGCGTCGCGGCTTCGGCCTGACCAGCATGCAGGAACGTTCCCAGCGCATCGGCGCACGGCTGTCCATCGAGAGCCGGCATGGGCACGGAACCTGTGTGATGCTGGCGTTTCCCGTTATGGACTCTCGGCCTGTATATGAATTTGGCACGTAGGGAAAAGGGCAACTCAGCGTCCTTTTCCCGCGCACCCTCGAGGAGGGAGCGCCTTAAAGGTTCACCTCAATTCATTGCAATGCTGCAACTTAGCCCTCGAAGAAGATCCTTGAGAGGGATGGGGGCCGCTTGCGGTGGCTGTGTGTGCCGGGGTATGCTTGAATCTTTTAATTACGGAAAGCCGGACGGCCTCTGGTGGGGAGAAACGCCAATGAAAGAGCCTACCAAGCGGGTTGGTATTGCAGCAGGAATAGGGATATTCCTGATGTTTGCCAGCTATATCGCAGAATACATACTGGACCGGAATGGCATTAATCCCGCCGACACTCTTCTTGACGAGATTGTGATCGGCCTGTGCGCAGGACTGTTGGTTTACACATGGGCGACTCTGTTGACGGAAAGGGAGGCACGCAGCCTTCTAATCGAGAACCTGAAACAGCAGGCTGTGTCTGAGGAACGCCACCGCGTAGCCCGCGAGATTCACGACACTGTGGCCCAGGCGCTCTTGGCTGTTTCGCTGCAATTGGAGGCTGCGAAAGATGTCATCGAATCCAACGTCGCCGAGGCGCTGGTGCATATTGACAAGGCACAAAGCGTGGCCCGCGAAGGGTTGGCCGAGGCAAGGCGCGTGGTCTGGGCGTTGCACCCCGAGGCCTTGGAAAGCGGCGATCTGGCGGGAGCCCTTCGGCGCCTCACCGAGCGCATCTCGGACCACCGCGAGATAGATGCTGAATTCTCCCTTCGCGGTGACCCTTGTTCGGCTGCGGGCGAGATCGAGGCCAATGTCCTTCGCATTGCCCAGGAAGCCCTCACCAACGTAGTCAAGCATTCCGGTGCCAGAAAGGTTCGGGTAGAGCTGGCTTATGGCAACGAGGAAGCCCGTCTGCTGGTACAAGATGACGGGAGAGGATTTCGTCGGGAAAACAGCACATCTCGCGGGGGCTTCGGCCTGACTAGTATGCAGGAACGATCTCAGCGTATCGGCGCGCAACTGACGATTGAGGGTCGCCGTGGGTCGGGAACCCGCATAGAACTGACGTTTCCTTTTCACATTCATGCTTTGAAGGGCGTTTCCGAAGAAAAGAGTCAAAACGTTCAGGGCAGTGAAGAAGCCCAGCGCGCCTGAAGCTGTGTGCCAGATAAAGGCATGCTACTCGGGGAGAATCCTTATGCCGAAGATGAAGGTAGCGCAGGTGACGAAACCGGGCTCGCCCTTCGATCTGGTTGAACGGGAGATTCCACTGCCGGGCCCGGGGCAGGTTCGCATTCGAGTAATGGCCTGCGGGATGTGTCATAGCGACGTTTTCACCAAAGAAAATATCTTCCCTGGAATCCAAATTCCCGCGAGTGCCGGGTCACGAGGTAGCGGGCGTCATCGACGAGGTGGGACCTGAGGTCAATACATGGCGCAAGGGGCAGCGCGCCGGTGTAGGCTGGCATGGAGGCCACGACGGCGTCTGCGTCAATTGCCGCCGGGGAGATTTTGTCAATTGCGCCAACCTTAAGGTGACCGGCATCCATTATGACGGCGGCTACGAGGAATACATGGTAGCACCTGAGAATGCATTGGCGGCGCTGCCAGAGGAGATTTCCTTTGAAGAGGCTGCACCCCTCCTGTGAGCAGGCATTACGACATACAATTCTCTGCGCCACCGCGGAGCACTGCCCGGCGATCTGGTGGCGATCGAAGGCGTCGGTGGCCTCGGACACCTGGCCATCCAATTTGCCAATAAATTCGGGTTCAATGTAGCAGCGATCAGCCGAGGTCCGGAAAATGCCTCGTTGGCTGAACAGCTAGGCGCGCATCATTACATCAACAGCCACGCCACAAGTGTTGCCGAAGAACTTCAGAAAATGGGGGGAGCTCGCGTCATTCTTGCGACAGCACCGAGTGGCAAATCAAAATCAGCGCTGGTTGACGGCCTCGCGACAAATGGCAAAATGTTGGTCGTGGGAGCAAGCCCCGAACCCATTGAGGTCTCTCCGGTTCAGCTCATTCGTGGAAGGAGAAGCATCCAGGGCTGGCCATCCGGCGCACCGGCCGACTCAGAAGACACGCTGCGATTCGCCGTCCTGAGCGGCATTCGGCCCATGATTGAAAGGTCCCTCTCTCCCGCGCCAACGAAGCCTATGAGCGCATGATAAGCGGTAAAGCCAAGTACCGTGCCGTTCTCACCATGCAGGATTAGCAGATTTTAGAGCCCGCCTGAAGCGTCAAGCGTCACCATAAAGCAATCACAGTCGGAGAGAAGGTGTGGCAGTTGCTAATTCTTGATTTCACTGACAGGAGTACGGCGATTATTCTCACCTCATGCCTCTATCGGCTGGTTACATCGTTCCGAAGGTAATGGTCAAAAAAGTCAGAAGTGGCCTGAAATGTGCGCAGCCAGGTCGAGTGTAGAAGGAAAACATGGACTTCATTCGGGAAAACGATTTGCTGGAATGGGACTCCCTGTTTCCGCAGGGCTTCCACCAGATGGACCATTTCCTTGAAGGGCACATCACGATCGTCGTCCCCTTGAATAAGCAACACCGGCGACCGCCACGTTTTTACGTAGGCCAGGGGTGAGGATTCGAAGGCCAGCCGTTCCGCTTCGGGCTGCCGCTGCGGATAGTACGACGGTACCCAACTTGGAATTTCAAAGTTCCAATTGTGGACGCCCGAAATATCGACACCCGCAGCAAAAAGATCGGAGGCACGCGCCAGGGCAAGCGCAGTCAGGTAACCGCCCCACGAGCCGCCCCAGACGCCAATTCGATCAGGATCAACATCACTTCGATTCCGGAGGTAAAGACCCGCTCCTTCTACGTCATTGAGCTCGCTTCCTCCTGTGGCGCCAATATCAGGCGCTTCCCGAAAGTCCAACCCATAGCCAATGCCGCCGCGATAGTTGATGGACAGCACAATGTAACCACGGCTGACCAGGCACTGGTTCATGGCGTAATCGTTGCTATAGTAATCCATGGGATTCCATCCCAGGAGCATCTGCCGCTGTGAACCACCGTGCAGATAGAGGATGGCCGGGTGCCTCTTGCCATTGTGGTCATTCCGCGGAAGAAAGAGTTGGCCATGGATGCGAAGGCCGTCGGCAGCGGAAACGATAACTGGCTGAGGAGTAACCATCTGCCGGGCTGGGAAATCCGCGGGAATAGCTCCGGGCGCAAGATCGCGGATTTTGCCGGACGCCTCAAGAACAGCGGGCCGTGCCGGTAGCTTGGCGTCAGAGTGCAGCAAAAGGATCCTCTTACCCTGGATTGTGATGACAGGCGACCACTCGATACCCGTGCCGCTGGTGAGGCGTATCGGCCGGTTGCCAGTAACGGATTCCTTCCACAGATGGCGGCGATCAATGTCATCCTCGTTGGAGCTAAAAATCAATTCATGCCGGTCCGGGCTGAGCGTCACGTCTCGGACAACGTAATTGCCGGGAGTCAGCAGGTGCGCCACGCCGCCCGCAACAGGAACCGCGTACAGGTGCGTCCACCCGTCACGCTCCCAAGGGAACACCAGCCGATTCCCGGCAACCCACAACAACTGGTTGCGGGCAACAACCCCATGGAAAACACTCCCCGGCCCATCCTGGGCCTTCCATACTTCCTTGCCTACTCCGGTCGCCACATCGGCAACACGGATCGACCACGGCTGGCCGGTTCGCTCCGGCCCGAAAATCCTTTCGTGCTCTGAGGCAGGAATCCTTATAAAGGCAATCTGTTTCCCGTCAGGCGACCAGACGGGATTCGAATCGAGGTCCACGCTGGGGTCAAGATAATGCAGGCTGTTTTGTGTGAAGTCATAAACACCGATCAAGCTATGGTTTTCGCGGTCGCTCACAAACGCCAGCCTGGTTCCTTCCGGTGACCAGCGCAGTGACTTCGCTTTTCCTTCCCCATGAATCAGTTGTGCGGGCTTCCCGAGAGGATTAATCTTCACGAGCCACACCTGGCCCTTAAAAATGAATGCCACGCTGGTTCCCGTGGGTGAAACTGCCGGCGAGTGGCCTTGGCCCAGGCGTTCAGGGGCTCCGCCGTTGAGAGAAATGAGCCAGACATCCTGCTCAACGGCCCGCGGCACAGCTCTGGGATTCGGATACGCGCCGCCATTTTCGAAATCGCCTCCACGGACGTAAACCACGCCAGAAGCATCCGGGAGCCATTCCAATTCTCCAACGTCCTGGCCATTGTCGCCGGAATAATTGGTGAGCTGGCGAGGAATAAACTTGCCATCGCCATCTGTCGCCTCAGCCACCCAAACGTTGCGCGCTCCGCGTGTATTGAAAACCCAAGCTGCTTTTGCGCCAGTTGGGGCAGCCGTCAAATCCTTAGGAAACGGAGCGCTCATCACCTGCGCCAGGGTGAAGGGCTGCGGTTGAGCTACGGCGCAGACGCAGGTAGCAAGCGCCAGGCAGAAACTCAACAAAGCACGATTGCCAAAAAGCTTGAACATCATGACCGATTTTACCAGACTCCGCTGCAAGGATTTTGAAAGCCAGCCTCCAAGCACCCGGGAGCGGCGCGTGAAAAGCCGTTCGATGCTGATGGATCGGCCATCTATTCAAAGCCGCATCAGCTCAAGCGACCCGGGAGGTATTGCCGGAGGAAGCGGTAGGCAAGGATGAATCCATCCTTTCGAGCCTGAGGAAACTCTTCGCCATTGTCACTGGCAGGCGCATCCCAGAACCGATCTTCATGTTCGACTGCTGCACCACCGTTGAATCCAACCTGGAGCAAGACCGTAAGAAATCTGGGCCAGTCAATCAATCCCTGCCCCGGAATTCGATAGCGCCACCATCCGTCCCCCAGGATACCGACCTGCTGAAGAACCGGCTGCGTGATTTCCGTATCTTTCAGATGAATTGCAAGAAGCCGATCCCGGATGTCCCACACCGCCCGGTAAGGATCGATGTACTGGCGCACCAGGTGGGAGGGGTCAAACTCCATGCCGAGATGGTGGTCTGACACGAGGGAAAATACCTGGTCCCACGCGGCAGGAACTGTGGCAAAGTTGATGGCGGTGGGATAATTCTCCCAGCCCATTGAAACGTCATACTTCTCGCAAACCGGCAGGTATCTTTCGTGAAACACTTCTGCCAGTTCTCTCGCCTGCCGCTCAACACTCGCCCCCGGAATCCCTCCACTAAACGAACCCACGAACTTGCAGCCGAGACGGTGGGCAAATTCCAGGCAGTGAATGAACTTCTCGTTCATCGAGCTGCGCTCTGCCGGATCAGGCGCAATGTGGTTAATGCCCTTGCCCCGTAAATCAGAGAAGCATTCGACGCTGATAATGCGGCAGCCTGTTTCGCGCGAAGTCGCAAGAATCTTGTCGATCTGGGTATCACTCAGGTAAGGGTTGAAATCCTTGCCGATCTTTACGACAACGCCTTCGTATCCGGTCTCGGTGGCAAAGGCGAGCTTCTGCCGCGAGTAATTGGTAATAATGGCCAGTTTGGGGTATCTGGTCGCAGGGGCGAGAGGGACATCGGATTGCCTCCTACTCTCCGTTTCCGCGCCCAGGCTTTCGGCCGTCCCCAGGGCCGCGGCGGACATCCCGGCCGCCTTCATAAACTCCCGCCTTCCGACCTCGGTTTTTTTCATGAATCAGCCCCAAATTGAATTGAAGGGTGAGTATAGGACATGCACAATACCGCTAGCAACTGAAAACCCGACGGACACGAAAAGATGCCGAGCATGACAGCCGGGACCGGGCTAAAGAGATAGATGTTGAAACATGGGAATGAGGTTTGGACGGCCCGCGGCGTCGAGTATGCACTGATCATTGCCCCATGCGCCATCAAAATGCGCAACTGCCGCCTGTTTCTATTTTCCCGACGGGGTTCCCTTAGAATGCCCTTCGTCCGACGCCGCAACTTCGGAGAGTGGCCTTTCGCCTGCCGCCGGGAGCGGCAATATCATGCGCAGGAATGGGGGTGCGACGAGCGTAGTCACGATGCTCATGAGGAGAACAATCGCGTACACTGCGTCAGAGATTGTGTGCAAGGTTAACCCAACGCCCGCAACGATCAATCCAACCTCTCCGCGGGGAATCATTCCAACCCCGACTCGAAGCGCATCTTTGAAGCCCAACCGCAGGCTTCCCAACCCGCAACCAACGAGCTTTCCTACAATGGCCAGTAAACAGATAACTGTGGCCATGGAGACCAAACCGGGCTTTGCAAAGGTGTGCACATTCACCTGAACGCCCAGAATGACAAAAAAGAACGGCGCCAGAAATTCGCTGAGCGGGTGAGCATTCTCATGCAGTTTCCACCGCTCACTGTGGTCGGCAAAAGCAAGTCCTGACAAAAATGCGCCGACAATCGCCGCCATCCCAATGTAAACCGAGGCCAACGAAAGACCGAGACAAAGAATAGCCGACAAGATGAAAGCAGAGTTTTGGGCACGAAGTTTTTCAACTTGGGGTTGAAACCGCCCGATCACCCGGGAACCGAAGAAAATCATGATCAGTGCAAAAGCAACCGCCTCGCCCGCGACCGTGAGCAATTGCAGATAATGAACCTGGCCGGTGGAAAGGCTGCTGACGACTGCAAGAACCAGCAGCCCGAGAATATCGTCCAGGACGGCCGCAGCCAGGATCACTCGCGCTGCGCGCGTTGACAGGGCGCCCAGGTCAGCCAGGACCCTGGCCGTGATGCCAACGCTGGTCGCCACCATAGCCGCCCCTACAAAAATCGACTCAACGGTCGTGTGGCCTTCGACTTCCATGTACCAGAGCCCCAGGAGAAAAGGCAAAATGACTCCGGACACGGCAACGGCAATGGCCGTCCAGCCCACTTCCAGCACGTCTCTTGGCTTCGTTTCGAGACCTACTGTAAAAAGGAGGAAAACGGCACCCATTTCAGCAATTCCCAGGGTCAGTTCATTGGTGTGAACAAGGTTTAATAGAGACGGTCCCAGCAACACTCCTGCCAGCAACTCGCCCAGCACGCCAGGCTGCCGGAGCCGTTCGAAGATTTCCGCCAGAAGCTTTCCTCCACCAAACATCAGGAAAAGTTCCAGCAATACTCTGCCTGAATGGTCCATGACCTTACAGACTCTCGGGAACTCAATGCTGCTGTGACATTCTCGCCAGCCAGTTCAAAAGGCAAGGCCTCACAGAATCACACTTTCAGTACCTGGAAAAATGCCAAGCACAGATCGAAGGACAGAAAAACGAAAGGGTTGCTGTTTGCAAGAATAATCGCGCAGTGTCGATGGCAGCATCTGTCTCTGCCCTGTAAAGCACAAAGGACGGCGCTAACTTTCCACAGGCTACTGCTTCTGACCTGTGCCACGAACGAAGATCGCCTTGCCGGGCACAAACTCGATATGCGTAACATGATCGGGCAGCAGAAAAGGCTTGCTGAGGTCGATTTTGTATTCGGATTGGACGTAAGTCTCGATAAACCAGTTGACCAGCCAATCAGACAGCGTAGTATTGCCGATCTGCATGTTCTTAATCGTAACCTTGCCAGTTCCATTTCCGCTCTCAACCACCCCCAGCACCGTCACATGCTGTGTGCCACTGAATATCGAGGTGAGCAGCCTGGTGCCAAGCTGATCGCCGAGTTGCCCGGTGGGCTTGAGCTGGTCAAAATTGACATTCGCCGCGCCAAAGACGCCTTCGGGTTCGAAGTGAATGTCAATATCAGACACGCCCGGAGGCAAGAACTGCGGACGATCATACTTGATAAATGAATTCACTTCCGTATCCGTGATCACAACCGGTTTCTCCGATCCGGCCCCCGTCCGCCCCGCCGAAGAAAGCTCCATCATTTTGGTTTGGAACCCATTTGCTGCGGCCTGAGAAAGTCCAGCCGTCGAATGTGACTGGTCCGCACGAGCCGCAGTTGTCAAACCGCAGAGACCCAACAAAATACTGCTGAGCATCAGCGAAAAAAGCATCCCAGGCATAAGTTGCCTCGCAACTGTGAGCATAACAGTGGAAAAAAACTTCTCCAAGAGAGCGTCTCCTTCAGGGTTGTGTTTGCGAAATCTGCCTTGAGGGAACCATCTCGAGATTGCGGAGAGTACCTGAAAAGCGAAGGTCGGCCAATCGGGAAACGGGGCCAGCCGGCTGCGGATGGATAGGTATCCAAGGTCTGTGAATCCCACGCAAGTCAGCCCGCACCCGTAACTTCGCAGCTCCATCAAATCTGTAATCGCCTCGCAGTTCAAATTCAGCGCCTGAAAGGTTTACGGGAAAATCCTCAAGCACCACTCTGCGGTCTTGAACGCGGAGATGTGCCGTGGCCGTGGTGGCAAATGGTGGTTGTGAACTCGCTTCAAAAACGTCCATGCCGAAACGCCGGGCCAGAATCTGGACGGGATCGAAACTGCCTAGGCTGGCGATTTCAAGCCGAACCGTCGCCTTGCCTTGCAGAGTGCGGACGATGTCGGCGTGCGTTAAACCGCGGGCCCCAAAACTGCCTCTGGCAGAGTAAAATCCGCGAACCCCGGTCAAGGCGGGCGGCAGATAATCGCGCAACGCCTGCACGCTGGCCCTGCTGACTTCCACGTGCCCCGAGATGCGAGGCGAACTCTTTGTCAAATCCACCACAGCATTCCCACTTCCGCGACCGCCCCCGGCCTCGAAGTTGACCTTCGAAACACGAATCTTGCGGTCACGGATCTCTATGCTGGCTCGAAAGTCATGCAACCCGAGGGCCCGGTAAGACAACAGCGGAGTGGAGAAATGCCCACGCGCGTCCACGTGAGTAGCCAGATGAAAAGAGGGTCGGTGTCCACTGATCCAGGAACCTATGCCTGACAATTTGTCAAAGAACGACCGTGAACCATGGTTTCCGATCCCGTCAAACGACCGAGAAAGTTGTCCGACACTCACCTTGTCTGCCTTCAGAGTGAAATTCCATGGTGCGCGGGACTCGCGTTGGTGCATCACCCATCCGGAGAAAACGCTGGTACCCATCACAGCTAGAAACGGATTAATGACAATCTGGTTGCCGTATACCTGAAGACGAGCCCGCGGGATGTTCAATGGCTCACGCAACCCCGGAACCACAAGCCGAGCACTGCGGACACTGGCCTGGGCGGTTACATTAGGCCTGGTCCAGGGCCAGGCTCCGCCAGCGAGGTGCAGGCTAAAGGACGCGATCCCGTCAGCTTCCAGGTGACTCGCCGAAAGTAAGCCCAGTGCACGTCCGAAATGCAGAAGCCTGCCGAGGTTGACAGCTTGAGAGTAAAGTGTCAACTCGTATTCCGGATGCCGGGGCGCACCTCCCCGCACCTTCGCAAAGGAAATATGCCTCAGGGTTCCTTCAGCAACCACTTCAACACCAGATGCCAGGTGAACACGGCTGGGATACAGACGCGCGAGGGACCGTGTGATACGAATTGCGAAGTCGGAGACAGGAAATGCGCCTGAAGACGTGTCCAGCAGCACATGGCGGGCATTCAGAAAGCCACCGTAATGTTGACCGCCCCAAGGCCCCCGCACTGAAATCATTCCGTTGAGCCGGCCTTTCAGGCCCCAGCTGAAGTGGTTTCCGAAAACTCGCGTGCCAAGCCTCATCAAATCCTGGAGTTGAGAGCGTTCAAAAGCGACGACCAGATCAAGATCAGGGTGGGATGTGACCTTAGTTATAGAACCTTCCAGATGGACCTGCGAATTCGCAAAAGCGAGGTCCATGCCGCTGATCAACAGGCCCATCTTGTTGCGATCGAACTGACCTCTGAAATGCAAGTCACATGGAATGTCATTCGGAGATGGCAATTGCTCCCAGCGATGCAGTTGGCTCAATTGCGCTTCACCCGAAAATTCGATCTTCCGGAGAGTCCCGCTCACGCGTATCACACTGCTCATAACTCCATATACTTCCGGATTCTGCCCTGTCAGGAGCGGAATCCAGTCATAGAGCAATGCTCCTTGGGTTCGAAGGGTTGCGTCCAGCGTATGGCCGCGAGGACCAGCCGGTGACCAGACGCCGTCCAGGGCAACCAGCCCCGGGGTGGGAAATTCAAGATCCGTGCGCACAGGGTCTCCCGTCATTCGGAAATTGAGGCGGTCCGAGCGATAGTTGAAATCGAGATGAGCATTCGTGTCCACAATCGCAAATGGCTTCTTATCTTCGCCTGCCTTGAAATTAAGCCGGGCATCCTCGACGTCAACCGACAGATTGGACGGCAGCGCCCCTGAAGCGCTGCCGGGCGATGGATGAGAAACCCCGCTTTGCAGCAACAGATTCTCAATGTTCCATTTCCCTGCCGAGTTCCGAACAATGTTGATGCTGGGGCCGTTAAAACGCAGAGTTCCGAAATAGAGGTGAGAGTGCCAGAGGCTTCGCCACAAGAGATCACAATCAATGCTGTTAACCCGTATGAATGGCTCCAGTCCAAAGGCAGGATCTTCATCTACAACTACGTCATCGACGTCGAATCCGAGATGTGGGAAGAAATGTACAGCAATGTGGCCGAGCGTTACTTTTCGTTGTAGCGCGCGCTCGAGCGCAGAGCGCAGCAACGGACGGTACCGTCCTACATTCAGAAATGAAGGAACCACCCACGCTACCGCTGCGAGCAGCACCAGAGTGAAAACCGCGTTCCTCAGATATCGACGCTTGCGCGCACTCATTAGTGTACAAGGTTGAAAGTTCTGTTCCAGCGTGTCCGGGTGAAGAAATGGATAATCATGCTTCCAAGCTGCTTTAGACGGTCGCTCAAAGAGTTCTTCATATACTGCCCCCGCGGCGTCTCGTAAGACCAATAGATAATAAGCGGCCGGCCATCAATCAGCTTGCGAGGGACAAATCCCCAAAACCGGCTGTCCCAACTCTCTTCACGGTTGTCCCCCATGACAAAATACTCATGTGGGGGCACAACCAACCAGCCATTTTTCACGTAGTTTTGAAATTCAGCCATCCAGGTCGCCGTTGCACCCTGCATCTCACCCCAGGTGACAGGAGGAAAGTCATCGCCGGGCCGCAGCTCATTCGGAAAGCTATTTCGCACATAGGGTTCCGGCACCTCCTTCCCATTGACGAACACCTTACGGTGTACGATACGAATGCGATCGCCCGGAAGCCCGATCACCCTCTTGACAAAATGCTCCCCCGGTTCCTGAGCGTCGTCAGCCGGACCAGGAAATTTGAAAACCACAATGTCATTATGACGAATTCTTCTGTAGGGGAGAAATCGGGCCAGCGGACCCTGTGGATAACCAAAACAAAACTTGTTCACCAATAGATGATCGCCGATAAGAAGCGTATTTTCCATCGATCCAGTCGGAATCTTGAATGCTTGAACCACAAACGTAGTTCCGAAAATTGCAAGGATGACCGTCACGATCAACGACTCAAAAGTGTCACGTAACGATGATTTCTGGTAGGGTTCAGCCATCAGCCTCCGCCTTTGCCGTGAGGATCGCTAGTGCCCGTTTGGCTGCCTGCTGTTGCGCAGCCTTCTTACTGCCACCGCTCCCACGAGTCACCACGCTGTCTCCGGCCCTCACCTCTACTGTGAAGGTCTTCTGGTGTTCCAATCCGCCCTCTTCAACCACGCGGTACTGTGCAGGGTCCTGGCGGTCCGCTTGCAGATATTCCTGCAAAACCCCCTTGTAATTCGTCCCGTACAACTCTTCAACACAGCCCGAAAGATCAGACGGCAGGATGACCTGTTCCACGAACTTCCTGGCCGCCTCCAGCCCTCCGTCGCGATAAACGGCGGCCAAAAGAGCCTCTAGGGCGTCCACCAGGATGCCAGACTTCCTCCTGCCGCCGCTCTTCTCCTCGGATAAACCAAGGAGCAAGTAGTCACCCAACTCAAGGGCAGCCGCAACTCCACGTAAATAGCTTGCGGCCACCAGGGTCGAACGCGCAAGGGACAGTTTTCCTTCGTCATATTCAGGAAAAGCTTCGATAAGCCGTAACGTGACTGCAAAATTCAGCACGGCATCGCCGAGGAATTCCATCAGCTCGTTGTCTCGGGTGTCCTGGGTTGCCTCCTGGGCATATGAGGAGTGGGTAAGGGCCTCTATTAGCAAACGCTGGTCTCGGAACCTGTAGCCGATACGCTTTTCCAGTCGATCCAAGGAAGGTCTTGCCATTCTACGGCGATGCACTCCGGACGGCTTTCTCATTCGGCGGGACCCGCGACGTTACACCAGAATTGTTTCGCGTCGGGCAGGTTGCCACCCGATTTTAGGGTTTCGCGACAGCCTTGGCCTGGGAAGCTTTTTCCTGCTTCAGTTTCTCAATTTGCTGGTCGGCAAGCTTCTCGATAATGGTTCCCTGGGCCAACTGTCCCGCCTTGGAAAAAGCACTGATTGCATCGTCCAGTTTCTTCTCTCCGGCATAGGCCTCTCCCAGCCGGTAGTAATCAACGGGACTTGGTGTCTCAGATTTTGCAATTGCCGTCTTGTAACTTTCCTCAGCCTTTTCCAGCTGTCCCACGTCCGGACCAACAAGGGCCATCGTGGCACGCTCCAGGTGAATCATCCCCAAAGACGCGTAGACGCCCGCTGAAATCTGATCCTTCCGTTTCTGATACGCCGCGTCAGATTCATTAGGCCGCTTCGGAATCTGTTCAATTTCCTGCAAGGCCTGTTGCGCGTAACTGGCCGACTGGTCCAGTCTCTTCGCTTTTTCGGTATCGCTGACATTCGTTAACATTTGTGGCAGAGGCATAACACTTGTAACCAGGACCAGACCCATCAGATTCTTGGGGTCGATGCTAAGGCATTTCTGTGCAAATTTCAGCACGTTAGCCGGATCGTTCTTCTGCTGGTAGGCACTCGCTTCAATGGCATAGACATATGGCATGAGAGGGCTCTTGGGAAAACTCTGCGTGAAAGCCTCGGCGTCTTTGATCATCGGATCAGGGTCCTGCTCATTCTTGAGTTTGTTGTAGGCTTCAGCTTCTTCCGGACTCACCTGAGGCCCGCCGGCCATCTGGGCAGCCCTTGCAGACGGAGTAAACTGCTTCATGTAGGTTATAAGTCTTCCAGTATTGGCCTCATTATCCTTAGCGCCCGCCTTGGTCATTTTTTCCTCAATAGCAGGCGTAAACTCAAAGTCGAGGCCTCGGGCTTTGACCTCGTCGGCCACTTTTCCCAAGTGCTCCTTGTTGTGTTTAATGAGCTTAATTACTTCCTCTTCGGTCAGGGGGGCTTCCACCGGAGCTGCTGACTTTACAGCAGGCTTTTGGGCTTTCTGTCCATTCTGCGCACCCATGGCCAGGCGCCCGTTCAACAGGACAGTTCCGGCTAACAGCAAAGTCAAACCTGATCCCAAGCTGACAGCCTTCTTGGTCAACGACATAATACTCTCCTAACTTTCCAAACAATTAGTATAAGTCAGCCTACTAAAAGCTGTATTCCCTGTCAACAAACAGGCGCCGCGTTTCACGATAAAGCACCAACTCTCCCGCCTGTTTTGCCCTTCTTACACAACACTGCAAGAGCGTCAGAAGCAAAATGGTAACCGCCGTGGCCTTCAAGTAAGGTTGAGCCATAATGGCTCCGCCAGTACAATGTCAAATTATGCCCAGTCGGAAACTTTTTGGCACGGATGGGATGCGAGGCGTCGCACGCCGATATCCGCTTGACCAGGAGACGGTTTTAAAGGTCGGCAAGTCCATCGGCGACTTGCTGTGTCAGATGAATGGCGCCGGCCAATCGCGGGCTGTCCTTGGAGAAGACACGCGAGAATCGAGCCGTTGGATTTCCGAAGCCCTTGCTGCGGGCGTAAAGGCCTCGGGAGCGAAATTGTCCTATGCCGGCGTCATCACGACTCCCGGCATAGCCTTTCTTGCGCGCCATTACGGGTTCACCGCCGGAATCATGGTGTCGGCGTCACACAATCCGTATTACGACAATGGCATCAAAGTCTTCTCCAATTCAGGAGTGAAACTTACAGAATCGCAGGAATTAGAAATCGAAAGGGCCATCGAGCGCGATGGTTCCAAGGGCGGGACGCCTCTTCAAGAAGGCCTGGTAGCCGAGCCGGTGTTCCTTGAACAATATCTTTCATACCTTGAAGGCATTCTGCCCGGCGATCTGCCGTTTCCCAAAGCCCCCCTGGTTGTGGACTGCGCCAATGGAGCTGCATCGCGTGTGGTTCCAATACTCCTGAAGAATCTCGGCATCGAAGCCCGAATCCTGAACGCCGCGCCCGATGGCCGTAACATCAACTTGCAGTGTGGCTCTCTTTACCCCGACTCCATGGCTCACGAAACACAGGCTTCAGGAGCCCACCTTGGCGTGGCCTTCGACGGTGATGCCGACCGCGCCATTTTCGCGACGAAAGATGGGCACATCGCTGACGGCGACCATGTTTTGTACGCAGTAGCCCCCTTTTACGAGCAGAATCAAAACCTGAAAGGCCATACTGTCGTCGGCACCCAGATGACCAACCTCGGGCTGGAAAGAGCCCTTGAGCGGCACGGCATCTCGCTGAAGCGGACCGCAGTCGGGGATCGGTACGTGCTCGAAGAGATGCTCCGATCCGGCTACAACCTGGGCGGCGAGCCCTCTGGCCACATTATCTTTGCCGATCTTTCGCTGGCTGGCGATGGCATCGTCACATTGCTGCAGATGCTTCGTATCCTCGGAGAGACCGGAGGGTCTTTCACGGAGTTGGTGGGTGGCCTCAGGCAATACCCGCAAGTCATCCGTAATGTTCGCGTCCGTGAAAAGCGCCCGCTTGAATCTATCCCTGAAGTCGGCCGCACCATCGAAGCATGCCGCGCTGAGCTTGGCAAAACGGGGCGCATTGTCGTTCGTTATTCGGGGACTGAACCGCTGGCGCGCGTGATGGTCGAAGCTGAAGATGCAACCAGCGTCAAACGCTATGCTGAGCGCATCGCGAGGGCCATCGAGTCCGCTATCGGCGCATAATGATACACTAGAGACCGATGTGTCCGGCCCTGATTATGATATGGTCCGGATGGCATGGGGGGCGATGCTCCGCTGGCGTTTTCGGGAGGTAATCTGGCGGGGATAAACGCCAAGGCAACTCGTCACCGGGTTTCACCATCGCACGGGCAGGTCTCGAAGTATCCAGGCAGGAGGTAGCCGAAAACATGAGTTTCCTGAAGGTCTTTCTGCTCACCTTTCTTTTATTAGCCTGCTTGCAGCCGTTGTCAGCACAAAATGCCGCTGGCACAGACAACCTGCCCAAGACGAACGGAGCCGTTACCGTTCCAGCCGAAACTCGAATTCCGCTGGAGCTGCAGAACGCCATTAGTTCGAAAACCGCATATGTGGGGCAGGAGATCTATTGCAGGACCATCTACCCCATCACCGTGGACAACCGGATCGTGATCCCGGTGGGGAGCTACGTCAAAGGAGCCGTCACCCAGGTGGTCAAGCCCGGCCGGATCAGGGGCAAGGCAAGGCTTGGGCTTCGCTTTGATTCTCTCACGCTGCCCAACGGATTCACCCAACCCTTGCGCGCGACGCTTTCGGCATTTGCGGGCAATGGCAAGGAAGGATTCAATCGCAAAGAAGCAAAGATCGAAGGTCAATCGACCAAGGGAAAGGACGCAGGACGAGTAGCGCAGGCCACCGTGACCGGGGCTGAAATCGGCACGATTGCGGGTGTATCGGGCCACAGTTCGCTCAAGGGCTTGGGGATCGGCAGTGCGGCAGGAGCCGCGGCTGGCGCAATCTGGGTTTTGGCCGGACGAGGCAAGCAGATTTATCTGCCGCCGGGAACTAATCTGGAACTTCAATTGGCCGCACCCCTGGAGTTTGCCCAGGATCAACTCGATTTCAGAGGAGATCCTGCGCCTGCGCCGCCAGTAGCGCGCCCCCGGCAACCTGATGGCGAGAGAAAATCCAGGCGACTTCGGCATCGCATCCCTCTTGGAACCGCCCGGGCGGGCTCGATGGTGCTCAGAAGCCTGCACCCATTCAATTAAACCTGAATTTGCGTTGATAACCGCTCCTGGCCGAAACACCTTTTGGGCCTCCTTCAAAGGGGCCAGAGAACCGCTTTAACCTGCGAAAGCGATACACGAATCAAAACCGCGGCTGCCTTTTACAAGAACACCACTGACTGTAGGCTGGTGATCTCAAATCTTTTTCGGCAGCGCGGGTTCTGGCACTGAACAAAGTCATCGCGCCGCAGGAGGTACGATCTGGCTTTCTGGAACCGCGCCCGGTCGCGTTCGTCAGCGTTTCCCCTCAGGCTCTTTTTCTTTGTCCGTTCGATCCATCGAACCTGGTACGTCGCGGTCTGGTGGCAGAACAGGCAGGACAGGTTGGCTGGTTTTGAAACTTCCTTTTCGTCGAAAAAGTCGCGTTCTTCCATGAGCAAGCTATTCTAGCGCGAATCCGGAAATGTTGCAGGGTCATTCCGGACAAACTTTGGCCCGAGCCAGAGGAGGGCGACGGCATCGATCATGAAGTGAGCGGTCATCGATGGATAGAGCGATCCCAGCCTGACCACCGGCCAGGCCAGCAGCGCTCCCAGCAACCCCGCCCGAATCATTCCGTTGAAACCCTGATATGAATGCGCGAATCCAAAAGCCACCGACGACACAACCACGCCCCAGCCTGCCGAATGGAACCAGGCCGTCGCTTCAGCCAGCAAACAGCCTCGGTAAAGGAACTCCTCGCACAAGCCCGCCGTGGGCGCAAGCCCTAACAGGGCCCACAGTCGTTCCGGGCCGTTTTTCGGCATGAGCAGGCGCACCATGTCCGATTCTTCCGGCCACCAGCCGCGCTGCTCGAGCAGCAGAACAAGCCCCAGCCCGGCCACCGAAACCCCAACCACCAGCAAGATCCATTTGAAAAATCCGGACCACGCAACCGGAGCAAGGCTAACATCGGACCAACTGGGCCATGCCACAAAAACCACCAGCACCCCAATTGCCGCGAGAATCCACTGCGAAGCCACTGCGGAAAAATAGAGCGCTGTTTTGGGGATTCCCTGGAGTTGCTCCGGACGCGCGCTGCGCCATGAAAGCACGGGAACACCCACGATAAGGAACACAGCAAAGACTGTCCGGAGCGCACTTGAAAGCATTCACTATTCCTTCAGCAACGGGACAAGCAAATAAGCTGGCTAGTTTCTCATCCGGCACACGGCGCGTCAACCCTTCGGGTCCGGCAAGCTTGCGCCGCGGCAAGAAGATGACTCCTGAACCATAGGCTACATCAGAAAAGACTCCCGACCCGGAGACATGGCGTTTCAGAGGTGTACGGCGGGTGATCACTCAAGGCATGATCGCTCATAGTTTTTTTCCGGTTCGTTTTTTGGCGATTGTTTGTTTTCAACAACATGGCCCGGTTCGTTTTTCGGTTCGTTTCGGTTCGTTTTTTATGCACTCTAATGTTTTCAACAAGTTCTCCGCTTCGTTTTTAGGTTCGTTTCGGTTCGTTTTTGGACCTCGATCCTTTATTGTCAATCACTTCTCCGGTTCGTTTTGCGAAAATAGATATTTTTTGTCCCATTTGTCTCACTGCCTGGAGGCTTTCGGGAAAGGTTTGTACCGTTTTCCGACAACGGCTCATACAGTTTTCTAGCCCAGTTTGCGCCAAATCCCGGCATTGTTTCCCCATGGCTCCCCGGCAGCGCATCGTGTCCGGGGGCTTAAAGAAGACTACCATAGTAGCCGACAGTTGTCAAGCGAATTTCGCGCGGGGCAGCGACCCAATTTGAATGTGGCACGGGCGTCCTCGCCCGTGCTCCGCTCTCAACACACGGCCAAGATGGCCGTGCCACAGAGGTCACGCCACTGGCCGACGACTTCCGTCCGCACCTGCAAAACCCGCACCGCCGCCCCCCCCGGAGGATTGTAACGCCGATTGGAATCCCACGGCTTGCGTGGGCTAAAACCTATTGCCCCTCCGGGGCTTTTCCATTACAAGGCGGACAGAGCGAGGCGCGCCCTTATGGGTCACAATCATCGACCGGGGTGGGCGGGCTGAAGGGGCGCGCCGGCCCTCGACCTGCGAATAATCCACAAGGGTGCTGGAAGAATTTACAGCATCGCTACATCCCGGGATCGGTTAACTCACGTGCTGTCAACAATTCGAATGTGCGAGCGTTGTGGAACGATCATTGCTCCGTAGAGATGACAGTGGTGGGGGAAATCCACAGCCTATAAGGGGGCATGAATGAAAGGAAGAAACATTCGGTCCTGGGTCATAACCTTGACCCTGGTCGCAGGGTTAGTTCCGTTTTCGCGGGCATTCAGCGCTCAAAATCAGTACCCCAATCAGCAGCAGCAACCACCCAGCGCGCAACAGCAACCACCGAGCGCACAGCAACCGCAGTCACAGAAGCAGGCCCGCACTTTCGTCGGCAAAATCATCAAGGCCAAAAACGGCCAATACGCCTTGCTGACCGATCCACAACAAGGAAAAGGTTACTTTCTGGACGATCAGAAGGATGCGAAGAAGTACAACGGCAAGGACGTACAGGTCGTTGCAACCCTTGACCCACAGACCAGCACACTCCACGTGATTCAGATCAAACTTGCGTCGTAAGAGGAATCGTAGAAAGGCCACGGCTGGGAAATCACCAACCGTGGCCGCCCGTGGCAAAAAACCCGCGACGGAGAAACTGCCGTCGCGGCTACCGCGGCCAAGCGATCAATCGCCTGCGGCCAGGATAGGAACGATCGCCTGCTGAACTTCGCCGGTGACGCGGGCGTCGTGTTCTTCAACGTAGACGTTGACTTCACTGCGCACGCCGAAATCGTCGAGATAAATTCCCGGCTCGACTGAGAAGCAGGTGCGGGGCACGACGCAGCGGGAGTCGTGCGTTTCCAGATTGTCCATGTTGGCGCCGTTGCCGTGAACATCTTCTCCGATGGAGTGGCCGGTGCGGTGAACGAAATGGTCGCCGTAGCCGACGCGCTGGATGACGGCGCGGGCAGCATCGTCCACCTCATAGCCGTAAAGCGGCCTTCTCTTCTGCATGGCGGATTTCACCAGATCGATGGCGGCATCGCGGGCTTCGCGGACAATGTTGAAAATCTCGGCGTAGCGGTTGGGAACCTGCGCGCCCACAAAGCCTGTCCAAGTGATGTCGAAATAGACCGCTCCCGGCTTTGACTGCCTGGCCCAGACATCGAGCAATACAAGATCATTTCGGCGAATGGGAAGCGCGGAATCTTCGCTGGGGCAGTAGTGCGGGTTGGCGGAGTTGGCGTCGACGGCGACGATGGGAGGTTCGTCGGTCTCGACGCCGTTCGCGGCGAAGATACGCATCATCTCCTGCTGCACGTCATATTCGCTCAGGGTGTTTCCGGCACGGATCGCACTGCGAATTACTGCGAACGCCCCGTTGACGGCGGCGTGGACGGTTTTTCCGGCTTCGAGGTGAGAAGCCAGTTGGGCATCGGTCCAGCGGGCTTCAAACAATTGCACCAGATCAGCAGAGGAAACGACTTCGACGCCAAGGCTCCGCACCAACTCGACCGTTCCGGCATCCACCAGGCCAACGTAAGGAATGTCATTCAGCGGCGAGTACTGCATGGCGATGCGCCGCCTGCCGCCGAGCATTTCCCGCAGATGCTGGCGCTGCTCGGTCCAGGAGGAATAAAGCTGGAGGCTTCCCGGAATGCCGTCGAGGTTGCCGCGTTCGATGCGATGGACAAGCTTTGAAGGATCGCCGGCGGCGGGAATCAGGTAATACCACCGGCGCGTGCAGAGTGGGGGTGAAATCTTCAGCACGCGGTAGGCGATGGGATCGCGGTGATGATGGTCGTAGAAAAGCCAGCCGTCCAGCCTGGCGTTGCGAAGTTCGGATTGAATGGCATCGAGGTCCATTGTGGGTTCTCCTTTGAAAGGGGCGAAGCCTCCGTGTGCTCTGTGATTCGCGGAATTTCACACAGAGGACGCAGCGCGTCTCTGTGCTCTCTGTGACCGAAAAGCCTTAACACAGAGCGCACAGAGTACTTCCGTGGCCTCTGTGTTGATGCTTTTCTCTCCACAGAGGGCACAGAGAAAGAAACGAACCAGCCTTCACCGGGCTTCGCTGGCCTTGCGGAAGAACGGCTGCCACTGCTCAGGGCGCGGCGGAGCAGTCAGCAGGCTGACGCCGATCAGGCTGGCGAGCGAGGCCGCCAACGCTGGAAAAATCATCGGCATGACAGGATCAAGGTGGAACACTTTCCAGATGACCGCCACGACCGTTCCCGCAGCGATGGAACTGAGCCCTCCGGCCGTTGTCGTGCGCTTCCAGAAAAACGCCGCCACCACCACCGGCGTGATGCCTGCTCCATACACGTCATAAGCATAAACCGCCGTGCTCAGGATGGAGGGCTGAAAGCTCTGCGCCAATGCCACCAGCCCCAGCACGACCACTATGACGCGCGACATCAGCACCAGGCCGCGATCGCTGGCCTTCTTGGTAACGAAGCGCTGGAGGACGTCGTGCACCACGCTAGTGGCGGGCGAAAAGAGATAATTGTTGCCGGTGGAAATTACCTTGGCAAAAATCGCCGCCAGGAAAATCGCTCCGATCAAAGGAACAATGCCGTAGCGCGCCGTATAAGGAATCAGGCCCCAGGCGGGAAGCCGCCCGGTAGCGACCCGCGAGTGAAACATGACGCCGCCCACAACGGCCAGCAGAACGATAATCGTCTCCAGCACGACGGTGCCGCAAACCCATCCCACCACGGAAAGACGCGCGTCGCGCTCGCTGCGGGCGGAAAAGAATTTCTGGTACATGGCCTGGTTGCCGAGCATCAGGGTGAAGGTGGGGAGGAAATAGCCCAGCGCCTGGTCCCAGGTCATGGTGCCCAATGCGGTCAGGTGGCTGGCCGGCAGTTGGGTGGTGACGGCGTGCCATCCTCCGGCGTGCACCAGCATCGCAGGCAGCGCAAATAGACAGCCGACCGTGACCACGAGGCCGATCACCAGATCGGTGTACGCGACGGACGACATGCCCGCCAGCGCTGTGAACAAAATGACAAACGCCGCCAGGATGATGGTTCCGGCGGTTTCACTGAGGCCGAAAGCCAGCTCCAGGATCCGCCCGCCGCCGCGAAACTGGTAGCTGACGATGGCCGTGTAGGAAACGATGATGCAGATGGTGCCCAGCACACGCGCTATGGGACTGTAACGAACCTCGAGAAGGTCCGGGATGGTGTACTGAGCAAAGGAGCGGGCGCGGCCGGCGATGAAGTAAATCACGATCAATCCGGCCCATCCGCCCGCCGGGAGCCAAAGCGACGCCAGCCCCTGGTCATAGGCGAATTCGGCCCCGGCAAAGAGACTTCCGGCGCCGATCCAGGAACAGAGAAGCGTGAAAATCAGTACCCAGACGGAAAGCTCGCGGTCAGCTACCATGAAGTCAGCGTGAGTCTTGAGCTTGACCGACCGCACAATGCTGACTGTGAGCAGCGCCGCCACAATCAGAACCAGGCTGACCGCGTAAATCACCGGCTACCGACCTTTCTCCTGCGCCAGGGCCTCGAGGCGCGCGATGGTTTCCTGCGCGGAATCTGCGATGATCCTGAAAAGCTTTCGGCGCGATTTTGCTCCCGTCACGATCTCGACCGAGGAACGCGGCAGCCGGAGCGCTTGCGCCAGAAAATCGACGGCGGCCTGGTTCGCCTTGCCTTCCACCGGCGGCGCGGTCAGTTCCAGGCACAGCCCGCCGGAGGAGTCCCGCAGCAGACGCTCGCGGCGGGAACGGGGCTTGATCCGGAGCCAGAAGCTAACCTTGTTGCCTTCGGCGGTGAAGTCACTCATTGTTCTTCCCTGCGACGTCGCGGGCCTGAAACTGGCGGAAAAAGCATAGCTCACGGGAAGGCGTAAAGAAATCCGTCCCGCAAAGCAGCGCAGCGGTGCCCAGACTTTGTGTGCTCTGTGCGCGGCAGAATTTCACACAGAGGACACAGAGGATCTCCGTGCTCTCTGTACTACTAGACCTGGAAATGTTTGCGCGCCGCACAAATTTTGTAGCACGGGTGTCCCGCCCGTGACACGGCCAGGATGGCCGTGCCACGTTTTGGCTGCGGCGCCGCCGCGCTGCGTTTCATCCTTTTCCCACACAGAGAGCGCAGAGAAAAGCATACTTCAGGTTGCCAGTCAAAAAAGCAAGAGCCGCTCACGCCAGGGCGCGAAGAATGGCGCTGCTAGCGCCGCCGCTCACCGAAGATCGCGGTGCCGACTCGAATGATGGTGGCGCCTTCTTCGATAGCGACTTCGAAATCGTGGCTCATGCCCATGGAAAGCTCGCGCATGGAAACGCCCGGCAGATTCCTGGCTTCGATCCGCGCAGCAAGTTCTCGCAAGCGGCGGAAATAAGGCCGCACGTCCTCCGGGTCATCGAAAAACGGCGGCAGCACCATTAAGCCCCGCAAGTCGAGTGACGGGAGAGCGCCGACCTGCTCTGCCAACTGCGCCAGTTCGTCTTCCTCGACTCCGAACTTGCTGGTTTCCTCTCCCAGATGAACCTCGATCAGGACGGGGAGTTTGCGGCCGCCGGCGACGGCTGAGTAATCGATACGTTCCGCGATGTGCAGCGAATCGACCGACTGAATCCAATCGAAAAGCTGACAGGCCAGCTTCGCCTTGTTCGACTGCAAATGGCCGATCAGGTGCCACACGACGTTGAGATCGGCAAGTTCCTGTCGCTTGGCCGCCGCTTCTTGCACCCGGTTCTCGCCAAATTCACGCAGTCCGGCCGCGTACGCCTGGCGGATGAACTCCCCGGGCATGGTCTTGGAGACGGCAATCAGCCGGACGTCTTCGGGGGCACGGTCCGCGCGACGACAGGCGTCGAGAATCCGCTGCTGCACGCCCTCGATGTTTTCACCTATGCTCACGATAAGAAATATTCTGCCGGGCAGCCCCGGCCCAATGCGGCGCCCTTCAGTGACTTAGGTTAGCCCGCTATTGTACCATCGGCGCGCACCAAGTTTTCGCCTTGTGGTACGCCGCCCTCCGGTGTTAGTATTGCAGACCTCATTCCGGCAAAGGGAATGATATTTCCAGCTTCCCTGGTCTTCCAAGGTATCCGAGACATTACGCGACGTCAGGTGGAAAAACTACAGAGGAAAAACAATGTCCCACGGGATCTTCATCACACTGGAAGGAATTGACGGGACCGGGAAAAGCACACACGCACGCCGCCTGGCATCCTACCTTCGCAAACGGGGAATCCCTGTCGTTTTGTCGCGCGAGCCCGGCGGGACAAAGGTCGGAGAACAGATTCGGCGGCTGTTGCTGAACCCGACAATCTGCAAAATGTCGTCGCTGACCGAACTTACCCTGATGTACGCCGCGCGAGAACAACACCTGGAGGAAGTGGTGCGCCCGGCACTTGCCCGAGGCCGCGTGGTGATCAGCGACCGGTATAATGACGCATCATTCGCTTACCAGGGCTACGGACGCATGTTGGGCGTGCAGACGGTCCGGGCGCTCGACCAGGTTATTTGCGGAAGGACTCAGCCCGACCTGACGCTGCTTCTTGACCTCGATCCGCAGGCGGCCCTGGACCGGGCCCGCAAACGGAATACGCGCCGCAAGATGAGGAATACCCGGTTTGAAAATCACGGGTTAAAATTTCAAAAGCGGGTTCGCACTGGCTACCTGGCGCTGGCACGGCAGCAGCCGCGGCGAATCAAGTTGATCCAGGCCGACCGGCCCATCGCGGAAATTGAGGCGGAGATTCGCAAGATTGTCGACGCCCTGCTGGTTCGCCACCGCGTGCGCGTGCCGGCGAATGGCGGAACACACTAAGGACAAAGGAGCCCAGGGACTCAGGCCCTCTCGGGCGTGAACCCACCGTCCGGCATCATAGAAACGGAGATGCTGGCTCAGAACACAGGCCATGGGTTTTGATTCTTTTTTGGGCAACCCGAAAGCAGTTCAGGCCGTCCGCGAGATGCTGGCTCGGGGACGCGTGCCAGGTTCGCTGCTGTTCACGGGGCCGGAGGGAATCGGCAAAAAGACGCTTGCGGTGATGCTGGCCAAGGCGCTGAACTGCGAGAAACGCGGGCCGGGCGGTGACGACTTCTGCGGCGAATGCGGTCGCTGCCGGAAAGCCGACACGTTTGTGGCGTCGAGCCTGGAAGACCTCGCCCGGCGGCGTGAGACCAAGGACGCTCAAAAGCGGGTTGAGGGGCTGGTTTACTTTGACCTGCAACTGGTTGAGCCGCTGACCCGCTATATACTGATTGAACAAGTCCGCCAGCTTCGGGCGACGGCTTATAGCCGGCCTTTCAACTTTCCACAGCGGGTTCTGATCATTGATCAGGCGCAAGCCATCCATTGGCAGGCTGCAGATCTGCTGCTGAAAGTGCTGGAGGAGCCTCCGGAGACCACGACCCTGATCCTGATCTGTCCCAACGCGTATGAGTTGCGTCCCACCATCCGGTCGCGCTGCTTTTCGCTGGAATTTGTACCTGTTGAGGAATCGGTCATCGAGAGGGTGCTGGCGGAGGAACGCGGGTTTGCTGAAGGGGATCTCGCGCTCGCAGTGCGCGTGGTCAAGGGAAGCATTGCGCTGGCCAAAACTTTCAACCTCCAGGAATATCAGGAACAGCGGAGACCGTGGCTGACCGTTGTGGATACCGTTGCCCGGGCGGCGGACCGGCCGGCGACATCGCAGCAATGGAAAACTTTGTTTGATGCAACTAAAACGCTGGCCGAGTATCACGGCCGCATCGAGGAATCGCTTATAACGGGTTCTACCCTGATGCGCGACCTGATGTACGTCCTTCTGGCCAAGGACACCAAGGCTCTCACTAATATCGACCTGCTTCCGCGACTTACAGTGTGGGCACAAACCCTTGGGCTGGATGGGATTCAGAAACTTGAAGAGGGGATAGAAAGCTCCCACCGCCTGCAGAATCGCAATGTGAACCAGCAACTCGCCTTCGATTCGCTGACGGCCGGCTTCTTATGTTCGCAACGCAGGGCATGAAACCCGGCGGGTGCGCCCTGGCCAAATGTAAAGGTCGCTCGGGGCGAATGGCCCAAAGGTGAAAACGCGATTCGGCTCGCGAAAAGGCGCGGGCCGCTTGCGAGGTTGTCCTGTGGCTGAAGATGTGCTATAAATATTTCAGCCGTAAGTCCTATTTTTCTGGGCGAATTTTCAATTGTTGAAGAAACCGGAAGACGGGAATTCTCATCTATTCAAAAAGGACTTTACGCGATATCTAGTTCGGCAACACGCTGCTGGCTTTGTACCAGCGCGCAAAAGCTCAAGGAGTATCAAGTTGTGAATCGAAAACTAATTCGTCCTTCACTTTCGGATGTTCAAGAGCAGATGGCAGGAAGGGTACAGCGGAAAAAGCCGGCTCCGCCTGAACAAACAAACGCTGAAAACTTTTATTACCTTAAGCAGATGCAGGCTCGAACGCCCATGGTCGTCGTCCTGGACCGGGGCGAGACGATACAAGGAGTGATCGAGTGGTACGACAAGCAATGCATTAAGGTCCATCGTGCCAATGAACCAAACTTGCTCATCATGAAGAGTTGTATCCGTTACATGTACAAAGAGCAGGAATCCAGCAACAACGGGAATGGTTCGTATAGGCGCGATATTGAAGTTGAGTAACTTCGTCGGTTTGGGTTGGTATTTCCGGGAATGTCCCTGCTCTAGCGATCAGCAAGATCTCGCATAGCCGTCAGGACTGCAATCGCCTTGGAACGGGCAGATGTACCTGCCGAATTCGTTGCCGCGGCGTTGTGGCACGGTTTGCGCGTGGAACCGCTTGACAGCGGGCCAAGAGTCCTCCTAGCATTATTGGAGACGGGATCTGGCGAGAACTCCGTTGGTGGAACGTCAAAATTCGATTCGAATCAAGGATCCGGCTTGCCCGGACGGAAGACGCCGTGGAGCGGTTTCCGGTAGCTGTGCACCCTATAGGGTTGTGGCGGTGCTGGCCACCTGCTTGTTTGCGCTCGCCCAAGCTGGAGCTCTTCACGCGCAGGGGCGCAGGAGCAAGGTTCCCATCGTCGGCAAGCTGTCGTCCGGCAGTCAGCAGCAGGCTTACAGCGGGAAGATCGAATCGCTCAATCTGAAAGAAAAAATCCTGAACGTGACATCACGCCACGGGAGGCAGAGCGAAATCTTTCGCGTCAAGAAGAAAGTGCGGATTGAGAACCTCGCCGGAAGCCGGATGGATCTTGCGGAACTGACGCCAGGGATGACCGTGTTGATCTACTTCGCCCAGAAGTCTGGTGACCTTCAAGTCAAGAATATTGTTGTTTTGAGTTCCGGCAAGAGCCATCGAAAAGGCAAGCCGGCACCATCCTCATAGGAGTCCTGTCCAATTGGACTGGCCTCCTGCCACATTCTATGAAAATCGGAATAACCTGTTACCCCACGTACGGCGGAAGCGGTGTTGTAGCCACGGAACTCGGCCTGGAACTGGCCGCTCGCGGCCATGATATCCACTTCATCAGCTATGCGGTCCCAGTGCGCGTCGGCGAACTCTCGGAACGCATTCACTTCCACGAAGTGGAGGTCATGAACTATCCGTTGTTTGACCATCCTCCCTACACCCTCGCGCTCGCCTCGCAAATGTACAATGTGGCGGTCAATGAGTCGCTTGACCTGCTCCATGTCCACTACGCCATCCCGCATTCGGTCAGTGCGTACCTGGCCCGTTCCATGATGGGAACACACCGGATTCCGATCGTGACCACCCTGCACGGAACGGACATTACACTGGTAGGTTCCAACCGCTCCTATCTGCCGATTACACGCTTCGCCATCGAACAGAGCGATGCCGCGACCGCCATTTCGGAATATCTCCGCCAGGTAACGATGCGGGAATTTGGAATTCACCGGCCCATTGAGGTTATCTCCAATTTTGTTAATTGCGACGTTTTTCACCCGCAGGACAAACGGTCACATCGCCAGGACTTTGCCCGGCACGACGAAAAAATCATGGTTCACCTGTCTAATTTTCGTCCGGTTAAGCGCGTGACTGACGTGGTTGAGATTTTTGCTCGTGTGAGAAAAGAGATTCCTGCCAAGCTACTGATGATTGGCGACGGCCCTGACCGAACCGCTGCCGAGTGGCTGGTCCGTGATAAGAATCTGGTGGGCGACGTTTTTTTCCTCGGCAAGCAGAACCAGGTGCAGGATCTCCTGTGCTGCGCGGACGTCGTGCTGCTCCCGAGCGACCTGGAATCCTTCGGACTGGTAGCGCTGGAGGCAATGGCCTGCGCCGTCCCCAGCGTCTGCTCGCGAGTGGGCGGACTTCTTGAAGTGGTCCAGGATGGTGTCGAAGGGTTCCTGGTGCCGCCCAGGGATGTGGACACGATGGCCGCCCGAGCTCTGGATATTCTGACCGATTTCGAACTCCACCGGCGCATGGGCGAGGCGGGCCGAAAGCGCGCCCTCACCCAGTTCTGCGCTTCGAAAATTATCCCCCAATACGAAGATCTCTACCGGCGCACCGTGGAAAACGGCTAAGCCGTCATAACCTCCCTCACAAAACTCGGGCTCCCCGGACAAGCGAGCGTGCAAGTCTCCGTAACCTAAAAAGGCGGAGAAAAGCCAGTCTGCGCACGCCCCAGCCTCGCGCCGGGACTCACAAACCTCAAAAATACAATCGAATCAAGCCATATATAACCGTATTAATCGCGACAGATAACTTGACTCATACAGCCCATCCCTCTTATCATCCCCTCCTGTCCGCTTTGAGTTTTCTTCCGCCGCCATCTTGAGGATTTCAGAACAGCGAGTATCAAATGGCGACTCGGGCGAGCGATCGAGGAGCAGAATACGATGCGTTTTCTGACACGGGTCACCGCAGGGTTCACCGAAGTTTTTCTCTTGCCTCTCTTGCTTGCTTTGCTTGCCGCGCCCGCAAGCGCACAGGTGACAGCCGCCATCTCTGGAACCGTGACGGATCCCTCCGGCGGCTACGTTGCCGGGGCGATCGTCGATGCGAGAGAAGTGCAAACCGGGTCTGTCCGGTCGACCCTAACGGACTCACGCGGAAGATACGATCTCGTTGCGCTTCCGGCCGGCAGATATGAAGTCACTGTGCGGAAGAAGGGGTTCACGACCGTGGATCGCACCGGCATCGCCCTGACGGCTGCCGGCCAGGTCATCACGAACGTCTCCCTCAGACTGGGAGAATTCAAGCAGGAACTCACCGTCAAGGGACGGGCACCGCTGGTCAGCCCGTCCGCCAGTTCAAACGCCGGAGTCGTAGACCAACTGGAGATCAAGAATCTCCCGCTGAACGGCCGCAGTTACGACGAGCTGCTCACACTCAATCCCGGCGTCGTGGACTATACCTCGCAGAAAGGTGGTGGCGTCGGTGTTTCGAATTCCGCCATCGGAAACATGTTCGCAGTGCTCGGGCGGCGGCCCCAGGAGAACCTGTTCCTGCTGAACGGGATCGAATACACTGGCGCGGCCGAAATCAACATGCAGCCCGCCGGAACCAGCGGGCAATTGCTGGGTGTGGATGCCGTCCGGGAATTCAACGTAGCCACGGGCGCCTACGGAGCCGAATACGGGAAAAGGCCGGGAGCCCAGGTGAGCATCATCACGAATTCAGGAACCAATCATTGGCATGGCACGGTGTACGAGTTTTTGCGAAACAGCGCTCTCGACGCCCGGAACTTTTTTGACCGTGGCGCCAAACCTTCGTTTCAGCGGAATCAATTTGGCGGCGCGCTGGGGGGACCGATCCAGAAGAACAAAACGTTCATCTTTGGGAATTATGAGGGCTACCGGCAGCACTTGAGGCTCAGCAGCGTGGCGCTGGTCCCGGACGCCCAGGCGCGGCAGGGTTTTCTGCCCGGCCCGGGAGGTACGCTTGTCGATGTGGGCGTCGCTCCGGATGCCGTACCACTCCTGTCGCTCTGGCCACAGCCGAATGGGCCGGAACTCGGCAGCGGCATCGCGGAGACCTTAAGCCATCCGCTCCAGACCATTCGTGAAGACTTTGGGACGGCGAGACTCGATCAGCGATTTTCGAACCGCGATTCTCTGAGCGGGGTCTACACCGTCGACGATAGCGCGGATTTCACGCCCAGCGAGAACCCGCTCAGCCTGGACATTGAAAGCCTGAGAGAGCAGGTGGCAAGCCTCGGTGAAACCCATGTTTTTTCACCCACGGTGCTGAACGTCGCGCGGCTTGGCTTCTCAAGGGCCAGCTACTTTTTTACGGGAAAGTCCGCAATTGATCTGTCCGGATTTGTTCAGGGCAGGCCCATTGGGTCGGTGGTGATCGGCGGCGGCGCATCTCCGAACGCGGCGACACAAATCACGCTGGCAGGCAGCAACATCGGGAGCAATCTGTTCGTTGACCGCAACCTTTTTACTTACGAGGATCGCCTTGCCATTCATCATGGGCTCCATCAATTCACCGCGGGAATCTGGTTCCAGCAAATCCAGTCAAACGACCGGCTCGCGCTGTCGCAGTACGGGCAGGCATCATTTTCAAGTTTGCAGGATTTTCTTGAGGGAAACGTCTCATCTTTTGTCGCTGTTCCTTCGCCGACGTCCATGGAATGGCGATCGCTGGAAGGCGCATGGTACCTGCAGGACAGCATGCGATTGCGCCGCAACCTCACCATCACGCTGGGTTTTCGCGACGAATTCACCAACGGCTGGAATGAAGCGCGCGGCCGGGCCGCAAACTTTGTTTTCAATCCGCAAGGCGTCATCGAAACTGCCCCCCGCGTTGGTCAATCCGTCTTTACAGTGAACCATGCCAGGTTCTTGCCCGAGCCGCGAGCCGGACTGGCCTGGGACCCTTTCGGCCATGGAGGAACGGTGGTCCGCGCCGGCTTCGGGCTTTATGCCGATCTGCAGGATGCGCTGAGTTATCGCCTGGATCAAAACGCACCGTTTAACACAACCCTCCACCTCCAGAACGTTCCGCTTTCCTCGTTCCCGCTGGTCCCTGGCGCGGCTCTGCCTGCCAATGCCCTGGTGGAGCCCGCCGGAGTTCAGCCAAGCCTGTACACTCCCATAGTGGAGGCGTATAGCCTGGGGATTGAGCACGCCCTCACACCCAATACGCTTGTGCGAATCAACTATGTGGGATCGCACGGGTATCACGAGATCGTCAGCATCGACGCGAATCAGCCGGTTCCGGCCGTCTGCCCCGCTGCCGCGTGCCCTGCCGGCTTGCCTGCTGGAACTCTTTACACGCCTGCTGGCGCCCCGCGGGCGAATCCCCAGCTTGCGAATACCTGGACATGGTTTTCCGAAGGCGTGAGTTCCTACAACAGTCTGCAGGCCGACGTGAGCCACCGGTTCAGCCACGGGCTGGAATTCCGGGGTGCGTACACGTGGTCCAAGAGCCTCGACAATGGCGATACGCTGAATCCCAGCACCGCCACGAACGCTCCCGGGCTGGCCATGGACCCCAGGAACCTGGCCCTGGACTACGGGCTCTCGACCTTTGACGTGAGAAACGTAGTGGTGCTCAGCGGGAGCTACGAACTTCCTTTCGGAAGTGGGAAACGGTTCCTCCGCAGGCAGGCGGGCTGGACAAGGGAACTGGCCAGCGGCTGGACACTGGATGCAATCGAGTCTGCACGGTCCGGCTTTCCATTCACGCCCCAGTTAAGCTTCAACCCCTCCAACAACGGCGACACGCGCAACCCCGTGCGAACATCGTTCAATCCGGCGTTTAGGGGGCCGATAATTCTGGGAAGTCCGAACCGCTATTTCAATCCCAACGCGTTCGTCGTTCCCCCAAATGGGACTTTCGGGAACGTCGGAAGGGATACCTTCGCGGGTCCCGGGCTGGAAGCGCTTGACCTCTCGGTCCTCAAGGACACGCCGATAACGGAAAACGTAAAGCTTGAACTGCGCGGGGAGTTCTTTAACATCTTCAACCGGGCCAACTTTAACACTCCCAATCTGATTGTTTTCACACAACCTACGGCCACACCGGCGACAACGGCAGGCATCATCACCAGCACATCCACCAGTGCAAGGCAAATCCAGTTTGGGCTGAAGCTGCTGTGGTAAACTGTCGCGACTCAGCACTTAAAAATACAATCTTCAGGATCTGGATGGACTGGGCCTGGCTGTCAGCCGCTCCTTTTAATGGATGGCGTCAAAACCTTGACGCCCCTGAGTTCCCAGCAGAATTCAAGCGACTTGCCGCAGCGAGGCTCGGGAGGGGAATCTCACTGCGGCAAGTTGTCCTTGTCTCCCCCACGGCTATTCGTGAATAAGACGTACAGGAACTGTTGAACCACCCGGAGCTATGATCGGGCCGCCATTCGACCCAGAGCCTGATCCTCCGCCGCCGCATGCCGTAACGCCCATCACGGTACCATAGACCGTGCCCTGGTTGGTGGAATCCTCGTTCTGGATAAAGAGCTGCAGGAATCCGACGACAACAATATTCGGATTCTGCCCCGATTGCAACGGGTTGCCATCCCAAATGGGGAGTGCAACCACAGAATCGGATGCCGTAGAAGAAATCTGCTTTCCTATCCATTGGTCGCCATAAGGATAATTTGGCCCCGCGATGATCTTTAAAGAAGTCAACGGTGGAGGCTGGGCGGACACACACGGCGGATTGGATACACCCTCCAGATAGTCCTGGCCACAACTGGTATTCCCCGCCTGATGGATCAGGCAGTCAACCCCGGCTGAGGTTGGACCGACCATGTTGCCCGCTGTAGACTGAAGAGTTATAGCGTTCGGCCCGCAGACGATAGCGTTCTGGTTGCAGCACTCGATGTTTTCACGGTACACGGCCGCACTTCCGGTCCCGTTCCCACTCCCGCCGCCACTTTTGGCGCAAGCTGGGCATACCGTCGGGGATAGTGTGTCATTCGGGATGTAGGCAGCGTAGTATTGTCCGGGGGCCGCAGCCCCGCTTGGCGATCCAGGCTTCAGAGTGAACGGTTCGCCCTTAGGGCCGCTTCCATCGGATGGCCAACTAGAGTCGGCCCAACCATCCGGGCGTGCCAACACAGAGGCATAGCTCCCGGGCGTGACGTCGACAAAGCCTCCGACTTCCGGACTCGAACCACAGTATTGATTGTATTGACCCGTCACGCTCCTTAGGTTTCCGGGATCACAATTCGGGATAAGCCAAGGCTTCACGCACCTCGCTCCCACTGGCGGGCCAGACGAGTCTGGGGTGTAGGCTTCCGCCACTGCCTTCGCGGAGACGTTCGCCGTATCGATGCCAAAGATTTTGACAAAGAAAGTTGGCATGGGATTGCCATGCGCGGCATCGCGCGCTGCCACCACTTGAACTTGCGGGTCGTTCGCGCTCGCCGAAAGAAATGTGACGTCGCCATCCTGAATGTTGGGGCTGACGCCGGCAATCAGGTTGTTATTGCCCACAGCCTCCGCCCGTTGGATGGCGAGAGCCTCGCAGGTCGAGGAAAGGGTTCCCCCGTCCCCCGTGAGGCAAGCACTGTCCGGAGATGCTAAATAATTTGCTGCTGCCAGGGCCGCGGCGTCCGCTGCGCGCTGCGCCTGGCTGCGACCGACGTAGAGCGAGGCAAGATCAATGCCAAGCCCGGCCATCCCAAGAATGAAAATCATTGAAACGGCAACGATCAGAATGCTGATGCCACGGTCCCGATGGCGCCTACAACTGGTGTGCTCACTGGTCTTCGTCATCTATTTTCCCCTCCGTCTGCTGTTCGAACGCAACTGTCTCCACTGCACCATGGAAAAGAGATTCCACTAACTCTCGATCGAGCACTCTGATTTCCAGATGCCCTCAGACCCTGAATTCGCCTCGAAGGAGCCCACTCTCCAGAACTACCTGTGACCCTCGTTCCAATCTAACAGAGAATACGATCCGCACAAGACGTTAGCTTGCTATTAAAAGCTTCGCCAAATAGAAGGCAGTCATAGACTGCTCGAGTAAGATACTGATCGACAATATTACCAATGAGTAAATAAGCGCCGTCCTCCCAAGCACAATACCTTTCGGGCCGGTTGCTTTTCACCTTTTCACATCCGCTGGGTAGCAATCGGTATTCCAAAAGCGCCATTTCACGGGAATCCCGCCAGCACAAACGGCCACCGGGAATGATCGGCGGGAAGTTAATAACTTGAAAGAGTTTGCCTCATGTGATGGCAAAGCAGACCGTTCAAAAGTCATCCTCCTTCCCCCAACCGCTTTGGAATTCGGCTCTGTTTTTTCAGTAGGTTAGATCCGTCCGGCACACTTCGGGCCAAGCTGGTTATTTGTCGACGTGTGAGGTAGCAGGATAAAGGCAAGACAGACGGGAAAGATCATGAATACAAAATGCTTGCTATCACGATTCGAATAGTTAAAACCTTGCGAAATCCGGTACTGGAAGAGTGTCGTTCAGGCCGATTGCAAAGCTTTTCCACATC
Organism: Acidobacteriota bacterium; assembly: GCA_021827245.1. The sequence continues at coordinate 10,083 of JAKAWN010000004.1, read as the reverse complement.
CGTTCTTTGCACAGGCGGCCAGGAGTGAGCATTCATTTGCACAGTGGCTGAAAAGCGTTTCGCGCAAGAGTTTGCACATTGCTTTTATCGTAAACGGCAGCGGCAGGCGACAATCCGACCGCCGCAAGTAAGAGTCCGTCTGCTACTACAGGTTCCGCGGGCGCAAGGCGCTCGCCGTCCAGGAGGCAATTCCCCACTCGACAAGCCCTGCGATGAATCCCACAATGACCACTTCAACACCCAGGAACGAGATAAGGTGAGAAAACACATCTCTGTGTGGGCCGGTGTAAAAGTGGGTCTGGTAATGGGGGGTCGCAGCTCCCATCAGCACCGCAACAAGAATCCAGAAGCGCCAGGTCCATCCGAGCACCATCGCTGGAACGAAGAGGCGGCGAAACGAGGAAAGCCCAATCGACGCGCCGACCCCTCCCAGGAAAAATCCGCAAAGCAGGAACGCAACCGAGGAACTCCAGGCGGAGGAGACGATCGGATTCAGTTTCATTGCTTCAGACCAGAAGCGAATGACGACCAGGGCGCCCAGTACGGCTGCTGGACCCACGGTAATCGGCCAATGCCAAAGCACCAGCATGGCGGCCATCAGAACCAGAATGACGATCGAAGTGGGAACAATCTCTGCAAGGTGTGCGAACACATGATGGGCGAGGTGACGCCAATTGCCCCAATCCTGGGGCTCGGCAAAATGGCTTCTCTGGAGGCGGAGTGCGCCGGAGACGATTGTAAAAAGGATCACCCAAGCTTGTTCCCACACAGCCAGCAGAACGCCGGGCAGCAGAATCTCCCATGATTTCCGAACTCCGCGGAGTGGAGCGACGGCCCCCAGGTAAATCGCCACCAGAAAGACGGCCCCCGTAGCGGAAAGGTAACGCGTGATCTGGTGCGGCATTCCGAAAATCTCCAACAAGAAACGAGCAATGATCAGCAGAGCAATGAACGCAAAAGGACCTGTCAGCCAGGGACCGAATCGAAGGTCGGTGTGGGTTTGTTCTGCAGCATCAGTCATGGCAAACCTCCTTCAGGTTCAAAACGAATTCGATTAGACAGCGGGGAAAACGCAGGTGGAAACATTCTAACCCCGAGGGTCTGAATGTAGCGATGGAAATTCAGCCGGAAATGCTGGAAAGAAATTTTTCCACTGCCTGCTCGTATTGCTCATGTCCGGAGGTGAACCCTTCGCCGTGGCGATGGCCGGGAACCAGCAACAAGACTTTCTTGGGGCTGGTCGAATAGGAATAGAGCTCGCGCGTAACAGCGGGCGGGATCAGCCGATCGCCTTTCACCGATACGAAGAGAATCGGGCGGGGATTGATGCGTTCAACCGCCTTCCTCAGGTCAAACTCCGAAGGCCAGAACCCACCTCGCCAGGCAGAAAGATAGATGGCCTCATCCACCATCGGGAAGGAAGGAACGTGAAAGATCATGTGGGCGGCGTGGACAATGATCTGGCGAAAAGAAAGGAAAGAACTGTCTGAAATGACCGCCGCGACATCCGGCGTTTCAGAGGCAGCCATCAGAGCGGCGGCGGCGCCCATCGATACTCCCCACAAGACAATGGGCCGTGTGGCTTTCTCCTGATTCAATGCGTAATGGATGGCTGCCAAAACATCAAGCCGCCCCAGATATCCGAGGTCCGCAAACTTGCCACCGCTTTTTCCTGAGTGGCGAAAGTCGAACAGCAAGCCACTGTAGCCAAGGCTGTGGGCAAAAACTTCCATAGGAAGCATTTCAACGCGAGAACGGTTGCGGCCGTGGCAATAAATAATCGTTCCAACAGCCTTCGGGCCGGCCGGCACATACCAGCCCCTCAACAAGATCCCGTCCGAGGAATGGAATTCTATGCGCTGGTAACTAAGGCCGAACGACTGCGGCGTTTTTCCGGCGTTCGGGTCGTGAAAATGGAATTGCGCAGACGTAATAATGTAGGTAAAAAACAACGGCACCACAACCAGGAAAAAGGCAGCGACCAAACCCAAGAGAATCAGGAGGATAGTTCGAATGACGCGACGTTTTGTCAAAGTCAGCCTTCTTTTCCGCCGGACATGCTCTTATCCGGCTGCTCTTTGGACTACGACTGCGAACTCCTGGGTGCGGAGTGTGGTTCGACGATGTGGGTGGCCAGCAGGATGGCAACCAGGCATGTCATAGCCGCGCACAGAGTTGTGACGGCAAGATAGCCGTGCCGCTCGTAAATAGCTCCGCCCGCCAGTACCACCAGCCCGATTCCCAATTGCGAAAACACGTTGCGAAGCGCAATGAAAGAGCCTCGCTCAGACATGGGAACCAGTTCCGTCATCAACGCGGCCAGCGGTCCCTGACGGGAAGCAGCACCAAGGCTGGTAATCCCAAAAACAATCAACAAGCCCACACCCCACGGAAACAGCGGAACCAGCGCCACCGACAAGGCCAGCAGGATGTTGCCTGCAATTGATACCGGCCGTTTTCCCCAGCGGTCCGAAAGACTGCCGGCCAGCGGCGCGCTGAACAGCGCTACCAGGCCTCCCAGCATGAAGACCCAGCCGATAGTTCCGGTTGGCACTCCGAAAGACGAGTTTAGCCACTGCCCAATGTAGTAAATAAAGCCGTAGAGCCCGCCTGACACCAGGAAGGCGATTGCCAGGCCAGCGCTGGTGTCCCGCCGCTTGAAAAACGACTTGCAGGCACGGAATGTGGCTCTCCATTTTTCCAAACTCGGGCTTGCTTCCCGATGATCGTGCGGCAGGCGCAGCGAAGACACGCCAGCGATGGCGGCAAGTCCCGCAAAGAAATAGAATGTGTCGCGCCATCCCAGCCGGCCAGCTACCTGGGCGGCCAGTGGAACGCCCAGAATCGGAGCGACAAAATACGCCGTGGATATCCAACTGAGGGCTCGGCCTCTGATGCTGTAGTCAAACCAGTCTCCAGCGAAAGAGATCGAGCAGGTTGAGATGGTTCCCGCACCCAGACCCGTCAGGCCTCGAGCTATCGTCAGCCCCGTAAAGCTTCCGGCGTGCGCGGCCAGCCAGGATGCGCACCCGAACACAACTGCCCCGGCTATCAGAAAAGGCCGGCGACCGTAGTGATCGGAAACAATCCCCGTGATCAAGGAAGCCACGGCAGCCGCCGCAGAATAAAAAACCGCCAACAAACCGGCTTGCTCAACGGTGATGTGCAGAGAATCGATGAGGAGGGGAAGCAGCGCAGGGATCGTCTGGTTATCCGCCAGGCCCAGGAACAGCAGTAGAAACAGAATGCCGATGATCGGGAAATCCACCCGGCGTCCTCGCAAAGTGGCAACCAGCCAGCTCTCGGCCCCTTAGGAGATTCGATACGCGCTCTCGTTCGGAGTTTAGTGCAGCCCCTTCCGGAGAACTTGTCCCATGTTCCCTACTCGAAGTGATGAAGATCCAGGTGGGTTGCAGCCTTGTCCGACATGTCAACGACACTGGCAGCCCCAATCCCTACGGCCACAACGATGGCGTCCGAGATTTCTTCCTTGCTGGCCCCCAATTCCAATGCCTTCTTGATATGCCCTCTGGCACAACCTTCACACTTTGCCACCAACGAGCATCCAATCGCGATTAATTCCTTGGTCTTGGAGTCGAGAGTCGTAGTGGAGTAATAAGTCTCCTTATAAAAAGACTTGTAGATATTGCGAAAACGGGGCTCAATCATACTCATTGAACTGGGAGTTGTCTTCACTTTGCCAGGGTCACGTTTGGCCATCAAAGTTCCTCGGGCATATGGTTTTTCGGACAAGGAAGCCCCTGCTCTCACCGATCAGTTGCTTGAATTCCGCTGTCGGCTGGAGCAGATTCAGCAGTTCAGGTGCAAAGCCTTGATATTAACACAGATTGATTTTCGGGACAGGTCGAAGGCGATTTTGTGGAAGCTGATCCAGATGTGATTGCTCGTGAAACGGGCAAAGAGCAGGAAGCCGGGGCGACTGCTCGATCTGTACAGGTTCGACTGAAGCGGCCTCTCCAGCCGCCCATTCCCATCTGTTGGCTTTCGCCCCCCGTTGAGTTCTACCGATACCCGAATCCCTTACTTTGCCCCCGAGAGGCGCACCCTGTGCTCGCTGACGCGCATCAGCCGCTCCAAGCCGGCTGCAATCCAGCCCGCCTCCTCTTGCCTCGACACCCAGACCGTGCTTCCAGATCGACGCCATCGCCCCTCCATTGTCCGGTGGTCAAATTCGGTTTCGTGCGGATTCAGGAACGCACGTCAACGCTGAAATATGGACAACCCCAATCCAGATGGTAGAATTCCGGGCAGGCCAGGACGATTCCCCGGAGGAGATTCTACGGACGAAAAGGTCAAGCGAGTATTCAGGACAATGCAGAGCGAATTCCCCTTCCTGTTCCTGAAGGAGTCAAAGGACTGGCTCTATCTCCATGCTCGCCGCTGGTTGCATATTCCCCACGAGAGCGACTTCAAAGCGTTGAGCTTGATCCCGCCGGCACTGAAGGGATGTTATATCGATGTGGGCGCTAACTATGGGCAAACCATCGAATCAATTTTGTTATTCAGGCCCGAGGCGGAAATTGTTGCATTCGAACCCAATCTGGGGCTTGCGGCGCACCTTTTGGCACGTTACAAGGATCGGAACAATATACGAATCGTCGCAAAGGGCCTGGCCGATTCGGCAGGACACCTGACTCTCTTTGTGCCCTCGTACAAGGGATTTGTTTACGACGCGCTCTCTTCCTTCAACAAGGGGTCTGCCGGCTACGGGCTTAACAAAGAGACGATTCTGCGATTCGACTCGGCGAAATTGACACTCGCTGAATGCGATTGCACAGTGGAAACCCTGGACATGCAGCGCCTGGCGCCAGTTTTCATAAAAGTGGATGTCGAAGGGTACACTTACAACGTGCTGCGCGGAGGAAAGGAGACATTGCTGCAATTCGAGCCCCTCCTGCTGGTTGAGAATTTCAGAGGTGATACCAGAACGGTCCAGCTCGCAGAAGAGCTCGCATATGAGGAATACTACTTCGACGGCTCGTCTCTCCGGAAAGAAACCAGAAACACCGGACCTAATTCTTTGCTTATGACGCGCGCCATGGCAAAGAGATTTTTGGGATGAGTCGCTTCCCTGATGGTCAATCTAACAGCTTGTTGAAAAAACTCTTTCCATCCCGCACTCCATGAGCGGGCGTGGTGAGGGCTCTCGTAAATCGCCTGGTTTCAAGGCCCAATTTCTTGCTGCCGGCTGGAATGACGCGGTTTCGAAAGGCCTTTCGAAAACCTGCTAAGCCCCGCGTTGGCTAACACGAGATTCGGAAGGTGCAAAGGGACGGTCTACGCCCGGCTTATGGTTCGGACGGCGCCGCCTCAACCGAAATAGCTTCTTCCGCCGGCACAACCTCGGGGAACTCAAAGCGGATCGTAGTTCCCTTTCCCGGCTCGCTTTCGACCTTCATTGAAAAATCATGGCCGTAAAGGACCTTCAGCCGCTCCTGAACGTTCATCATCCCTATGCCGGAGGCATAGATTTCCGGCAGGCGACTCTTCGGAATTCCCACGCCGTCGTCGCTTACCTGGATGGACACCCGTCCATTGTGGCGAGAGGCACGCAAGGTGATCGTTCCGCCCTCGATCTTAGGGCCAAGGCCATGGCGAATCGCATTTTCCACGAGCGGTTGGAGGATCATGCTGGGCACAATCGCGTCCAGAGCTCCCGGATCAATCTCTTCGATGACGCGAAGCTTATCACGGCCGAAGCGCACCACTTCGATGTCGAGATAATCGGCAATAAAATCAAGCTCCTGGCGCAGGGGAGCGAAATGTGTCTGGGTCTTGAGCCTCCGGCGAAGGATGTTGGAAAGCTTCACCAGCACTTTCCGGGCGGTGTCGGGGTCCAGACGGATCAGCGACGAAACAGTATTCAGCGTGTTGAAGAGGAAATGCGGATTAATCTGGCTGATCAGGCTGTCCATTCGGGCCTGGATCAGAATCCGTTCCTTCTCTTCCAATTTCCGCTCGATACGCGTGTTGTTCCAAATGCGCAGCGGCAAGGCCACCGCAATAGCCGTGGCAAAAAGAACCAGGATCTCGGTCCACACGCCCGGCGGGTTCAGGAAAAAGAGATTCCCCCTGGAAACCCTTCCCATCTCGATTCGCGACAATTCCAGAAAAACGCACACCAGAAAGAAAAGGATCTGCCAGTCCATTGAAGGCTGCTTGAAACGCTGTTTGATCGAGCGGTACAGGCTGAGATCAATAAAGGGTGAAAACTTCCAGATCTCCTCTTTGTTCGGGCAGAGCCAACGGGCCGAGCCGGCCACCACGGCATAAAGCACTGCCATTGGCACAGCAAGGAGTTCATGGTTGATAAGGACTGCGGGCAGACTGACCATCATGCCAACGACGAGGCCGACCATAGTGCCACCCAGCAAGCCACCAATCACCGTCACTTCGAGGCTCAGGTCCGCGCCCTGGTAGTGGGCAACCAGGCGGGTCAGGACACCCAGCATGAAAGGTACACCCAGGAAAGCAGCAAAAAGAAGCTTCTGTTTGGGAGTTCGAATTTCGACCAACAGAAGGCGCCGGAATTTGTCAAACCGGGCGATGATGCTGGCCAACGAGGCGATGACCCCCAGCTTGATCAGTAGCGTGACAAGGATAAACGCGGAGGAACTGGTCACTGTAGGGTGCATGCAGAGTTCCTCGGTCTCACAGGCAGGAAGTTGGCCGAGCCGCCTCCGACCATCCTGACGATTTCAAGGCGGTCGCCATTCTCAATCCGGGTCTCGTCCCAGTTCACCCTTCTTACCACTTCGAGATTGCGCTCGACGGCGACGCGATCAGCCGGAAGCTCAAGCCATTCGATCAAGCCTGCCAGATTCAGGCCATCAGGGACTTCACGCTGTTCGCCATTCAGTTGGACGATCATTATTCTACCAGCGAACCCAAGCCGGATACAGGGGCCCGAGGCGGTATGATTTCACCCGCCCCAATCCGCTTAATCACCTGCCGATGTTGCTCTTCAAGCAGGTTCCCAAATTCCTGGGCACCGCCAGCGGATGCATGGGTGAAGCCTGGGTTCAAAGTCTTGGCGGAGAGAAACACAGGGCCTTTGGCATACACGGCGGTTTCGATATGAAATTCTTTTCCAGTCTCAGTCTGTATGTGAAAAAGGGTTCCTTCAAACACTATCTCGGCATTAAAGCCGTTTACCATGCTCCGGACCCCCGAAGCACCCCCGCAGTTCCCTGCCAGCCCAAGCTTAGGGAAATAGTACCGATGCCGGAGACGCAAGGCAACAAGAAACTCAAAGTCTCCCCGGTCATCAGACTTTGGCCCTCCAAGGTCAAATTGTAAGAGATTGAAACGAGGGAGGAAATTAGAGCTTTAGCAGATCTGGCATGACCACCGTGAAAGGCGCCCCCCTCCTCACAGACTTAATGCATCGGGCTTTGCCGCATTCGAGCGGACCGACGCGGCACACTCGATGAGTAGCAGTCAATAAGTCGTAAAAGGCTATCGAAACCTGCGAGCAAACTCCTCCACGGCACGTTCGAGGACACGATAGAACCCACAAGGGACTACCGTGTCAGAAATCCCTGGCGCGGAAGCTCTAGCCGTCCCCATGGCTGCCCGAACCTCGCAACCAAAGGGGGAGGCCGAAGCCTCCCACCTTCTGCGAACCGGCGCAGGATTATCGAACTTTTACAAAGATGATCGCCAGCGTGTAAAGTGCCAGTGATTCGATGAAGATCAGCGCCAGGATTAGAAAGAGCTGAATCCCAGGCCTGGCGCCCGGATTCCGAGCCAGCCCTTCGCAGGCTCCCGCGGCGGCCCTTCCCTGACCCAATCCGCACAGGCCTGAGGCAATAGCCATGGCAAAACCCGAGGTAATGGCCACCCAGTTGGCGCTACTCCCAGAGCTTGCCGCAGCAGCTCCTCCCTGAGCACCGAACAGCGGGACCGTCAGCAGCAAGCCCGCCATCGAGGTGCAAAAGATCACAACCTTCCGCATCATCTTTCCTCCTTCGCATTAGCCCCGCCCTTCCCAGGGAGGCTCTGACTTTAAAATTCCATCCGCAGTTCCGCCGTCTTTATCTCCGAGGAAACCACACTGGCGACAGTTCCGGCGATCGGCTGATGCCAGGTGTACTTCCTCACCTCCGATTGCGACCGGCACGTCCGATTCCCTCGCATGGCGAGTTCTGTCCAGGACACGCATCCCCCACTAGCGGGGATGACACTCCAACAACAATCCATCGGCATCCGTCTAATGTTCCTCTTGGACAGCCAGACTAATGTAAAGTGCCGGCAGGATCATAAAAACATAGGCCTGGAGAAACGACTCAAAAATGTGCAGAGCCATGAAGACCGCCGGGATCGCAACCGGAATCAAACCCGTAAAAACACTCTCCAGAATTCCGCCCACCAGCATGTTGGCCCAAAGACGAACGCTGAGCGACAGCATTCGCAGAACATTGCTGAGAATTTCGGTCGGCAGCATGATGATTGCAATGGACATCATGGGGCCGCAAAGGTGCCTGATGTAGCCCAGGATTCCGTGCTGGCGAAGACCCTGAAAGTTGTAATGAATGAAGACCAGGACGGCGCAACCGAGAGGCACTTGGATGCTGGCCGTAGGCGTTACAAATGTTGGAATCAGGCCCATGATGTTGCAGACAACAATGAAAAGACCCAGAGTTCCGATGAGGGGAACATACTTGCGGGCGCCGTGCCCGATCATCTCATCGGCAAGATTCTGGGTGAATTCCAGGAAGATTTCCATGGCTTGCTGCAATTTGCCCGGATGTTCGACAGAGAGCTGCCGGTGCAGAATAATGGCTCCGATGACGAGGATTAGAAGCACCAGAATCTGGCCCCCAACGTAATCGGTGATTGGATAATGAGGATTCGCAGGCGGAACTCCAATCTTGACCATCCAGGAGCCAACCACGCCGCCAAACAGGTCATTCAGCAGCTTTGTAAACCAGAAATGTGGTTCTACGGGCAATCCGAACTCCTCCATCCACAAAAAGTTGGCACCACCGTGCGGGGCATTCAGGCCTGCCCCGGAGGTTCCTTACGTCGCCCTGGGGTGGAGCAAAGCCGAGCCAACTTGAAATACCGATTCGGCCAGAGCTCCGGCCATCGGGACAAACAGACCGACCAGCACGGCTTGAAAAGGCAACCAACTCTCACGGTAAAATACAAAAATCACAACGACAGCCAGCGGATAACGGATCAGCAGCTTTCCAAGAGTCAACCTGGACGGGCGCACACGCCCGGCATCCATCAAGCTGACGACGGCCTTGTGCAACCAAGAATACCCAAGGATGGCTACTGCGGCACCCAAGCCGAATCCTCCGGCCGTCCGAGCGTGTCCCAACAGGAACGCCGCCAACACTCCAAGAACGGCAAATCCTGCCATCCATTTCGGCAGCCTTGCTTCAGCTCCCTCCAGTGCTGCTTGATGAACCGTCCCGATCCTCACTTTTTTCTTTCCGGGTCAAAATCTGGTAGATTTCGACGATTCCACCAACGGCTCCCGCCACTCCACCCGTCACACTTAGAATCGGGAACGTATGCAGGTGGTCATCGAGGAACCATCCCAGGAGGACGCCCCCTACTACGGAACCTGGAATTATAAAGCCCAGACTCGAGTAGAAGGCGACCTGTGCCCAGATATTCTCCCCCTTTGGTTTCTGTGGGAAAACCATTCCCACACCTCACAGGGCGACCCAGGCGCCAACTGTCCCGTACATCACGAAAAAATACCACGAATCGCTCTTCGAACGCCACCTCGGGCGCTGGTCCGTCGCCAGCCGCGCGGGCTTTCGGACTCACTGCGATCGCCTCCCCTCAGGGAGCCGTTCTCACCCACTTAAAGCAGAGAATCCTGACCTCAGACGTTGAGGCAGCAACGCTGTTCCGTGACAACCGGGATTACCAGAATATAACGGATTGGCCCGGTCAGCGAAGCAAAAAACGTAGTACGCCGAAGGTATTTTCACCAAGCCGCCACCCTCCGACTCTGCCGCCAGCCTTTCTAGGGACGCTTTGAGGCGTTGAGAATGCCCTCAAGACCTGCCGCAGACCTCACGTGAATGTCGTGCTGAGGAA
>JAKAWN010000259.1 GCA_021827245.1 Acidobacteriota bacterium | reverse complement strand
TTCCGGCGGAGGCTCCGCGAGCTGGTAATCGAGAAGTACGGCTCGCTGGATCGCTTCTAGCTTGAAACAGATTTCTCGAAGGGGCATCTCTCCCAAATTCTTCGCGGCAAGCGCAGCCCGTCCCTCGCAACCATCGTGAAACTGGCGCAAGCGCTCAATGTTCCGGTCGCCGATTTCTTCAGACCTGCCGGCAAGAAGGCGAGCGCCCTAGGTCGGCCATCGTAACGCTTGCCACGTTCGATGCAGCCCTTGGAAAACCACGCCTCTCCCGCGGCTCTAATTTGCCTGAAGATTTTGCTCTGCGTCTTGTGGTTCTCCAGAGCATCAAGATTTCGCAGGAAATGTGCTTTCGCTTCCGAGTTTTGGAGGGGATTTTTCGGTGCCTCCTTGATTGTCACGAATCCACCGTCGAGAAGACCGAACATCGCGCCGACCGGAACCAAGCTCAGAGTCCTCATCTCGCCGGGATCGATTTCGGTTCCTTGCCTCGCACAGACCGCATAGACGAAATCGAAAACACCGCCCTCGAAGAGCCGGCGATCGCCTTCACAGATTCGGGGCAAATCCAGATATGCGACCGCCTGTCCGATCGGATCGTGGATCGCAGGGAAGTCGGGAAGTCCACTCGGATGCTGACGCGAGCCCTTGAGTTCGTATGCGATCACGTGATTGTCGGGCGTGACTTCGATCACATCGATCTCAGGCGCACACCAATAGAACCACGGCCTGCCGCGCCGGATGCTCATGTTGTGGTGCAACTTGAAGAAGAACTGGCCACCTGAAGTTGACCGATGCGTATACAGGGAGTACGCTAGGGCATCTTCGGTGAAAATCTGAGCGCGATCCGATAACTGATTGATCATTTCCTGCAGGTCTGGCTCACGTTCGCCGACACCGGCGCAGTAGAGTCGGCGATGTTGAGAGATTTCCCCCTTTCTCTATTGTGCCCGTCGCAGAGCGGCACAATGTACCAACCCCTGTCGATCGAGCTGTCCTTCTGCACGTGGGCTCCCACTGCCGGTTTCTTCAGACAGGTGTTTTCCGGGCAGTAAGTCGGAAGCGTCTGGCCACTGAAGTTCTTCCAGTGATCCAGCCAGCTGCCGCAGGAGCATGCATTCTGGCTTGTACCGTTGATGTTGTTTACCTTCATACTTCCCTCCGTTTCCTTCGTGCTTCCTCTGCCGCTCCGTGGAAGCCGGTAACAATCAAGCCTGTCGAATCTCCTCTGGCCTCCAATTCCGGGTAGGGACAGCCTTCGTTGCAAATTCTGAAATCGGGTTCATCGAAGATGCCGGGCACGAAGTGGTACATCTGTGCGCCGGCATTGGCCATCCCCATCGGCGCGATGATCATCATGAGCATTTGGAGGACTTCGAGGCTCGCGGTCGCGAGGCTGAAAGCAAAGACATTCTCGTTTCGTCGCACTGGGTGATTTTCAGGGAGGCCCCTGATGTACCGGGGGTCGTCCAGAAGGCCTTCGCGCTCAACGCCGACAAGTCCGGGGTCATACTGACCAAGGCACTCCAGACAGCGGTGGTCGGGGCCCGCAATGTGCGCCCTCCAGTCGGCCCGTCGGAGTTTGCGGTCCTTCGTTGTTTCGATTGCGATCCCGCCGTCGACCACGGGGATGAGGTGTGCGTAGGCGATGAAGTTCAGAGCACTTCTAGGCCAAGGCCGATCGACACAACTGAAGAGAAGATCGCAATCGAGAGCGGCCCGGAATCCATCTTCTTCCACGATGCTGCGGTCGATCTCGTCGACTTCGAATCGATATGCGGTCGAGCTTCTTCTGAGCGCAGTGCCGAGGCACGCGACTTTCGGCCTGTGGAGCTTCGCGTCCGCGCTGGTCGCGTGCAGCAGCCGATCGAGATTGACGAACTCGACCGAATCGAAGTCGATTAGAACGATGTGCGTGACGCCCATGCGTGCCAACGCCTCGGCAACGATCGTTCCGACGCTGCCTGCACCCACGATACCCACGCGCAGCCTGGCCAAAGAAGCCTGCGTCTCCTCGCCCCACGCCGACACGGTCCTTTCTATCTCCGCCCCGAGTCGAGGTGGAGGCATGAGCTTGTCCGCGAACGTAACCGCGAGACGTTCGCCGACGACCCGCACGGTCGTGCACCAGCGACGCTCATACGTCCGTGGTGCGGCCTTCTCCCAAAACCTTGCGCTCCACGCTCCGTCGTTGCCGAGCGTCAAGCCGACGAGGGGCAGGCCCGTGGCAGCGAAAGTTGCGGCCGCGATACCCAGTTCGGCTTTGACGTCGTCTTTGCTCATGCCCTGCCATCCGGGGCCGGGATGACTGTGGATAAAGGCGAGTCTCGCACCGGCTTGGATCGCGTCGCCGAGGGCGCGCTCGAAAAATCCCGGAAGGAAACTGGCGTTGCCGTGAACAAGGCGCTCACCGTTCTTGGGTAGAATCGGGCGCCAGAGCAATGCGGTCACGCGCGAGCGTCCGTTGCTCGGGAACCACAGAGCGAAGCAAAGGTCCTCTTGCCCGTCTGCCCGCAAAAGATGGCGTGCGAGTTTCTCATGGGTCGTGGCGGCGAGCGCCACGCTGTGGGTGGCGCGACTCATAAGGTGTCGAACAGGTGGCGGACGTGCGCCATTACATCTCTTGCGGTGCGCTTGGTCTGGCTCCAATGGGAAATCGGGCGGCTCCAATATTGCCAATCCGAACCGAACGGGCTGTCGTGAATCGCGCCAGTGGGGTGCGAGCCGCCAGACTGCTTGGGCAGCAGAGGCGGCGAGACGTGGATGCCTGACGGAGGCGTTAGCGGAAAGTCGGGCGGAGCCATGAAGCCAAGCTGGATTCTCTGGCCTACCATCCTTCCGACAGGTATCTCGTAGGGGAAAGCCACCTTGCCGGCACCCAGTTCTCGCACCTCGTAGCCAAGGTCCCGCAGTTGTTGAACGAAATCCGCCGCACCCATTCGCGCACTTCCTAGGAAACCGGTGTCGGGCCAGTGGAGATTGAGACAAACTTCATATTCTCGTGCATATGGATCTCCTCGTTTGGCTTGCCCTGATAGGAAACCCGGTGGTTGCCCTCGATCTGGACGAGATAATGGGTATCGGCGTCGATGCCGGCGTTGGTGAGGATCTGGGTCGGCGTCAGTACCTTCTCCGTCGTGCTCTGTGGTTCACCATCCACTGTGTAATCAAAAGTCGGCATGCGATTCTCCTTCCGAGAAAATCGGCCGTCTACGCGATGGCCTGATACGCAATGTAAGCCGTGTACGCCGATCTGTCAACAGCACAGAGAAAAAAATTCTGACTCAGGTAAGGCGTGCTTGCGCGCGGGGCGATACCAGGCCGGTCGATTCAAGTCGGATCGTTGCCGCCTGCTTCGACACCTTGAACTGTTCGGATAACTCGCGGATGAGCGGCAGCAATGGCGAGGAACCCGCGACCAGCGAGCTTTGCGAAATTCCCAGACTGCGGATCTGCCGGCGAGCTACATCGAAGAAGATCGGCTTCGGCATCAGCAGCGCCGCCATGCCGCGATTGGCCTGAATCTCACACCAATCGCCGGGGTTAGCCCCGAAACCGACATCACGTTTCAAGCAACGGAACAGTCGTTGCGCTTGCGCGGCTAGGGTTGGGTCTCCGAAAAGATTCTCCTCAGGTGGGACTTCGAAGAGAACGCGGTGAAGGATAATGTGCGCCGCCTCGTGCGCCAGCGTCGCACGCCAGCGGCCGAGGATTCCTGGCGGCGTTTCGTCTTCATCCAATGCCGAACCCGTCAGGTCACAATTGATTGAAACCTTAGGAGCCAAAGGCGGGCGAAACTCGGTCACTCCAAGGACGCCGAGATCGAGCTTGGCATACTGGTCCAAATGTGCGCGCAAGTACCCTTCGATGAAGCGTTCAAGATTGACGGAGGGATCTTCGATACCCGGAAGCAGTCCCGCCTTGCGTAGTTCGTCTTCCATCATCTCTTCTATCTCGGATGGCTCGAACCACAGGCGATGACTTCCGTCGGGTCCCCGGTACGACTTCATCGCTCGCCACCCTTCTTCCGACCTATTTTCTCAACGTCGTCGAGAAGTTTTTTCAGGTACTCATCTGAAGGTTTATGTTCAGAGAGCTTTCTGAAGAGAGCCCCAGCTGCCGGGGTGCGCCTTAGATACCTCTCAGCGTCCTCTCCGAATCGACCGGCGAGCGCCATCAGATCGTCGAAATCCAGATTCAAGAACTTTGCTAGGGTACGAGTCACCTGTTCAGATGGCACTCGTCTGTCGTTCTCGATATCGCTCAAATACGATGGGGTGATTTCGAGCCTCTTTGCCACGTCGCGCAGACTGAAACCAAGCTCAGCGCGCTTGTTCCTAATCACGTCGCCCAAAGTGTGAGTGTGTGTGTCAGCCATGTCAGCCGATTAGCGTACATTCTCTCAACAGGCACGGTCAAGAGAGGCCGGGGACCAACGTTTTAGTGAAAGGAAAAAAACCGAGAATGAAAGCTAGGAAGCGGCTTTACGTTGACGTGGTCGAAGAGATGATCATGAATCCGGATGCGTTGCCCCGTGAGATGCGTGAATGGCGACGCTTTAGAATAGAGTACGGCGGACACGCCGAAGCTTGTTTGCTTGAGACGGTGATCTATCTGCCGCCGGGTAGCAACGTCGAGAGATTGGAACGGTTGCTGAGTGGATGAAGCCGCGCCCGCGAAGGCGCGCGGACGGCCGCGTGACGATTGGTCGCTATGCAGAGCAGCTTCTTCCGAATTTGCGGCAGTCTGCTGATTACTCAGGGGAGGGCGTCAGAGAGGTTGTTGTTCGGATCGTTTACCACAAGCGAAGATCCGAGCGAGTTCAGCGCTGCTTCGATAACGGCAAGGTTGACATGTCCTGGGCGCGCCGGTGAATCGTAGAGAAGGCCGTCGATTCCGAGGCCGGCTGCGACGCGCTCGCCGAGCAACTGGGTGGGTGCCGGAGTGCTAGCGGGTGAAGATCGAAAGTTGAGAGAGAGAGTTCAACGGCGTCAGTGCGAAGAAGCTTGTGAACAGCCGGGTCTCGGAGGTCGACTACAGCGCGGAGGTCGAACTGCACGGGAATGATGGCGATTGAACTGGCGGGAAACCCGAACGCCTGCGCTTCGTTGAGAGCGGTCACCTGGTCATCAGCGAGGTAAAGGACTCGGGCGCCTGCAGCGAAGTTGAAACGCTGGGCGACAATCGGTCGCTGCTTGCCCAGAGGGTCGGAAGCGAAGATGAGGCGTGTAGCGCGGAAGTAGGTGTCGCGCCGCGGGCGGGAAGGAAGCTTAAGAATCGCCGAGTCCAGCGGCGCACCGGTAAGCACGGTCCTTGGCGTTTCCGAGGATCTGGCCGCGTTACAAGGACAAGCCGCTGCGGGATTCTTCGATAAGACTCGACACCCTGCGGAAGTTGCCGCTTAAGATCAGGTGCTGGGGGGACTTGTCGTCTAATGCTCTGATTGGAGTTCGAAACCACGCCCGAGTTGCGCGCAGGTCCTCACGCATGATGTCGAAAACTTCTTGGATCAAAGACGCGAGAGCGGCGAGTTTTCCCTGGTGCACCGGCGACGCGCCGAAGCGCGAAATTGTGGACGCATCCCTGCCCAAATAGCGGGCGATGTCGCTGACGGTCCAATCAAGCAGGTGTGCGATTTTGGCGGCGTCGTATCGCCCGTTCTCGTCGGTCGCTTCTCTCAGAATTCGCGCCTCTCGGAATGCTGGCGCCGTTGCTGCTCGCGAATTGGCCATTGCTCGGACTCCGGTTAAGGGTTGGAGACCTCTCTTAAGGATTAGCCTATCGTCATGGATTTAGCATGTCAACAACATATAGACAGCACTCAGAGGGCATGGTGGCAATCACGAGGGCGAACATCGCCAGGTTTACCAGCGGAATTCGCCACCGTCTTTGTTCAATGCCTCCTTTCTTCATGGACCTGGCTCCCTGTCGGACACGAAAGTTTGTTCCTTTTGAACTGGCGCAGCCATAAACAGCGTTAATTGAAGCACGTCGGGGGGGCAATACTTATGCCATCAAGCAGAGCTTTCAGAACGCGGTGAATGGGCGATTCGACCTTTGCAAGGCGGACCTCTTTCCTCTCCAGAAGTCAAAATTATCCTAATTCGGGATATTCGGAAAGAGCATATAGCGTGACCTGCCGATTGGCGAAACAGTGGGCAGGTCAGCGGCGACTCTTCATTCCGAGGCTTATCAACGGTTCCTGAAACGTCTTCGGCGCGCGCGCCACGAAGCGGGTCTTACCCAATGAGAGACCGCGCCGCGCCTGCGCCGCCCCCAATCCTACATTTCCAAGTGCGAATCAGGCGAACGGCGGGTGGACGTGATTGAACTGACGCTGTTCGCGCGGCTCTACGCGAAGAGTCTGAACTACTTCCTGGCGGGACTGGCGAAGCACGTGAGAAGGAAGGCGTAACACCCCCCTGCGCCCGCGCTGCTGAAAGGGGAGGTCAGCCGGCGACGCGCACGACTTGGCCGGGCCGGCTGCTGGAGATGGCCGCGAGCGCACCCGGAACGAGAGGTGGAGTCACCCCGAAGACCTCGCACTGCCCAACCTTGCTGCATAAAACCAAGCGGGGAACCCAAAAGTCGCGAGCACCTAACCCGGCGTTGAGTGCGGGAGTCGCCGGCAAACCGTAGATCTAGCGTACTGTCTCTAAAATAGCTTTACAACGAGCAACCTTGGCCAGAATCTTGTCCACGGTGGCTGTCCAGAGGAAGGGTTTGGGTGCGCCGTTGTTGGCCGCGATGAACTGTTCGATGGCGGTGATCAGCTCCTTGACGTTGCCGAAGGCGCCACGGCGAATCCGCTTGTCGGTCAGCTCACGGAACCAACGCTCAACCAGATTGAGCCACGACGAGGAGGTCGGCGTGAAGTGGAGATGGAAACGCGGATGCTGGGCGAGCCAGCTCTTCACCTTGGGATGGGTGTGAGTGCCATAGTTGTCCAGCATCAGGTGCACCGCGAGGTCGGCGGGGATGGTTTGGTCGATACGGCGGAGAAACTTGCGGAATTCGAGATTGCGATGGCGCGGATAACAGGTGCCGATGACCGTTCCCTCCAGCGTGTTCAACGCCGCGAACAGGGTGGTGGTGCCGTTGCGCTTGTAGTCATGGGTCATGGTGCCACAGCGGCCCTTCTTCAGCGGCAGCCCCGGTTGGGTGCGGTCCAACGCTTGAATTTGCGACTTCTCATCGACACACAACACCACCGCCTTATCCGGCGGATTGAGGTAGACGCCGACGACGTCAGTCAATTTCTCGACGCACCGCTTGTCACGCGACAGCTTGAAGGTTTCGACCCGATGGGGCTGCAAGCCGTGAGCGTCCCAAATGCGCTGCACCGTCGCCGGGCTCACGCCCTGGGCCTTGGCCATGGTGCGGGTGCTCCAGTGGGTCGCGCCCGGTGGAGTGGTCTGGATAGTGGCGTCGACGATCCGCTTGACCTTGCCACGCGAGATCGATGGCGGGCGTCCGCGGCCCGGCGCGTCCTGCAGCAACGCCGCCACCCCGCCGCCGGCGAAGCGCTTGCGCCACAACAGCACGGTGGGCCGGCTACTGCCGACCTCGCGCGCGATGCGGCGAGTCGGGCGCCCCTCGGCGGCGAGCAAAATGATCCGCGCGCGCATGACCATCCGCTGCGGCGACCGGCGGGCCTTCACCCAGCCCTGCAGCGTGCGCCGCGCTTGCTCATCGACCTCCAATTTCCCGGTCGGCTCCCACATCGTCGCCGCCTGCTTAGCCCCGCTCAAGACCGTATCAGAAACCAACGCTATTGTAAAGGTATTTGTGAGGCACTAGACTAGCACCCATCTTGCGTATCGTGCTCGAACCTTAACCAATGATGCGGACCATCATGAAAGGGTTACGCCACGGTTAGCTTGGACTCGACGCTCCAAATGCCGCCTTTGTTGTCTTCCCAAACGATCTTCAAGGTACCGCTCTGCTCAGCGCGCATCGTGAAGGCGAGGAAAGGATTGGTGCTAACGGCGATTCCCCAGTCGGCGTTCATCACGGGTTTGTCGTTGAACGTCACGTCCACGGTCTTGACGAAATGAGCGGGCGTATTCCCCGCAACCAACTTGCCCTGTTCGTTCTTGTGCAAACCCGTGGTCATCGGATGCATGATCAAGCAATGCACCTCGACGACCTCGCCCTTTTTGGCGCTGGCCGGCATGCTGATCAAGGGGTTGCCGATATTCTGCGCCATGGATGGATTCCTCCCTGCGGACGAAGATTGGCGCTCAACCGCAGCCGGCGATTGTGACCCTGACTTCCTGCGCTGCGGCCATCAACTGGCCCTTATTGGTCTTTGCGACCGCTCGTATGTTAGAAGTGCCGCCCATCTTAAGGCGCTGCTGAACGTATGCTTTGCCGCTGGCGGGAGTGAAATGGAATTCGCTGGCTAACGGCCTGGGGTTATCATCCACATATAGGTAAAGCGTCTCGATGTAATCGGCGGCCGTCATTGGCGAATCGACCTCGACCGTGACCGGCACCACTGCCCCGTTTTCGGCGGTCTTTGGGACGTTAAGCTTTACCTTTGGAGAAAGCGGGACATCACTCTTCCCGATCGTTTTCTTCATCGCGTCGGTGAGCGTTTCGGCATCAAATCCCTCGGCGGGCCAGGCGGCGGCCTTGTTGGCAGACGCGCGGTGAGGCCGGAGGACAGGCAGGCTGGCCGCGGCGCCAACGGCGAGGGTGACGCGGAGGAAATCACGCCTTTTCATTTTGGTCCTCGTCACGAGTCACACTCCTTCTGGCTGTGAAGACTCCTTCAACTGCCTGTTAGGGCTGCTAGCCTCTCCAGGCAGCGGTAGGGGAAGCCAGATCCAGTCCCGTTGCGCGCTTTGCCCCGGTTCCGGGGTTAGCATAACGAGGCGCTCACGACGTTATCGCTGTACTGGCTCAAAGGGGTTGCAACCGTTCTTCCCTCGACCATCCGCTTGGACTGTCCTGGGCCATACGTCTCCACCAGTTCCTTCTTGTAAGCTACGAAGAAATCATCGAACAGGGCTCGACCCAGAACGCCAGTTGCGTATAGCGCTTCAGTGGCAGGCTCGTATTGTAGGATGATAGTGGCCAGGGGTTGCGGTGCCGGCCCCGAGAGAACGACGGCCCCCCGCGAAGGATCGTACGCGCTATGGTGGGCGCAGCATGCAACCACGTGACCGTGGCCGGAGAAGTTGTTCGGCCCGCTCGAGTACGAAATAACACTCCGGCGCTTGGACGGGTACGAAAGTAGATGACCGCAAATTGCCGAATAGGCGACAACCGACCGCGCCGGCCCCACTCCCCCGGGCCAATGATATGAGACTCCGCTCTTGTCCGACACCTCCACCGGGGCCCCTGGAGCCCCCAGATTAATCAGAAAGCAGGGGGTACTCACATAAGGATAGGCGAACACAAGCGCTTCACGAGTTTCCAGCCGGCGCGCATTGATCGGCTTCCCTGCGCCATCCGCGAGCATGGCCTTGGGCCACTTTGTAAACTCGTCGGCCTGGCCGGCTTCAGCCAGCATGCGGTGCGTAACCGCGATGCTGGCAAGACCGGCGCACAGGCTGAGAAATGACTTTTTTGCCATGCTCTAAGCCCACACCCTCCAGGAGTGCTCGCTGCTGGCTACGGCGCCAAACGTCGGCGGTCAGGCAAACATGT
>JAKAWN010000258.1 GCA_021827245.1 Acidobacteriota bacterium | reverse complement strand
CGATCTTTCAAAGGCTCTCGCGAAGGGCAGCGCGTTATTCTGCTGGACCGTGGAAAGGGAATTACTCCCGTGGCTCTGCCAATCGGTCGGTTGTCAGAAAATGAGCGCCGGTCGCTTCGCGATTTCTTGCGATCCCGCATTTCTTCAATGAGTCGCTGACGACGTCGGATCCCCAGATACACACTCACGGGGGTGGCGCATACATCGCGGTTTTTGCGATGTGTGCGGGCAGCGACCAAGGGGCGCCGTAGCGGCGAGTTTCCCTCGCCACCCGGCGGCATAAAGCCGCCGCTACATTAGAGCGCGCCACACATCGCGCGCGAATTTGCTTGACAAACAATGGCTACTGTGCTAGTCTAGCTTTCGAAATCGGCCGGCGGGAAATGTCGGCTAGCTGAGATGTGCCGGCCCAAAATAGACAGTCTAATTAGACTGCCATGTAGGCTGTAAGCCATTGAAAATACATGGTCGGAAAGTTTGGCATTACAAATGTGAGACAAAAAGAATTCTTTTTCCAAAACGAACCGGAGAAGTTATTGAAAACAAATGATCGGCCTGAAAAACGGACCGGAAAAACGGCCAAACGAACCGAAAACGAAGCTACCGATCTTGTTGAAAACAATAGGCTGTGGAAAAAACGAACCGAAAACGAACCGAAAACGAACCTAAGAATGAGCGCGCCGTTTAACTAGCCTATTTTGCGAGATGAACCTTCGATCCGCCTCTCATTTCAAGCACCCTAATCCGTTCATATTCGCAGGTTCCCGGCTGGCAGTGGCCGGCGCGGCATCCGGCTGCAAAGAACCGAAAACGAGTGTGGCGCGGGCTTTCCCGCGCGCGAGACCTTGGCAGGACGTGCCTCCACAATCCGGCGGTCATAGACCGCCGCTACAGCTAAACGTGCCCTGGCAATCCGGCGGTCATGGGCTGCCGCCACACCTAAACGTGGCTTGACAATCTCTTCGCGGGATCAATACACTTCTGAGTTCTGCGAGCCTGTCACCCACAGCCTGTATCCGTTCCGCAGACTGGAAAGAATCAAACAGCGCGCACCGAGTTTTTGAGGAGGTTTTCATGCAGATTTCAATTTGCTCCAGCCGGCATCAGCTTCAGTCTGCCCGGTGGATTTTCTTCCTGGCTCTCGCAATCACTTTCCCGATGGTTGCTGCCAGCCTCGCGGCCCAGCAGCCCATGCTCATCCCGCAGCCTCGGGAGCTGCGCACAGAGGCGCAGCCCTTCCAGGTGAATTCAAAGCTGCAGATTGTTCTGCTCACACCCGTCGCGCATGAAGATCTCTTTTCTGCGCAGCGTGTGCAAAAGGAGCTCAAGCTCATCACCGGCCAGGACTTCCCGATTGTAGCCTTGCCCGAACCTCCGCACGGTGTGCCAGCCATCATCATGGGGCGATTCGATCAGCCGGCCATGCGCAATCTGCTCTCCGCGCGGCGTCTGGGCACCGAAGGGATCGGCGATCAGGGCTATATTCTCGACGTGGAACCCGGAAGCATCGTGCTTGCGGGCAAGGACGGCTCGGGACTGTTCTACGGCGCTCAAACTCTGCGCCAGCTTGTGGTTCCATCCGGCCAGGAAGCCAGAATCCTTGGCGTGCGTGTCCGTGACTGGCCGGCGCTCCAATATCGTGGCACGCAGGTTGACATGAGCCGCGGCCCTGTTCCGAAACTGAGCTATCTCAAGAAAATTGTCCGGACGATAGCGCAGTTCAAAATGAATCAGCTCTATATGTACATGGAAGACTCGTTCCGGCTGGAGGGCCAGCCGTTTTGGGGCATTCTGAGCGACACACTCACCCGTTCGGACTGGAACAAATTGGTGGCCTACGCAGCTCGCTACCATGTGACAATCGTTCCGGCAACGGAGGACTGCGGGCACCTGCACAAGATCCTCCGGTTTGAGGAATACAGTGGCTTGGCCGAGCAGCCGCACGGTTATGTGCTGGCTCCCGAAGACCCCCACGAACTCGACTTTCTGAACAACATGTACGAACAGATGCTGCCGGTGTTCCCGTCCCCGATCTACAACATCGGGTGCGATGAAACCTTTTCACTGGGTTTGGGCCGCAGCAAGGAACTGGTACAAAAGGAAGGTTACGGCAAGGTCTATGTCGACAACCTGATCCGCGTTGCCAGGCTGGTGGAGAGTTACAACAAGAAGGTCATGTTCTGGGGCGATATCGCAACGGAACATCCCGAAATGATTCCGAGCCTGCCCAAAAATCTGATCGTGGCAAGCTGGGTCTACGGCGCGCATGAGAGCTACATGAAGTGGCTGAAGCCGTTTCAAGGCACCGGCATGCAAATTTTCGTCTGCCCGTGGGTTGGAAACACCAGCGTCATTGTTCCCGATTACGAAGAGGCCGCTTACAACATCGAGCACTTTCTCACCGACGGCAAGAAGGTGGGAGCAATCGGAACAATCGTTACGGTCTGGAATGATGATGGTGAAACCATGTATTCGCCGGGCTGGTGGTCTATAGTCTACGGCGCCGCCTGTGCATGGGAAGCCGGACAGACCAATGTGCAGGAGTTCAATCGTAAATTTGACTGGGACTTCTTCCGCGATGCCGACCCCAGCCTGGTCAATGCCATGATGAGTCTGAGCCACATCAATGAGGTCATGCGGTCCGGGAAACCTGTCCAAACGTTCGACATGCATTATGGAGGAGCCGACGACGGGCTCTTCTGGCAGGATCCCTTTTCGCCTCTTGGGCAGCAGCAGGTTCAAAAGATGCTGTCGATCGCTTCTCTGCTCCGTCTGACGGCCGAACACGACTACACCGTCTTTGTCAATGACGCCAGCCGGGCCAGGCGCAACGCCGGCGCCCTCGAAAGCCTGAAGTTTGCGGCTCTGCGCATCGACGCTCTCGGGATGCGATATCAGTATGCGCAGGAAATTTCCGAGGAGTATGCGGACGCCGTTTCCAACGAGAACGGCAAGAACCGTGGGATGGTGTTTGCAGATCTTTCCGATATTGACTCGACCAACGGGCGTTTACAGGACTTGCGCGACTACACGACCAAGCTGACCGAACTGTACCGCCAGCTCTGGCTGAGTGAAAACCTTCCCACCTGGATGCCCAACATGCTGCAACTCTACCATCGGAACAGCCTCCTGTGGCAAAACCTGATCGCCAGGTATTCGGACATTCGGGCAGAGTTCGGACAGGGCAAGCCTCTGCCTTCGCCGGATTCACTGGGGCTGCTGACGGGGCAGGAAAGTGGAAAATAGCAAGCAAGATCAGCGCGCGATAGCCTTGATCGGTGGCCAAAACCTTCTTGAAGCCCGCGGAATAACGCTTGATTCTGTGGCTTCAACATTTGCCCCACTGGCTGGCAGCCAACGTCTGCCAGGATGGCAGATCCGCTGCCGTCGTTTGACAGGTCCGTCAAAAGGCGTGCCGGCAAGGCCCTGCAGCACGGGAAAATACATGCGGTATGGCACGGCCTGTGGTACGATGAAGTGATTTGCCTGGTAGTCGTGTTCAATAAGGAGTATTGCAGCATGGAATTTTGTCGTCGGAAGATGCCGCTTATTATCATGAATAGTCTCTTGGCCGGAGCTTTGTCGGCCTTTGTGGGCTTTGCACAGAATGCGTCCCCTGCGGGAAACTCGGCTGCGCAGGGCGGTACAAAAAGCCAAGCCTCTGCCCAAGCCATATCGCCCGACAAAGTGGTGCTCAAGGTGGGAGATGCCCAGGTCACCCGCGCTGACATCGATTTCCTTATTAACAGCCTTAACCCTCAGGTTCAGAAGGCCGTGGCGATCCGGGGACGGAAGCCCGTTGGCGAGGAGTATGCCATGATGGTGCTGCTCTCACAGAAAGCGCAGACCGATCACCTGGATGCCTCGCCGGACTTTCAGCGAAAAATTGCCCTTGAAAAAATCCAGCTTCTGGCCCAGGCAGAGTATCGGAAAATTGCAGAGGGCATTCAGGTCACGCCGGACGAAATCAATACCTATTACAACGCTCACAAGAGTGACTTCGAAGAAGCGCAAATCCGAGAGTTCGTAGTTCGTACAAAGGCCGCAGATGCGAAGGCTGGCGATCTTGGCCTCTCCGAAGAAGAGGCGAGGGCCCGCCTGGCGTCGATCCAAAAAGCGGTCGAAGCTGGAACTGACATCAAAGAAGTAGCAAAGAAGTTCGACGTTCCCAACGTTGTCATGGTAGACCCGGAACCGCACACTGTGCGCAAAGGTGAAATGATACCCGCGCTGGACCAAGTCGCCTTCAATTTGAAAGACAATCAGTTCTCCCAGCCAGTGGACACGCCGCATGCCTTGGTTCTCCTGCAGTTACTCAGCCATCAGCAACCGGACGTGAAAACCGTCTCAGGGCAGATTGAAAACGAATTGAGGCAAGAAAAACTCAAGGCCGCCATGGATGACATGAAGGCCAAGGCAAATATCTGGATGGACCCTGTTTACTTCAAAGTACCACAGGATTCTCCCGGCGCTTCCACCGCCATGCCCACAGCACCTGCTCATCCTTGATCGGGCAGCGTTTGAACTTGGGCGCAAGTGTACAGTTTGCAGAAGTCAGAGAATCGGCTTGCTATTAATTTTGTCGGGAGTCATGCCGTCCTCTTGTGCCGTTCTGTTGGGAGGAGTGAGAACGGGAATCATCGATAAACATTCCCTATCAATTCAATAAAAAGTCTTCAACAGCATTGTTGAAAAGCTTGTGGAAAACCACCCTCCCTTCCGGTGTAAGGTACGGCAAACAAATGACATTCTACTCTTTGCACTAAGCTTAAGCATTCTTCCACTCAATCTCATTAGCACATGCGAGAGGAAGTCAGAAGATCGGCGCGTGATTGCACAGGATTTCCCGGGTACATCCCCGCAATTTGCTGTTCTATTGCCACCGTACCTGGGGCGATGAATTAAGGTAACTGCCTGATCCTCACGCTATTTCACTTGCTTCATTCGAAAGCGCGCCGTACTCTCCAAACAGATTCAGCCACGCGGACGTACCATGCCTTTTCGTTCAGTGCCACTCGTTTACGACCCAGGGAGCGGTCCGCTAAAGCACCGCATGCGGCTTCTGCAGCCTTACATCGATCACCTGGTTCTCTTTTGTGATTTTGAACTCTTTTCCAAATGTGTTGTGGTCCGGCGCAGTCACCATCAGGGTAATGGTGCCCATGGGTACATAGGGGAACTGGCCCTTACCATTCTTGTCGGTTTTCGAAGTGTACGAGATTATCTTGGACCGGCGCATGAATGCTCCCGGCTGGCGGTACCTCAACGTCAGGCGGGCCTGATAAATAGGCTCACCGGTCTTGGCATCCTGCACCCGAACGTGCACCGTCGTCATCTGCGTAGCTGCGACCAGAACGCCAGGCATGGCCACGGCCATCATCATTGCAGAAGCAAGGATCATCCCCAGCCGAACCAAGCTGGTATCTTTCCAATCTTCCTGTCTCATTCATGTCCCCCAACTTCTTCCAGGCTAATTTTTCGATGCCATTCCTCTTCTTCAAGTTTTATCATGATTGGCCCGCGCTTGCCATTTTCTGCGCCTGCAGACGCTGCCACTGGGATTGACACATGGTGGAGACTCCGATAATTTCACTGCTGGCATCATTTCATCGCCAAACCAAGGGCAATCCGCCCGGAAAGGTCCTATGGGATTCTCCACAGATGCGATTCACATTGGCCAGGAGCCTGACCCCTCCACCGGAGCCATCATTGTTCCTATTTATCAAACCTCCACTTTCGTTCAGGAAGAACTGGGAAAGCACAAGGGGTACGAGTATGCGCGCACGTTGAATCCGACGCGTGCCGCGCTCGAGCGCAACTTGGCGCGCCTGGAAGGCGGCCGTTTCGGCTTTGCCTTTGCCTCCGGCATGGCTGCCATCAACGCTTTGCTGACTCTCTTTAAGAGTGGCGATCACATCATTGCGGGCAGCAATCTTTATGGCGGAACCTTTCGGCTGTTTGACCGCGTCCTGAAGAATTTCGGCTTCGAATTCACCTATGTTGACACCACTGACCCGGCCAACATCGAAGATGCCATCCGCGAGAATACAGGCTTGCTCTATCTCGAGACGCCGACCAATCCCATCATGGAGATCACGGACCTCGCGGCCGCCTCCGAACTGGCCCACCGTCACGGGCTGCTGGTCGCGGTGGACAACACCTTTATGAGCCCCTACCTGCAGCGGCCTCTCGAACTTGGCGCCGACATCGTGGTGCACAGCACCACCAAGTACCTGAACGGGCACAGCGACGGCGTGGGTGGCGCCGTGGTGATGAACGATGCCAGTCTGGCTGAACGTCTGAAGTTCATCCAGAATGCCGCTGGGGCCGTGCTGGGGCCCATGGATAGTTGGCTGGTGCTGCGCGGTGTCAAGACGTTGGCCGTTCGCATGCGCCAGCACTGCGAGAACGGCATGGCGGTAGCCCGCTTCCTCGAAGCGCATCCCATGGTGAAGCTGGTCCACTATCCCGGCCTTCCTTCACATCCTCAGTACGAGCTTGGCCGGAAGCAGATGCGTGGGCCCGGCGGCATGCTCTCGTTCGAGACCGGCTCGCTGGAGAACGCCAGGACCATCCTGAACTCGGTCCGGCTCTGCTCGCTGGCCGAAAGCCTGGGCGGCGTCGAGACCCTGATCTCGCATCCCGCCAGCATGACCCACGCTAGCGTTCCACCCGAAGACCGGCAGCGGCTCGGCATCACGGATGGCCTGGTGCGCATTTCCGTGGGCATCGAAGACGTGGAAGACCTGATGGCGGACCTTGAGCAGGCGCTGGCGAAAATCTAGACATCTGCGATTTTTACCCACTGTCCGCGAGAGGGACAATTTTCGCACCGGCGCCAGTTGTCGGCCGCTCGTATTTCGTGTAAATGGCCGCAATGTGGGGGTGATTAAGGGAGGCGAGTCCGCGCTTCGCGTTCAAAGCGTGTCATGCGCCAACGTTGCGTTTATGTTGCGCTCTGCAGGTTCCACGAAGCATGATTTGCTGCAACGAGTCCGGCTGGCAGGCTGGTATAATGGGCGGCAGCATCCGGAGGGGGATACAAAATGCGGCAGAGTTTGCCACGACTGATCGTCACCGACAGTTCCGGCGGTCAGCGCGAAGTTGAAATCTCTAAACCCGAATTCACCATGGGGCGGCAGAGCGACCGCGATCTTGTGCTGCTGGACAGCCGGGTCTCGCGGCGGCACGCGCGCATTCTGAAGACGCCACAAGGGTACGTTCTGGAAGACACCGGAAGCCGGCATGGGACGTATGTGAACGGCGCCCTGGTGTCCAGTTGCCTGCTGAAATCCGGCGACCAGATCAATCTGGGGGTAGCGGAAAGCCACGGGCTTTCATTTCTGATGCAGGAGGCTGAACTCCCGGGCCTGCTGGAACAAGTGGGAAGGGCGGCCGAAAGCCCGGCGCCGCAATTGCAACACCTGAGCCTGCTGCTGCAGATGGCCCAGACGCTCTACCGCTCACCCAGGCTGGAAAAAGTTCTGACGGCGCTGGTGGATTCCGCGCTGAGCGTTACGGGGGCCGACCGCGGCCTGCTGTTCCTGCGCGACTCAGAAGAAGGGCTGAAATTGCGCGTTGCCCGCGCCCAGGGCGAAATCAGCCTGGAGCCCGCGCCGGACGATTACTCGAAATCCGTCGTCGAGCGGGTGGCGAAAACCGGCCGGGAAGAAATGGTGCTGGAAGAAGCGGCAACCGGGCGCGCCACCAATGAGACGGTGACCATCCAGGGCGGAGTGCGCGGCGTGGTGGCTGTCCCGCTGCAGAGGTCTCCGGTGTCAGACGTTCGAGGCGAGTCGATTGCGGGCGTGGCGGCGGAACAACTGGGGGTGCTTTACCTGGACAGCCGGGCGCGCGCCACTTCACTGACGGGGCTTGACCGCGAGGTGCTGCAGACTTTGGCCGTCCAGGGTGCCACGGTGATTGAAAACGCGCGGCTGCTGAGCCTGGCCCGAGAACAGGAACGCGTGCAGCACGAACTGGCCCTGGCTCGAAACATTCAACAGAATCTGCTGCCGCAGGAACTGCCGGCAAGCTCGTATTTCGACGTCCACGCCTTCACCGTGCCAAGCTCGAGCGTTGGCGGGGACTATTACGACGCGATTACGCTGCCGGAAAACCGCTTCGGCTTTGCGGTGGCCGACGTTTCCGGCAAGGGGCTGCCGGCCGCCATCCTCTCGGCCAATCTGCAGGGAGCTTTCGCCGCCGTGGCAGCAGGCGATCTGGAATTGCGGGTGATTTTCAGCCGGGTCAACGATTTTCTCCGCGAGCGGTCAGGCGAGGCCATGTATGCAACCATGTTTTACGGCGTCATCGCTCCTGATGGAGAATTCGAATTTGTGAATGCCGGCCACACCTACCCGCTGCTGGTCCGCTCAAATGGGACCGTGCAACCGCTCGAAACATCGAGCTTCCCGCTGGGCCTCTTTGCCGGTGCGGCCTACGACGCTGGCAGCACCCAACTCGCTCCTGCAGATCTGGTTCTGCTTTTTTCAGACGGGTTGACAGAGGCACAGAACTTCAGGAACGAGCTGTTTGGCGAATCGCGGCTGGATAGCGTGGCCTCGGAATGCGCGAAGCTGCCTGCTGCTGACGCCTCAGAGAAAATCCTGAAGGCTGTAAGAGAGTTTGTGGGGCCAGCACCACCTTCCGATGACCTGACATTGGTGGTGTTGCGTTTCGGGACTCCCTAGGCAGCACAGGCTTCGTCAAGCATTGATGCCGCTTACGATCACACACATGGCAACGGCCATGTGTGCCACCCGACGTTCGGAAAGAAAGGGACGCCGGAGCCTCGACAGGGCGCTAGAATACAACACCGTGAAGGCACATCCCCAGAAGAACCGCGGACCTCAAAACCGGAGGACCGCGCTACTCGGCTCACGGTCATATTGCTGTATACCGGACCACAGGCGGCGGAGCAACGGCGGGCGGTTCAGGGTCTATCGGCGTGGAAGGTGCTCTATCAAATGGGCAGACCGTGTGCGATGTCACTGGACCTTTCGCAAATGCAACCGGTACGTTTGGCATGGGAGGCTCCGTCTCAGCGGATGTTTTCCATGGAAACAGCGCTCATGGTCCAGTTACCGGCGGTGGAGTGACTGCGGGAGCTGGGGTAGGGGGCAGCGGATCGGTGAGCGTCACGACGACGTCTGTGACGCCGCTCAATAGCGTGCCCTGCCACTGACGGAGGGGGACTTGGCTTGGAAATCCAAGGCTGAGAGGATTCTTAAGTACACATCAATGGCGTTGTGCGGGCTGGGCTTAACCGGCTGGGTTTGGGCCATGTCGGTCTACCAGTCGTACTTGGATCTTCCGAGTTCCCGTAACCCCGCAGCGGGCAGCATATATCCTTTGAATATCCATGGGTCAGTGGTTTATCAGACGTTGCAGCAGAAGCTCTATAGGGAACGATGGGAGTTTTGGTCCATGGCGGTATTTTGCTGTGGGGGAGCTTTGTACGCCGTGTACAGATGGATTTCCGAAAAGAAACGCGCCCGCACATCATAGGGCGTGGTGAGCAGGTAGCCACGGCGCCGATTGTGTGCCGTGGTTTTTTTGCAGACGAACCGACGGCATTGAACGCGATGCCGTGGCTACCAGTTCTCATTTATGAAGCGGGTAGCGAGGACCGCCGGTTGTGCGGTCCGCGGTTCTTATTTTCAAATCCTTGTTCGTTCGTCCGACGGC
>JAKAWN010000257.1 GCA_021827245.1 Acidobacteriota bacterium | reverse complement strand
GCATCATGGCCACAATGTTCTTGCCGATGTCATGCAGATCGCCCTTCACCGTGCAGCAGACCACCGTCCCCGCCGAGCGCGCTGCCGCATCGTCCACCAGCAGCGGACGCAGGATGTCGGTTGCGGCTCGTGCGGCCCGGGCCGCAATCAGCACTTCGGGGATGAAAAACTCGCAGTCGCGCATCCGCCGCCCCACTTCGTCCATCGCCGGAACAATCGCTTTGGGGAAAATGTCCGCCGGCCTAACCCCCTCGCTCAGCGCCTTCTGTGTCAGTTCCTTCACCACCGGAGCCTTCCCGTCGATAATGGCTTGTTGCATCTCTTCAAATAAGGCCATAATCATCTCCTTCTAACTTTCAACGTGAGAATGTTGCGGGAAAGCAAGCCCGTCAACAAACGCCTCCTGAAACTTTGCATCGCTTTTCAAGGCCACGTGCTCGATCTTCTTCCGCAGCCCGGCGTACGAACCATCTTCGCCGTCCATGCTGAAAAGTGCAAGCTTGGCTCCCAGCAGGGCTGTGTTTCCGGCGGGAGTGACCTGCTCAATGGGCAAATCAATGAGCCCAATGCGCCGCGCGCTGGTACGCGAAATATAGTTGCCAAAAGCACCGGCCAGGTATAGTTTCTTCAAATCGCCGATGCTTGCGCCGAGACGATCAAGCAAAATCCTGAAGCCGGCGGCAATAGCACCCTTCGCGAGCTGCAGTTCGCGGATGTCGCTCTGGGTCAGCACTACGGGCTCCGCAAGCGCCCATTCCTTGCGGCCGTTGGCAAAGCGTCCAGAGGGCTCAATAACCTCCAGGTCCAGACCTGCCGCGACGGCATCTACTAATCCGCTTCCGCACAGCCCCTGTGGAGCGGCGTTCCCGAGCACGTGGCAGGCGAGGTGGCTGTCTTCGACAGTCACCTGGCTGATGGCTCCAGTCGCCGCGCGCATGCCCATAGTGATGCGCGCGCCCTCAAAGGCCGGCCCGGCAGCGGTCGAGGCACAGAAGAGTCCGGCAGAGTTCCCGGCGACAATTTCGCCGTTGGTGCCAAGATCAACAAGCGCGCCCAACTCTTCGCTGTCACTTAGGCCCGTTGCCAGCACACCCGCCAGCACGTCGCTGCCCACAAAGCCACCCAGGCAAGGAAGAAAACAGATGCCTGCATTTGGATTGAGGTCCCAGCCGAGGTCGCCAGGACGGAATACTTTTAGATCCGTCTTGGGCGACTCGAACGGGTAATGCGAAAGCGGTTCGACGTTAATCCCGCCGAACAAGTGGTGCATCACCGTGTTGCCAACCAGCACGACGTCGCGAATCTCTGTTCGCGCAGCCTTTGAGGAGAAAACCAACTGGTCGATCAGGCTCGCAATCTGGCGCCGGATCAATTGCGCGAGGTCGAGCAGGTGGCCGTTACCGCCGGCGTATTCGATGCGGCTCATCACGTCCGCGCCATAGCGCGCCTGGGCGTTGAGCGCCGTCCTCACCGCAAGCACCTGGCCCGTCGTGAGGTCGACCAGCTGGGCTACAAGAGTGGTCGTTCCCACATCGACAGCCACTCCGAGTCCCGGCCGGGGGTCGAAGGCGAACGACGAATCGTCGGCCAGGATGGCGGCATCCCACTGGCGAAGTTCAACCACAAGGTTGTCAGCCAGCGAGCACTGGCATGCCAGACGCCACCCGTTCTTCAACTCCTCGTCCGAGAGTTTCTCCCTTTGTGCCTCGTTGATTTCCGCAGAGCCTTGATGGATGCGAACCCGGCAGCCCCGGCAGCGCCCCTGTCCGCCGCAGGGGAATTCCACTCCCTGCTCGAAAAGCAAATCGCGCAAGGCTGTACCCGCCGGAGCCTGCAATTCGACGTCAGTGGGACGAAGCAGAATGCGGTACGTGTCGTTCTCCTTCAAGGCGCTTGTCCTCCGCCGGCGCGGTGTTCACGCGAGTATCGCGCCATCGCACGCACGTTGGCAGCGGGCGTGTCGCGCGGCACCTCGCAACCCGCGCCTACGATAAAGTGGCCGCCCGCCGCACGATGACATTCTGCAACAGCTTCGTACACAGACTCCGGCGTCCCGTCGCGCAGAACGCGCACGGGATCGATGTTGCCGCACAAGACCTGTTTTGCGCCCATCTCGCGCCGTCCGTCGGACATTGACGCGAGAGAATCGAGATCAACCATATCGCAGCCCAGCCGTCCTATAGGTGCAACAATCGGCCGCGTGTTCCCGCAGATGTGCAGGCGCACGCGGGCGCCGGCGGCCTGCAGTCCTTCCACCAGGCGCTTTTCGCAAGGCCAAACAAACTGATTGTAGAATTTCGGCCCGACCAGCGACGCGGCAGCATCTCCGATGCCGATCAGGTCCGCGCCCGCAGCGAACTGCGCTTTGCCGAACGCCAGTTCAAGATCGGTGATAAATTCAAAAAGCTCTTGGATGATTGCCGGATCGTCGTAAAAGTCCATCATCAGGTTGTTGATGCCACGCAGGTCGGCGGCCTCCGCGCATGGACCTTCAACCCAGCCCTCCACCAGCTTGTCATTTCCCGCCCGCTGTTTCAGGAGCGCCACGGCTTCGAGCCGGTTGTGCATGCGGCGCCCGCTCGAAGGATCGGGAGCATTGAGCTCGCTGAGCTTGCGTTTGTCAGCCAGCAGAGCGTTTGCCTCATCGAGCGCCGGGGGCTGGTCGGGAAAGTACTTGACTTGAGCGCCGCAATCGGCGGCCTCGCAGCCCGGGTCGGAAATCACACTCACGTAATCGAAGTCGTAGTCCTCGGCAACGCGAAGCTGAGCCTCGGCCTGCACGTGACAATTCGTAGCGTACTCCAGGTACTTCACGCCCGCATGAGCAGCGGCAAACATCATGGTGATGGGCATGAATGGCAAATGGTCCGCCAGCCGGCCATCGAGCATTGCCAGAATGCGTTCACGCCCGTTCATAGTCGTCCTTATCGTTTTGCTGCGCCGCTCGCTGAGTCGCCAGCGCCGGCGAGGTCAGGGGAATCCGCGGGTTCGGCGCTGATAACGCCTTCGTCGTACTTTGCGACGATCCGAAATCCCGGCGGCACGACCAGGAACTCCTTGTCGTCCCACTGGCCGTTCAACAAGCGCCGAAGCAGGCCAAGGTCTCCCTGGATTTTCTCGAAGGCCCAGCCGCGCTTGTCGGCGTCGCGTCGCGTGCGCTCTTCGAAACTCCCGTCAGGCTCGACGCCCATCTCGATGAAAGTGAACTGCCGGTAATGGCGTGTCAGGTCGCCGAGCTGCTCCTGCAGGTAGCGGGCGTTGTCCTCGCCATAACGGGCGACCATCTCCTCATAAGTCTGCAGAAAGCCCAGTTTCTTCCCGAGCGCAAGCTGGCTCAACTCACCGTCAGCGCCGCCGCGCTCGATCCAGCCACTGGTCTCAAAGTAGACGCCGGGATGGTTCTCAAAGTAATCGATGTAGCGGGCGCCGCTGCCGAGGAAAAGCGTGATGCAATCATGCGCACGGGGAATTACGAGCGGCTTGTCCCGCACCGTCAGCCCCACGACGCCATTGTTGCAAAGGCCGTAGCCCAGCAGGATAGCGTCGTAAGGGCTGTTGTCGATCCGGTCAATCGCCGACTGCAGGCGTGCGTGCATCTCCTCGGTGCCAACATCGTGCAGTCCCTTGGGCAGAAATTCCACATCAATCGTGTGTGGCGAGCGTGCCAGGAGCGCACACATTTCGCGGAAGAAGATTTCGCAACTGATCAGCCGCAATCTCATGGGCCGGACTATGCCTTTCCTGCTGCCCGCAAATGTCTTGAAAGTTCCAGGATGAACGCTGGCGTCGTCCCGCAACAGCCGCCCACAAAGCTCGCACCGGCCGCGACCAGGGCCTGGGCGTGCCGGGCGAAAGATTGCGGCGTCTCGTGATACACCATCTGTCCTTCCGAAACTTCCGGCAAGCCCGCGTTAGGCTTGATCCAAAGCGGCAGATTCGTGGCCGCACGCAGGCGTTCACAGATGGCGATGTAGCCTTCGGCGCCCTGGCCGCAATTGGCGCCGATCACGTCCGCGCCCGCGGCGGTCAGTTCGGCGGCTGCCTGTTCCGGGGTTGTGCCCATCATGGTACGATCGTGCTCGCGGCCCGAATCAAAAGTCATGCAGGCGACCACCGGAAGCCCCGCCGTCTGCGCCGCGGCCAAAGCAAGTTTCGCTTCAGCAAGGTCGCTCATCGTTTCAATCACAATCGCGTCCGTGCCCGCCGTGGCCAAGGCATGAGCCTGTTCCTCGAAGGCCTCGGCGATCTCCTTTTCGGTTACTTCTTCCGCAACCAGCAGTTTGCCGCACGGGCCCATGGAAGCAAATACTTGCGCGCGGACGCCGGCAGCCCGGCGGGAAATGTCGACTCCGGCCCGGTTGATCTCCGCAGTCTTCCCGTCAAGCCCGTGCCGGGCCAAAGCAATGCGGTTGGCGCCAAAGGTGTTAGTCAGAATGACCTGGCCTCCGGCTTCGACGTAAGCCCGGGCAACCTCCGCCACGAGTTCCGGATGTAACAAATTCCAGGCGTCAGGACAACTTCCCGGCTCAAGGCCGCGCGCCTGCAACTGTGTCCCCCAAGCGCCATCCGTCAGGACTGGTGAAGCTGATACAAGTTGTTGGATCAGGCTTTTCATGGCACTTCATCACCCAGCGCCGACGCTGGTTCTGAACAAACCATACTGATCGGACAGGAATTTTCCGTCAACAGTTTATATCATAGCTCGCGGTGTGGGACCGGACTTATTGCAACCAGAGGCCTTCCCAACGGCAGGGCCAACGGCCTGCGGGGTGCCGACGCGTGTTGAGGGCTTTTGCGATTCGGAAGACGGGACCGTAGACGGAAAACCAATATGCCCGATGCGCAAGGGCCATCATGGACTTCGCCCAAAGCTGCCAACGACGGCGACTGGGCAATCCTTCTTCAGGAAAAGTAGCGCAGTGTGCAACTCGAAGCATAATACGCGAAAAGTTCTGCGCGCAAGGCAACGGTTCCACTGCTGGGTCGGCTGGCAGGAATGAGTTAAAGCGTCATATATAAATGCGCACTTTAGGCTACTTACGAGAGATTGACGAAAGAGCGCTTCATCCATTGCGCCGGGATTGGCTGCGGCATGAAGGCTTCAAGCCTTCGGCTTTTTGTGCGTCTTTTGCTGTCCGACGCCGCCAGTCAACGGGCGGGATTCACCCGCCGAAAGCCGAATTGGCGAAGTATCCGCTGGCATTGACGGTCGCCCAGCTCGATCCCAAAACGCCGCGCGAGCAAAACCCTGAGGCCCTTCCCGTCCAGCGGCATTTGGCTCGCGCCTGCCCCGCTTGACGCGTGTTGTACGAGAGCCTTTACCTCCTGGAGTTGCATTTCGTTCAGGCGCTTACGTCGCCCGCACCTCTTCTTTTCAGCCAGTCCGGCCAAGCCGCATTCCTCAAAATGTCGAACCCAGTACTCCACCGTGCGCGGCGCAACCCCAAGCAGGCGACCGACTTCCGGGCAGGCCATCCCCTGGGCGACCAGCATCACTCCGTGCAGGCGCTGATCGTAGCGGGATTCCTGGGAACGACGAACCTCGTCTTTGAGGGTGAGAACTGCTGCCACAGGGTCGGCAATAATCAGGGACTTCATGCCTCCATAAAACCACAGCTGGGTTCTCGACGCAATTACTTATGCCGTATGTAATAGCAGAAGGTTTGGGCCATGTCGTGCTGTTGCATCACGCGCAAACTATTTTAGGCGCCAGTGTGCCCAGCCGGATTGTCGCTTTCTATCGACAGGAATCGAGGTCGATCAGACAGCTTTTCAAACAGGGAACTTACCAGGACGCCACAGCAGGTGGCAGATCAAATCGCGGATGGAGGTGAGCGTGAAAGCGTACACCTACTGGATCCGAACCCCGGAAGGAAACCTCAAGCCCATCAAAAGGCTTCGATTTCCCGGCCATCTGCTGGCGCCGTGTAGTCGTGGTGAAGCCGGCGCTGACTCGGGGTCCGAGCTCGTCGAATTTGGGCTCATTGTTCCTACCCTCCTAATGCTTCTCATCGGCATAGTATGGGTGGGCCGGGCCTACAACGTTTACGTAACTATAACCCGGGCGGCACGGGAGGGCGCGCGTTATGCTGTGCTGCCAAGTTCCGTCGCGGCAGGGAATGCTTATGCCGACGAGCTCACTACCTTTGACAACCACGTCGTGCCGGTGCTGACAGCCGACAGTCTTGACCCGGATAAAGTGGAGGGATACTCCCAGCAGGCCACCTGGCTGGAAAACACTTATCCAAAGCAGTGTGGCGTCGTCGTCAGTTTCAGTTACCCGGTGGAGATGGGCATCCCGTTCATACCGGTTAACATAACGAGCATCAGTATCCCAACCCAGTCTCAGATGCGCCTTGAAAACCAGCCTACGGACGGTAACTGCCCATGAAAAAATTGCGAACCAGGACCCGAAAAGTTTTTCGCACAGCACCGGAGCGGCGGGTCTGCTCGCGGATGTGCGAAAAATCACGACTTTACCGCGCAGCCGCCGGAAGCGACGGAGCGCAACTTCTAGAGTTTGCTCTGTCCCTGCCCTTCCTGCTGGTCTTTCTGGTGGGGATCATCGAGTTTGGCGGGGCCTATAACCTGAAGCAGAAGGAGGCCAACGCGGCGCGCGAAGGGGCGCGGATCGCGGTCTCCAACAGTTTGAGCGACATCACTTGCATGGGATCAAATCCTCCGTGCGCCATCCAGGCGGCTGCTAAAGCGGTGGAGAACTACATGACCAACGCGGGCGTGGACTCTTCCTGCATCGATAGTGCTTCGCCCTCGAGCACGGGATTCTTAACGTGGACCTACACCTGCGGGAGCGGGATCAGCCTGACGATCAATCGCGAGTACGGCTATACCTACACTCCTTCCGGAGGAACAGCCACTGCCCTTTTTGGCACACAAGTAACCGTGACTTACCCCTATAGCTGGACTTTCAACAACGTGATCAAGCTGCTGGTGCCGGGCTCCAATCTCGACCTCCCCACAAGGCTGACCGAAAGCGCGGTTATGAAGAATCTTGTTACGAACTGAGAGGACGTTATGTGGAAAACGACAAAGGCCCGTCGCTCGATGGTCAAAGAGAAGGGTTCGGTGCTGCTGATCGTAGCATTTGCAATGTTCCTGATGCTCGCCCTTTCAGCCTTCGCCATCGACCTTGCCAATTTCTATCTGGCCCGCGCTCAGTCGCAGCGTGCGGCGGATGCAGCGGCTTTGGCCGGAGCTTATGCTTTCCTCCAATCCGGGTGCATGACGGGCGGGTGCTCCGCAGGCGGCCCACAGGAGACTCTGGGCCGAAAGTACGCCGAGGCTTCAGGAAATCAAAACTATATTGCAGGGGAACTTGCCAGCATTCAGGACGGCGATATAACCTTCAGCTATCCCACTCCTGGGGAGCCTCAGATCACTGTGGTCGCCGGGCGCGCCGTGCCCACCTGTTTCGCAAGGATCTTTGGCATCCAGACGGCGAACGTAAACGCCGTCGCAACGGCGGAGGCATACACCCCGGTGGGCGGAACCGCTGGCGGTCCGGGAATCGCCGCGTCTTGCATCAAGCCCTTCCTGGTGCCCGACTGTGACCCGATTCATAACGACTCGCCCAATTCTAACTGCCCGGGCCAGGGCTACTTTTTCAATCTCAAAACCGACCCCCCTGAGGTTCTACACCCTGGACTCTATGACGGGTCCCCGGCCGGCGGGATCCAAGGCATGCCTTGGCAACTTCATACCAAGTTTGGGCCCAGCCAGTGGTACCTGGTGGGCTTCGGCGACGCTCCGCCATCGAGCGGTTCGGCACTGAGGGACCACATTGCGGAGTGCACGCCCGGCTACTTTTCTTGCACCTCAACGCTGGTCACCGCCAATGGCAACATGGTTGGACCAGTCGACCAGGGAGTCAATGCCCTGATCCATGCCTCCGGCGACGGGATGGGCCAGGGCCAGGACTCGATTGACGCAAGTCGTCTTGTAGAGGGTGTTTTCCCCATCACGGCAGGATTCAACAACCCTAACCCTGCCCTCATTGGAGCGACAATTACGGATTACACTGGGAGTCCTTCTGTCGTTACGATTCCGGTCTATTCGGGGGTGGCACTGCCCCCCGGAGGCACCGTGGTCGGTATCGATGGATACCTGCAGGTGTTTATCCAGGATGCCAATCACGCGAATAACGAAGACATCGTTGACATGGTTATTTTAAACGGTATTCCATGCACCGGAGATCCCGGCAGCCCGTCTTCTCCTGGAGGCGGAGACAACGATCTAAACGCTCCTGCAGGGTCGCCGGTACCCATCCGCCTGATCCGTACAGACTGAAGGTTCGAGCGACAGGCCTACACCGATTTGCCGGAAGGGGTTGTTGTCGGCTCGAGCATGACGCAGAAATGCTCCGGACGTTACTGCATGGCGTTAGCCGTGCGCTACCGTCGGGGTTCGACGGCCGCTCGCCTGAGTTGCGGTATTGCGCTTCCAATCTTCCAAATGGGGCCCTGAGATATTTTTGGCGCGTTCCTGAAGGGCTTGCATTTCATCCGGCGAAAACGGCCTGAACTGCTGAGCGAAGCGGACGTCGTCCTCCAGTTGGCCGATGGTGGTGCAGCCGATGGCCGTGCAACTGACCGGCAGGCTCAGCACGTACCTCAGGCAGTCTTCTGCACTGAACTCCTGCATCAGCTTAGCGTTGCCAAAGTTCTTCATGCCCTGGATGCCCATTCCGCGCTCTACGGCCACTGGCAGGGTCAGCTTCTGAAAACTCAAATAGTTGTAGTCTGCGATGTTGAGGGGCATCAGGATGGAATCGAACTTGTCATAGGCGTGCAGCATCGCCAGGTGCACATAGGGATCGTGATGGCCCGTAAAGCCGATAAAACGGCACTTTCCCGCCTTCTTGGCGGCTTCGAACGCTTCGATGGCGCCGCCTGGTGCAAAGATCTCTTCCACCTCATGCTTCTCGCCCACTTGATGGACTTGCCACAAGTCCACGTAGTCCGTGCGCAGGCGTTTCAGCGATGTATCTAATTCAGCTTCAGCGCCCTCGCGGTCCCGGTTGTTGGCCTTCGTGGTGAGGAAGATGTGCTTTCGAAATGGCGGGAGCACGGCTCCATAAACTTCCTCTGAGCGGCCGTTCCAGTAATCAACTGAAGTGTCAAAATAGTTGATCCCCAGGTCATAGGCGCGCAGGGTAATGGCCTTGGCCTCTTCAAAAGTAATCAGCGGAAAGCGCCCGCCTGCCTGCCCGATCACCGTGAGCTTTTCACCAGTCTTCCCGAATGTCCGTCGCGGAATCCCGCCTGCTTTGGCCTTGGGAGCTTTTCCCGCGTAAGCCGTAGCCGCCAATCCCGCAAAAGCACTGCCGAAAAATGTTCTTCGCCTCATACCGCCTCCTTACAGCTCGAAAGTTTCTCCACTCTTATGGAAAACAATCACCCCCTACCTCATGGAGCCAGGCTGGAACCGTCAATCCTCATCCACCGAAGGTATCTGGTTTCTGCACTACCGCGTTTCGCTGCTCTGGAGTATATCGCAATTTCCGACGACAACCCATAAGATCCACTTTCGATGGCTTGCCCAGCTTAATGCCGCGGCCGTCACGTCCCTCGCCAGAAGTAAGTATCCTCCGGCAAAGCCGGAGGCTTTAGGTTGTGAGCCGCTCAAAGCGGCTATTGGGCGTCGCTAACGCGGCGCCGTCTTTCGGGGCCACCTT